>NZ_KV794089.1:0-39034 GCF_001808655.1 Streptococcus sp. HMSC078H03
GCGAGTTCGATTCTCGTCACCCGCTTTATTTGGATATTATAGCCAAGCATTTGCTTGGGCGCGTAGCTCAGATGGTTAGAGCGCACGCCTGATAAGCGTGAGGTCGGTGGTTCGATTCCACTCGTGCCCATATTGGAGAATTACTCAAGAGGCTGAAGAGGACGGTTTGCTAAATCGTTAGGTCGGGTAACTGGCGCGGGGGTTCGAATCCCCCATTCTCCGTAGTATTATGACGAATTATCTTTTAGATAATTCGTTTTCTTTTTTTTGAGGTGACAAAATGAAAAATAGTTTTTATCGATTTCTTCTTTATGGGTTTATTATTATTCTATTTTTTGTAATGCTTTTTTCTTTTGTCTTTACTAATAAAAAATTAACCAAGGATATCTCGTCTAATGTTTCGGGTTTTGTTACCAAAGTAGACTCAGTGGCTTCAGTTCCATTTACTGCTTTATCAAAATCTCATAATGTTATTTCTGATCTTTTATCAACTTATAATGAGAATCGAGATTTAAAAAAATCTTTATCTAATTTAGAAAATCAATCATCTATTATTTCTAACTTGCAAGAAGAGAATGATTCTTTAAGAGCTTCGCTTAATCTTTCGGACAAGCTAAGTCGTGATACTGTTCTCACTGCTGAAGTTTCTATGCGACCTTCTGTGACTTGGTTAAAAGAGTTAACGATTAATGTCGGTAAGTCTAAGAATGTTAGTAAATCTATGCTAGCAACTTCTAATGGTGGAGTAATTGGTTTTGTAACTAAGGTATATGATGATACTACTACTATTTCTTTACTTTCTAGTAGTTCTAGTGATAGTTACCTTGCTTCTAGCGTCAAATCAGAGGATGATAACCAGATTTTCGGGATTATATCTCGTTATGATAATAAAAAGAAGCTGTTAGAGATGACACAACTCAATTCATCTTCTAACGTTAAGGTTGGGACTGAAGTAGTTACAAGTGGTCTTGATGATGTATCAGTAAAGGATGTTCCAATTGGTACTGTAGACTCTGTGAGTGATTATGAAGGAAATCGTACGATTTTGGTAAAACCTTATGCTGATTTTGATAAAATTTCTTATGTTACTTTAGTTGGAGATGGTAAATAATATGAAATTGTCCAAGTATTCTATTATTCCTTTCTTGCTTAGTATTGTTCCTTTTCTATGGGATGGTCATATTTCGATGATACTTAATCATTATTTATCTCCTGAATTTTTTCTATCATCTCATCTTTTTATTATTTATATTTTCATCTTAACTCTTGATTTTTCAAATAAGTATTCGTTTCTATACCTTGTTTGTTTTGGATTTCTTTATGATACCTATTATTTCAAAACAGTTGGTATAGTAATTCTAACGTTGCCACTATTATGTTATCTGTTAACTCAGCTAGGTCGAATTGTTAAGAGAAATAACTATGTTGATTTTTTGTTAATGTTTTTATTCTTATTTCTCTTTGATACCATAAATTTTGGCTTTGCCTTATTTTATGGTTTCTCCAATGAGTCTGTGACGGATTTTATTATTTATCAACTAAGTCCTAGTATAGTGTTTAATCTTTTGATCTTTATCTTTATTAAACCTATTCTTGAAAAATTATTTTTGTATCTGTCAGTTGATAGATTTAAATAGAACTGTAATATTGGCGTAACAAAGTTTGCGCCATTTTTTGATACAATTAAAAGGTCTTATCGAAAAGGAGTAGTATTTTATATTATGAAAAAACGTATTCTTTCAGCAGTGTTGGTAAGTGGTGTAACCTTATCAGCAGCTGCATCAGTACATGCAGAGGATTATGATTCGCAAATCGCTGCTGCAGATAACGCAATTAGTAACCTTGCTTCTCAACAAGAGACTGCACAAGCGCAAGTTGCTACAATCCAATCTCAAGTATCTACACTTAGAACACAAAAATCAGAATTGGAAACTAAAAATGCTGAACTTGAAAAAGTATCAGCAGATTTGGAATCTGAAATTCAAGAATTATCAAGTAAAATTGTAGCTCGTCAAGATTCTTTGGCGAAACAAGCTCGTAGTGCTCAACAAAATAATACTGCGACTAGCTACATTAACTCTATCTTGAACTCTAAGTCAATCTCTGAAGCTATTACTCGTATCACAGCTATTTCAAAAGTTGTTACAGCTAATAATGACATGTTGACAAAACAAGAGTCTGATCAAAAAGAGCTTGCTGCAAAACAAGAACAAAACCAAGCTGCTATCAATGAGATTGCAACTAATAAAGCAGAACTTGAAACAACAGAAGCTGGTTTGACAACTCAACAAGCAGAACTAGAAGCAGCACAAGTTACTTTGGCTGCAGAATTGGCTACAGCTCAAGATGAAAAAACATCACTTGTTTCTGCTAAATCAACTGCAGAAGCAGTGGCAGCTTCAACTGCAGCATCAGTTGCTCAGTCTCAAGCAATTGCAGAATCAGAGGCAGTAGCACAAGCAGTAGCATCTTCAGAAGCGGCAGCATTTGTAGCTCAATCAGAGGCGGCAGCAACTTCAGAAGCAGTAGCTCAACCTTCAGAAGCTACTGTTTCAGAAACAGCAACAGCCTCAGAAGTAGCACAAGAACCTGTTTCATCAGAAACTTCAGAAACAACTCAAGAGCCAACTGTTGCAACTTCAGAAGCAACACAAGAGCCTGAAGCACAGCCAGAATCAGCTGCCTCAGAGGCACAACAAGAGCCTGCTGCTCCAGCAACATCTGAAGCACAACCAGAATCAGCTGCTCCTGCAGCTTCAGAAGCACCAGCTCCTGCTAGCGAAGCACCTGCAGCAACTTCAGAAGCACCAGCAAGTCAAGCACCTGCAGCTTCAGAAGCACCAGCTCCAGCAGCTGAAACACCTAAGGTATCAGCTGCCTCAACTCCTAATACATATCCTGTTGGTCAATGTACTTGGGGTGCTAAATCATTAGCTTCATGGGTTGGTAACTACTGGGGTAATGCTAAAAACTGGATTGCTAGCGCACAAGCAGCTGGCCACTCAGTTGGTACAACTCCTGTAGCCGGAGCAATTGCGGTTTGGCCAAATGATGGTGGTGGTTATGGTCACGTAGCTTACGTCACATCAGCATCAAGTGCAAATTCAATTCAAGTTATGGAATCAAACTATGCAGGTAACATGTCAATCGGTAACTACCGTGGTACATTTGATCCAACATCTTCAGCTCATGGTGGTTCTGTATACTATATTTACCCATAATGACTACAAAAAGGCGATTCGAATTTTCTCGAATCGTTTTTATTTTATAGCAAAATGTCTTTACTTTCTGGAATTACTTTTAGACGGGAAAATGTCGAGGTTAAGGTTAAATCTTTTTAGTCTTGTTAAGTTACTGTGACACCATTTATTTTGCATTGAAAATCAATCTAAAAAAAGGTAGAATGGTTTAGTAGATATTTTGGAGGAAATCATGTCTTATACGAATTTGAAGTTGTTTGCTTTATCGTCTAACCAGGAATTAGCAGCAAAAGTTGCTGATAAAATGGGTATTGAACTCGGAAAATCAAGTGTTCGTGAATTTTCAGATGGTGAGATTCAAGTTAATATTGAAGAATCTATCCGTGGTCATCACGTTTTTATTCTTCAATCTACAAGCTCTCCTGTAAATGATAACTTGATGGAAATCTTGATTATGGTTGATGCGCTAAAACGTGCAAGTGCAGAAACGGTCAGTGTTGTTATGCCTTATTATGGTTATGCACGTCAAGACCGTAAGGCACGTTCACGTGAGCCAATCACATCTAAATTGGTTGCTAATATGCTTGAGGTTGCAGGTGTTGATCGACTTTTGACAGTTGACCTCCATGCTTCTCAAATTCAAGGATTCTTTGATATTCCTGTAGACCATTTGATGGGGGCACCACTTATCGCAGATTACTTTGATCGTGCTGGTCTTACTGGAGATGATGTTGTTGTTGTTTCTCCAGACCATGGTGGTGTGACTCGTGCACGAAAACTTGCTCAATGTTTGAAAACACCAATCGCAATCATTGATAAACGTCGTAGTGTTGATAAAATGAACACTTCTGAGGTTATGAATATCATTGGTAACGTTGAAGGTAAAACATGTATCTTGATTGATGATATGATTGATACTGCAGGTACAATCTGTCATGCGGCGGATGCGCTTGCTGAAGCTGGTGCAACTCATGTCTATGCCTCATGTACTCACCCTGTATTGTCAGGTCCAGCACTTGATAATATTCAAAAATCTGCTATTGAGAAGCTTGTCGTATTGGACACGATTTATCTTCCAGAAGAACGTTTGATTGATAAGATTGAACAAATTTCAATTGCTGATTTGATTTCAGAGGCAATTATTCGTATTCATGAAAAACGTCCATTGTCACCTTTGTTTGAAATGGGCCATAAATAGACTAAAGCTAGCCTAGGCTAGCTTTTTTTGGTGTTTAAATGCGTTTGAGTTTTTGATATAATGTAAGGCATAATTGCAAAGAGGTGACAGTGATGGATTTAACACAACGTTTTAATAAAAATTTAGATAAGATTGAAGTTTCGATGATTCGTCAGTTTGACCAATCAATTTCAGATGTACCAGGTATCAAAAAGTTGACACTTGGTGAACCTGATTTTACGACTCCAGATCATGTGAAAGAAGCAGCTAAAGCTGCTATCGATGCTAACCAGTCTCACTATACAGGTATGGCAGGACTTCCTGCTTTGCGTCAAGCTGCGGCAGATTTTGTTAAGGAAAAATATAATCTTACTTATAATCCAGATAATGAAATTTTGGTGACTATTGGAGCTACAGAAGCCCTTTCTGCAACATTGACGGCTATTTTGGAGCCAGGAGATACGATTCTTTTACCTGCACCAGCCTATCCTGGATATGAACCGATTGCAAATCTAGTTGGTGCTGAAATTGTTGAAATTGATACAACAGCTAATGATTTTGTTTTGACTCCGGAGATGTTAGAAAAGGCAATTTTGGAGCAGGGAGATAAGCTTAAAGCAGTTTTGCTTAACTACCCAACTAACCCAACAGGTGTGACTTACTCACGTCAACAGATTAAAGATTTGGCTGAAGTTCTGAAAAAATACGATATTTTTGTTGTTAGCGATGAAGTTTACTCTGAGCTAACTTATGTGGACCAACATGTATCTATTGCTGAGTATTTGCCAGAACAAACGATTTTGATTAATGGTTTGTCTAAATCTCATGCGATGACGGGCTGGCGTATTGGTTTGATTTTTGCACCTGCAGTCTTGACGGCTCAGTTGATTAAGAGTCACCAGTATTTGGTAACAGCTGCAGCTACTATGGCACAATTTGCAGCTATTGAAGCCTTATCTGCTGGTAAAGATGATGCCCAACCAATGAAAGTTGAGTATTTGAAGCGTCGTGATTATATTCTTGAAAAAATGACTGAACTTGGTTTCAAAATTATTAAACCTGATGGTGCTTTCTATATCTTTGCTAAGATTCCAGAAGGCTATACTCAAGATTCCTTTAAGTTCTGTCAAGACTTTGCTCGTGAAAAAGCTATTGCGATTATCCCAGGGGTTGCTTTTGGGAAGTATGGCGAAGGCTATGTTCGTTTGTCGTATGCAGCTAGCATGGATACTATTGAAACAGCTATGGCTCGTTTGAAAGAGTTTATGGAAGAACATGCAGAAGCTTGAGAGTAGAGGGCTTGTCCTCTTCAATCGTAATTATCGTGAGAACGATAAGCTAGTTAAGATTTTTACCGAGCAAGCTGGTAAACGGATGTTTTTTGTTAGAGGTGGTGGGTCAGGTAAATTAAGTGCTGTGATTCAACCTTTAACCATCGCTGAATTCATGATGACTGTAAATGATGAGGGCTTATCTTTCATAGAGGATTATAGCCAGGCAGAGTCCTTCAAGGAAATTACAAGCGATATTTTCAAGCTGTCTTATGCGACTTATTTAGCTGCTCTGACGGATGCTGCTATTGCTGACGGTGTAGCAGATGCACAATTATTTGCATTCTTGGAGAAGACGCTTGAATTAATGGAAGAAGGCTTGGATTATGAAATCTTGACTAATATCTTTGAGATTCAGGTTTTAGACCGTTTCGGTGTACGATTGAATTTTCACGAGTGTGTCTTTTGCCATCGTGTGGGCCTTCCTTTTGATTTTTCGTATAAGTTCTCGGGGCTACTTTGTCCAAATCATTATGCAGAGGATGAAAGGCGTAGTCACTTAGATCCTAATGTACCTTATCTTTTAGATTGTTTTCAGGGGCTTTCTTTTGAGGAATTGAGAAGCATATCTGTTAAGGATGACATGAAACGAAAGCTACGACATTTTATTGATGACCTCTATGATAATTATGTTGGAATACATCTTAAAAGTAAGAAGTTTATTGATAATCTAAATTCTTGGGGTCATATTATGAATAAAGAAGATAGTGCTGACTAGACATTATCTTCTTTTTGTTTCACGTGAAACAGGAAAGTAATGGTTTTCAGTCTCAGGGGTTAAAATGCAAGTCAGTTCGTGCTATAATAAGAAGATAATAAGCTGAAAGACTCTGCTAGAAACAGGGAACTAGTCTATTTTAGTTACATAATATTTTATTGATAGAAATCTGAGTTTATGTTTTATGGCAGAGGACAAGAGGGAGAATGCTATGCATGTAATTGCAGTAGATGCTATGGGTGGCGATAATGCGCCACAAGCAATTGTAGAGGGTGTCAACCAAGCTATAGCAGATTTCAAAGATATTGAAATCCAGCTTTATGGTGATGAAGCTAAAATTAAGACCTATTTGACAGCGAATGAACGTGTGAGCATTGTGCATACTGATGAAAAGATAAATTCGGATGATGAGCCAGCTAAAGCCATTCGTAAGAAGAAAAAAGCTTCAATGGTCTTAGGTGCACAGGCTGTTAAGGAGAAAAAAGCAGGTGCCGTGATTTCTGCGGGAAATACAGGTGCCCTTCTGGCTGCAGGTCTCTTTGTGGTCGGACGTATTAAGGGAGTTGAGCGTCCAGGTCTTATGTCAACAATGCCAAGTTTTACTGGTCAACCCTTTGATATGCTTGATTTGGGTGCTAATGCGGAAAATACAGCTAGTCATTTGCATCAATATGCTATTTTAGGATCTTTCTATGCTAAAAATGTGCGTGGAATTGCCAACCCTCGTGTAGGTCTCCTTAATAATGGGACTGAGGAAACAAAGGGGGATAGTCTTCGTAAGGAGGCTTTTGAACTCCTATCTAAGGAGCCAAGTATTAACTTTGTTGGTAATGTTGAGGCGCGTGAAATTATGTCAGGAGCTGCTGATGTAGTAGTCGCTGATGGTTTCACAGGAAATGCAGTTCTTAAGGCAATTGAAGGAACGGGACTTGGTGCCATGAAGACTCTTAAGTCAGCTATCATGAATGGTGGTCTTAAAGCTAAGTTAGGTGCCTTCCTATTGAAGGATAGTCTAAAAGGTATGAAAGAGACTATGGATTACTCTAGCGCCGGAGGTGCGGTTCTCTTTGGTCTTAAAGCTCCCGTAGTAAAATGTCATGGATCTAGTGATGCTAAGGCAGTTTACTACACTATTAAGCAGGTTCGTACGATGCTTGATACTAAGGTTGTTGAGCAGCTAGTTGAAGCCTTTAGTCCGAAAGAGGAGGCTAACTGATGAGTAGAGTAGAAATTCTTCAGAAAATGCAGCTCGTGATTCAAGAGCAGATGGGTAAAGAGGACATTGTTTTAACCGAAGACACCAAATTAGATGACTTGGGTGTGGATTCAATAGAGCTTATGGAATTCATTATTAATTTGGAGGATGAGTTTGCTCTTGAGATTTCCGATGATACTATTGACCATATGGTTAAGGTAGCTGATTTGTTGGACTATTTGTCTGAGAAATTGAATAAAGAATAAGAAAGCTAGAGTTAGATAAGAGTATAATAGTTGTGTATTATATGATTGTTATTTTGTGGGAGTGAGGCAAGAAACTAAATGTTATATGGATTTAGTTCTGTCACACTCCTTTTTTCTATACATTTTTTATTAGGAAACTCTAAAAAACAATCAAAAGACGAACGTTGTTTTTTTACTAAAGTAATAAAGTTTGCTATATATTGGTTTTTGGATTCTGGTGTGGTATAATTAGAAAGAATAAACTTGAAAGGCGAACAATACCATGTCAAACCAACTAATTTATACTGGTAAAGCTAAAGATATTTATAGTACAGAAGACGAAAATGTGATTAAGTCGGTCTATAAGGACCAAGCAACTATGCTTAATGGTGCTCGTAAGGAGACTATTAAGGGAAAGGGTGTGCTAAATAATCAGATTTCGTCTCTTATTTTTGAAAAATTGAATGCTGCGGGTGTAGCTACTCACTTTATCGAACGTATTTCTGACACAGAACAACTCAACAAGAAAGTGAAAATCATTCCTTTGGAGGTTGTTCTTCGTAACGTGACTGCGGGTTCTTTTTCTAAACGTTTTGGCGTGGAAGAAGGTTTGGACTTGAAAACTCCTATCGTTGAATTTTACTATAAGAACGATGATTTGGATGATCCATTCATCAATGATGAGCATGTGAAGTTCTTGGATATTGCCAATGATGAACAAATTGCTTATATCAAGGAAGAAACGCGTCGTATCAATGAATTGCTGAAAGATTGGTTTGCACAAATTGGTCTTCGTTTGATTGACTTCAAATTGGAATTCGGTTTTGATAAGGATGGCAAAATTATCTTGGCAGATGAATTTTCACCAGATAACTGCCGCCTTTGGGATGCTGAAGGGCACCATATGGACAAGGATGTCTTCCGTCGTGATCTTGGTAGCTTGACAGATGTTTATGAAGTTGTATTGGAAAAATTACAAGGATTGAAGTAGCCTTTTACAAATAGAATACTTGGTCTTCACTACAATCTTTAAGTAGAAATAGATAAAGGAAATAAAATGGATAAACGTATTTTCGTTGAGAAAAAAGCTGATTTTCGTGTGAAATCTCACTCTTTAGTAAAAGAATTAAAGCATAATCTTCAGTTGAAAACTTTGAATGATCTTCGTATTGTTCAAGTTTACGATGTCTTTAATTTGGCAGAGGACTTGTTTGCGCGTGCGGAAAAACATATTTTCTCTGAGCAAGTGACCGATACTGTTTTGGATGAAGCCGCGGTTAAGGCTGATCTTGAGAAGTATGCTTTCTTTGCTATCGAAAGTTTGCCTGGTCAATTTGACCAACGTGCGGCATCTTCACAGGAAGCTTTGCTTTTGCTTGGTAGTTCAAATGATGTAACGGTGAACACAGCGCAACTTTACTTGGTTAACAAGGATATTGATGCGAATGAGTTGGAAGCTGTCAAAAACTACCTCTTGAACCCAGTGGATTCTCGTTTCAAAGACATCACTGTTGGCATTGCTAAACAGGATTTCTCTGAGTCTAACAAGACCATTCCAAGTTTGGATTTCTTTGAAACTTATACGGCAGAAGATTTTGCTAAGTATAAGGCAGAGCAAGGATTGGCAATGGAAGTGGATGACCTTCTATTCATTCAAGATTACTTCAAGTCTATTGGTCGTGTGCCAACTGAGACTGAGCTTAAGGTGTTGGATACTTACTGGTCTGACCACTGTCGTCACACAACTTTCGAGACTGAGTTGAAAAACATCGACTTCTCTGCTTCTAAATTTGAAAAACAATTGCAAGCGACTTATGACAAGTATATTGCCATGCGTGATGAGTTGGGACGTACCGAAAAACCTCAAACCTTGATGGATATGGCGACTATTTTTGGTCGTTATGAGCGTGCCAATGGTCGTTTGGACGACATGGAAGTGTCTGATGAAATCAATGCCTGCTCTGTTGAAATTGAAGTGGATGTCAATGGTGTGAAAGAGCCATGGCTTCTCATGTTCAAGAACGAAACCCACAACCACCCAACGGAGATTGAACCATTTGGTGGTGCAGCTACTTGTATTGGTGGAGCCATTCGTGACCCATTGTCAGGTCGTTCATACGTTTACCAAGCCATGCGTATCTCAGGTGCTGGTGATATTACAACACCAATTGCTGAAACTCGTGCTGGTAAATTGCCACAACAAGTGATTTCTAAAACAGCGGCTCACGGTTATTCTTCATACGGTAACCAAATTGGTCTTGCAACAACCTATGTTCGTGAATACTTCCACCCAGGTTTCGTTGCTAAGCGTATGGAGCTAGGTGCCGTTGTCGGTGCGGCTCCTAAGGAAAATGTTGTCCGTGAAAAACCTGAAGCAGGTGATGTGATTATCTTGCTCGGAGGTAAGACTGGACGTGATGGTGTCGGTGGTGCGACAGGTTCTTCTAAAGTTCAAACGGTTGAATCTGTTGAAACAGCTGGTGCTGAGGTTCAAAAAGGGAATGCCATCGAAGAACGTAAGATTCAACGTCTTTTCCGTAATGGGGATGTGACTCGTCTGATCAAGAAATCAAATGACTTTGGTGCTGGTGGTGTCTGTGTGGCTATCGGTGAATTGGCAGATGGTCTTGAAATTGATCTAGACAAAGTACCATTGAAATACCAAGGTTTGAACGGTACAGAAATTGCCATTTCTGAATCTCAGGAACGTATGGCTGTAGTGGTTCGTCCAGATGATGTAGACGCTTTTGTTGCTGAATGTAATAAAGAAAATATTGATGCTGTTGTCGTTGCGACAGTGACTGAAAAACCAAATCTTGTCATGCACTGGAATGGCGAAACCATCGTTGATTTGGAACGTCGTTTCCTTGATACAAACGGTGTGCGTGTGGTTGTAGATGCTAAGGTGGTTGACAAGGATGTTAATCTTCCAGAAGAACGCCAAACCTCTGCCGAAACCCTTGAAGCTGATACTCTTGAAGTTTTGGCTGACCTTAACCATGCCAGTCAAAAAGGTTTACAAACCATCTTTGATAGCTCAGTTGGTCGTTCAACAGTCAATCACCCACTTGGTGGTCGCTACCAAATCACACCAACTGAAGCTTCTGTACAGAAATTGCCAGTCCAACATGGTGTGACAACAACTGCTTCTGTTATGGCGCAAGGGTTCAACCCTTATGTAGCAGAATGGTCTCCATATCATGGTGCTGCTTATGCGGTCATCGAAGCAACCGCTCGTTTGGTTGCTGCTGGTGCAAACTGGTCTAAGGCTCGTTTCTCTTATCAAGAATACTTCGAGCGTATGGATAAACAAGCAGAGCGTTTTGGTCAACCAGTATCAGCTCTTCTTGGATCCATTGAAGCTCAGATTCAACTTGGGTTGCCATCTATCGGTGGGAAAGACTCTATGTCTGGTACCTTTGAAGAATTGACAGTACCACCAACTTTAGTTGCTTTTGGTGTCACAACTGCAGATAGCCGTAAGGTCCTTTCTCCAGAATTTAAAGCTGCTGGTGAAAATATCTATTACATCCCAGGTCAAGCTTTGGCACAAGAAATTGACTTTGATCTTATCAAGTCTAACTTTGCTAAGTTTGAAGCCATCCAAGCTGATCACAAAGTGACAGCAGCATCAGCTGTCAAATATGGTGGTGTCCTTGAAGCTCTTGCCCTTGCAACATTTGGGAACCATATCGGTGCTAACGTCGAATTAGCTGACCTTGACACCAGCTTGACAGCCCAATTGGGCGGATTCATCTTCACATCGCCTGAAGAAATTGCAGGTATTGCCAAGATTGGACAAACAGAAGCTAACTTTACACTTACTGTCAATGGTGTAACGCTTGATGGACACAAACTTGACAGTGCCTTCCAAGGTAAATTGGAAGAGGTTTATCCGACGGAATTTGCACAAGCAACTGAGTTGGAAGAAGCACCTGCTGTGGCATCAGATGCTGTTATCAAAACTAAAGAAACAGTTGAGACACCAGTGGTTTACATCCCAGTATTCCCAGGTACTAACTCTGAGTACGATTCAGCTAAGGCCTTTGAAAAAGAAGGTGCAAAAGTCAACTTGGTACCATTTGTCACACTGAATGAAGAAGCAATTGTCAAGTCCGTTGACACCATGGTTGACAATATCGAAAAAGCTAATATTATCTTCTTTGCAGGTGGCTTCTCAGCAGCCGATGAACCAGATGGATCAGCTAAATTTATCGTTAACATCTTGCTCAATGAAAAAGTACGTGCAGCCATTGATAGCTTCATCGAACGTGGTGGTTTGATTATCGGTATCTGTAACGGGTTCCAAGCTCTTGTCAAATCAGGTCTTCTTCCATATGGTAACTTTGAAGATGCAAGCAGTACTAGTCCAACCCTCTTCTACAATGATGCCAACCAACACGTGGCTAAAATGGTTGAAACACGTATTGCCAACACGAACTCACCATGGCTTGCCGGAGTAGAAGTTGGTGACATCCATGCCATCCCAGTATCACATGGTGAAGGTAAATTTGTCGTGACAGCTGAGGAATTTGCAGAGCTTCGTGACAATGGTCAAATCTTTACCCAATATGTTGACTTCGAAGGTAAACCAAGCATGGATTCAAAATACAATCCTAACGGATCTGTGAATGCTATCGAAGGTATCACAAGCAAGAATGGTCAAATTATTGGTAAGATGGGTCACTCAGAACGTTTCGAAGATGGTCTCTTCCAAAATATTCCAGGAAATAAAGACCAACACCTCTTTGCGTCAGCGGTTAAATACTTTACTGGAAAATAATAGAGTGCCAAGTGTACTCAGTAATGATATTTTTCGATATGCAGTGATTATAAAGAGCTTGAAACCTTAAGTTCCAATTAGTGAAATGAGAGGCTAGAAACAGTTTTTCGTTCGCCTTGCATAAGGAAAATATCAAAAATAAAAGGTATAAAAAATGACATACGAAGTTAAATCTCTTAATGAAGAATGTGGTGTTTTTGGTATCTGGGGTCACCCAGATGCTGCCAAATTAACTTATTTCGGACTTCACAGTCTCCAACACCGTGGTCAAGAGGGAGCAGGAATTCTCTCAAATGATGCGGGTCAATTGAAGCGTCATCGTGATATGGGGCTTCTCTCAGAAGTTTTTCGTGATCCAGCCAACTTGGACAAGCTAACTGGAACAGCTGCTATCGGTCATGTTCGTTATGCGACTGCTGGTGAAGCTTCTGTAGACAATATTCAACCTTTCTTGTTTAAGTTTTATGACAATCAGTTTGGACTTGCCCACAACGGGAACTTGACTAATGCAGAGTCACTTAGACGTGAGTTGGAAAAAAATGGTGCAATCTTTAACTCGACTTCTGACTCAGAAATTTTGGCCCACTTGATTCGTCGTAGCCACAACCCATCCTTCATGGGTAAGGTGAAAGAAGCCTTGAACACTGTTAAAGGTGGATTTGCTTACCTCCTCATGCTTGAGGACAAGCTCATTGCAGCCTTGGATCCAAATGGTTTCCGTCCCCTTTCTATTGGTAAGATGGCCAATGGAGCTATTGTGGTTTCATCTGAAACCTGTGCCTTTGAAGTGGTTGGAGCAGAGTGGATTCGCGATGTGAATCCAGGTGAGGTTGTTATCATCGATGATAATGGCATTACTTACGATAACTATACAACGGACACCCAATTGGCTGTTTGCTCAATGGAGTATATTTACTTTGCCCGTCCTGATTCAAATATCCAAGGGGTCAATGTCCATACAGCTCGTAAACGTATGGGTGCTCAATTGGCACGTGAATTCAAACATGAAGCAGATATTGTAGTTGGTGTGCCTAATTCATCACTTAGCGCAGCCATGGGATTTGCAGAAGAATCAGGCTTGCCAAATGAAATGGGCTTGATTAAAAACCAATACACTCAACGTACCTTTATCCAACCAACACAAGAATTACGTGAGCAAGGGGTTCGTATGAAGCTCTCTGCCGTATCAGGTGTTGTTAAAGGCAAACGTGTGGTTATGATTGACGATTCTATTGTACGTGGGACGACCTCACGTCGTATCGTTAATTTGCTAAAAGAAGCAGGAGCAACAGAGGTTCACGTAGCAATCGGTAGTCCAGCCCTTGCCTATCCATGTTTCTACGGTATCGATATTCAAACACGTAAGGAATTGATTGCGGCCAATCATACAGTTGAGGAAACACGAGAAATCATCGGTGCGGATAGCTTGACTTACTTATCAATTGATGGCTTGATTGATTCTATTGGAATTGACACAGATGCACCAAACGGTGGCCTTTGTGTGGCTTACTTCGATGGTAAATATCCAACACCATTGTACGATTACGAAGAACGCTATTTGGAAAGTTTGAAAGAACACACTTCTTTCTATTAAGAGTAGTCTAGAAGGAAAAAAGAGTAAAAAATTATGTCTAAAAATGCTTACGCTCCACGTCTAACTACTGACTAAAAGCTAAAGCATTTGTCAGTAGACGCTTTGCCCTATGGAGTCAAAGCTGGAGACCTGACTAGTATTTTTCTCGAAAAAAGAAAAGGAATAAACAAATGACAAATAAAAATGCGTATGCCCAATCGGGTGTGGACGTTGAAGCAGGTTATGAAGTTGTTGAACGTATCAAAAAACATGTTGCCCGTACAGAGCGTGCAGGTGTCATGGGAGCTCTCGGTGGCTTCGGTGGTATGTTTGACCTTTCAAAAACAGGTGTCAAAGAGCCCGTTTTGATTTCAGGTACAGATGGTGTCGGTACTAAACTCATGCTTGCTATCAAGTACGATAAACACGATACTATCGGTCAAGACTGTGTGGCTATGTGTGTTAACGATATTATCGCTGCAGGTGCTGAGCCCCTTTACTTCCTTGACTACGTAGCAACTGGTAAAAATGAACCAGCTAAATTGGAACAGGTCGTTGCTGGTGTGGCTGAAGGTTGTGTGCAGGCTGGTGCCGCCCTCATCGGTGGTGAAACTGCTGAAATGCCTGGTATGTACGGTGAAGACGACTATGACTTGGCTGGTTTCGCAGTAGGTATCGCTGAAAAATCACAAATCATTGACGGTTCAAAAGTGGCTGAAGGTGATGTGCTTCTTGGACTTGCCTCAAGCGGTATCCACTCAAACGGTTACTCACTCGTGCGTCGTGTCTTTGCGGATTACACAGGTGAAGAAGTTCTCCCAGAACTTGAAGGCAAAAAACTTAAAGACGTTCTTCTTGAACCAACTCGTATCTACGTCAAAGCGGCTTTGCCACTCATCAAAGAAGAATTGGTTAACGGTATTGCCCACATCACAGGTGGTGGTTTCATCGAAAATGTACCACGTATGTTTTCAGATGACTTGGCTGCTGAAATTGACGAAAGTAAAGTCCCAGTTCTTCCAATTTTTAAAGCCCTTGAAAAATATGGTGAAATCAAACATGAAGAAATGTTTGAAATCTTCAACATGGGTATTGGTCTCATGCTTGCGGTTAAACCAGAAAATGTTGAACGTGTCAAAGAACTTCTTGACGAACCTGTTTATGAAATTGGTCGTATTGTGAAGAAAGATGGCGCAAGTGTGGTGATTAAATAATGGCTAAAAGGATTGCTGTATTTGCCTCTGGCAACGGCTCAAACTTCCAGGTGATTGCGGAACAATTTCCAGTAGAATTTGTCTTTTCAGATCACCGGGATGCCTATGTTTTAGAACGTGCTAAGAACCTTGGTGTGGCTAGCCATGCCTTTGAACTCAAGGAATTTGACAATAAAGTGGATTATGAAGAAGCTATCGTCAAACTCTTGGATGAACACCAGATAGATTTGGTTTGCTTGGCCGGTTATATGAAAATCGTCGGTCCAACCTTGCTGGCAGCTTATGAGGGCCGTATCCTCAATATTCACCCGGCTTATCTTCCTGAATTCCCAGGTGCTCATGGTATTGAGGATGCTTGGAATGCAGGTGTTGACCAGTCTGGTGTGACTATTCACTGGGTGGATTCTGGCGTTGATACCGGTAAGGTCATCAAACAAGTCCGTGTGCCACGCCTTGAAGGTGATACCCTTGATACTTTCGAAACTCGCATCCACGAAACAGAGTACAAGCTCTATCCAGAAGTGTTGGATAGTTTGGGAGTTGCACGAAAATAAGAAAGCCCTAGAGCTGAAAGATAATTTTCGACTGTAGCAGATAAAGAACTTTTTTAAAAAAAGGAAAAGAAAGAAAATGACTAAACGAGCACTTATTTCAGTCTCAGACAAAGCGGGCATCGTTGAATTTGCCCAAGAACTCAAAAAATTAGGTTGGGACATCATCTCAACAGGTGGTACTAAAGTTGCCCTTGACAATGCTGGGGTAGACACTATCGCCATCGACGATGTGACTGGTTTCCCAGAAATGATGGACGGTCGTGTAAAGACTCTCCACCCAAATATCCACGGTGGTCTCCTCGCTCGTCGTGACCTCGATAGCCACCTTCAAGCGGCTAAAGACAATAATATTGAACTTATCGACCTTGTTGTGGTAAACCTTTACCCATTCAAGGAAACGATTCTTACACCAGACGTAACTTACGCTGATGCGGTTGAAAACATCGATATCGGTGGGCCATCTATGCTTCGTTCAGCAGCTAAAAACCACGCTAGCGTAACAGTTGTGGTAGATCCTGCTGACTATGCTGTTGTGCTTGACGAATTGTCAGCGAACGGCGAAACAAGCTACGAAACTCGCCAACGTTTGGCAGCGAAAGTATACCGTCACACAGCTTCATACGATGCTTTGATTGCGGAATACTTCACAGCTCAAGTGGGTGAAACAAAACCTGAAAAACTCACTTTGACTTATGACCTTAAGCAACCTATGCGTTACGGTGAAAACCCTCAACAAGACGCAGACTTCTACCAAAAAGGTTTGCCAACGGCTTACTCAATTGCTTCAGCTAAACAGCTTAACGGTAAAGAATTGTCATTCAACAATATCCGTGACGCTGATGCCGCTATCCGTATCATCCGTGATTTCAAAGACCGTCCAACAGTTGTGGCTCTCAAACACATGAACCCATGTGGTATCGGTCAAGCTGACGACATCGAAACAGCTTGGGACTATGCTTATGAAGCTGACCCAGTGTCAATCTTCGGTGGAATCGTAGTCCTCAACCGTGAAGTTGACGCTGCGACAGCTAAGAAGATGCACGGTGTCTTCCTTGAAATCATCATTGCACCAAGCTACACAGACGAAGCGCTTGAAATCTTGACAACTAAGAAGAAAAACTTGCGTATCCTTGAGTTGCCATTTGATGCTCAAGACGCTAGCGAAGTGGAAGCAGAATACACTGGTGTTGTTGGTGGTCTCCTCGTTCAAAACCAAGACGTTGTTAAAGAAAGTCCAGCTGACTGGCAAGTGGTTACTAAACGCCAACCAACTGAGACAGAAGCGACAGCTCTTGAGTTTGCTTGGAAAGCTATCAAGTACGTCAAATCAAACGGTATCATCGTGACTAACGACCACATGACACTTGGTGTTGGCCCAGGTCAAACCAACCGTGTGGCTTCAGTCCGTATCGCCATTGACCAAGCTAAAGACCGTCTTGATGGTGCTGTTCTTGCTTCAGATGCCTTCTTCCCATTTGCGGATAACGTGGAAGAAATCGCTAAAGCAGGTATCAAAGCAATCATCCAACCGGGTGGATCAGTCCGTGACCAAGAGTCAATCGAAGCTGCTGATAAACATGGTTTGACAATGATCTTTACAGGCGTTCGTCACTTCCGTCACTAAGAATTTACAAAGCATCCAAGAATTTGGATGTTTTTTAGATTCCTTAAGTTTCCTTTAAGCTCTCCAAGTTATACTAATACTATCCTAAAAAACTTTTCTTTTTCATAAATCTCCTAAGAGCTCAGCACCCACTGGGCTTTTTTATTTCAGTGCATCAAAAAAACAACCGTTCTCACGATTGTTCAATAGATTTAAACCTTTTCAAGGACAGACTGGGTTACCCAAGTCTTGCGATTTCCGATTTGGACGAGGATGCCATCGCTAGGTGGGTCAATGGCTAGCACTTTGAAGTTACCTGGAATAGTAAAGGTCTCACCAGGATTGAGGTACTGGTCTGAAGTTGGATTGCCTTGTCCATCAACTTCAAGAACGGGTCCAGGGTCAACGATATTGTGTTTGGTTGGTGTGCCTCCAGCTAAATCTTGGCTGGTGATGGTATTTCCTGACACAGACGTGACACGGAATGTTCCTGTGAAGCGCACTGTATCACCAACTTTGATAGAAGAGTTAGTAGAATTTCCATTTTGAGCTCCTGGTTCGAGGTCCTTAAAATGGATATAGCCAGACACTTGACTCTTATGGAAGCTACGTTTGTGGTATTTCTCAGGACCTTGACCCGCATCGTAGTTGTACTCCTCAATAGTGACCTGATCACCATGAACTTCCGCAACCCAAGCGACATGTCCCATGTGACCAGCTCCATTGACCCCAGCTGAGAACCAGGCGATGCTCCCTACGGCAGGATTCATGTCTACACGGTGACCATTGGCACGTGCGATGCTGCCCCAAGTGATGGCATTTCCATACCCTACAGGCAGAGTGAAACCATTGGTGTTACTGAGACGATAGGCTGCGAAGGACGTACATTGACGCCAGTACATGGTCCATGGATCAACACCGAAGCCCCCATATTTCCAAGAGGAAGGGTAGTCATCACCGAGGACAGCCGCCTGAGCAGAGCTGCCACACGAAACCGAAACAGTCGCTAGACAAGCTAGCGGTAAGAGACAATATAGTAATTTTTTCTTCATTTTAACCTCCACCTACCTATTCGCAGTTTTTCAGGAAAATGAAGATATTTTTGCGTTTAAGCCTCACTTAAGCTGCTCAGGATATACTATCATCAATCCTAAATAACTTTTTTCATTTTCATAATCTCCCAAGAGGTGGTCCAAGTGGCCGCCTTTTTTATGTCCAAATTTGGATACATACCCATATCTCCGAACAAATATGTTATAATGGTTATGTATAATTCGTGAAAATTGCTAATTTTTCCGAATGATTGTCGTTAACGGGCATTTGCCCCTAGTCTTATTTGATATTGAGGTATCTTTCAAATGAAACTTTTGGTTGTTGGTTCTGGTGGTCGTGAACATGCGATTGCCAAGAAATTATTGGAGTCTAAGGATGTTGAGCAAGTTTTCGTGGCTCCTGGTAATGACGGGATGACATTGGACGGTCTTGATTTGATCAATATCGGAATTTCCGAACATTCTAATCTAATTGACTTTGCAAAGGCGAACGATATTGCTTGGACCTTTATCGGTCCAGATGATGCCCTTGCGGCTGGTATCGTGGATGATTTCAATGCAGCTGGTCTTAAGGCTTTTGGTCCGACCAAGGCTGCGGCTGAGCTAGAGTGGTCTAAGGATTTCGCTAAGGAAATCATGGTCAAATACGACGTTCCGACAGCAGCCTATGGCACATTTTCAGATTTCGAGGAAGCCAAGGCCTACATCGAGGAAAATGGTGCTCCAATCGTCGTCAAGGCAGACGGCTTGGCCCTAGGTAAAGGTGTCGTCGTTGCTGAAACGGTTGAGCAAGCCGTCGAAGCTGCTCACGAGATGCTTTTGGACAATAAATTCGGTGATTCAGGTGCGCGTGTGGTCATC
This sequence comes from Streptococcus sp. HMSC078H03, assembly GCF_001808655.1. Lineage (NCBI taxonomy): Bacteria > Bacillati > Bacillota > Bacilli > Lactobacillales > Streptococcaceae > Streptococcus > Streptococcus sp. HMSC078H03. The sequence goes on from NZ_KV794089.1 coordinate 19,507, forward strand.
GAGGAATTTCTTGACGGGGAAGAGTTTTCTCTCTTTGCCTTTGTTAATGGTGACAAGTTCTACATCATGCCAACGGCTCAGGACCACAAACGTGCTTATGATGGGGACAAGGGCCCTAACACTGGTGGGATGGGTGCCTATGCGCCGGTTCCTCACTTGCCACAGAGCGTAGTTGACACAGCGGTTGACACTATTGTCAAGCCAGTCCTTGAAGGTATGATTAAAGAAGGTCGTCCTTACACTGGTGTTCTTTACGCTGGTCTTATCTTGACAGCTGACGGCCCTAAAGTCATCGAGTTCAACTCACGTTTTGGCGATCCTGAAACGCAAATAATCTTGCCTCGTTTGACTTCTGATTTTGCGCAAAATATCACTGACATTTTGGATGGTAAAGAGCCAACTATCACTTGGACGGATAAGGGTGTGACACTTGGTGTGGTTGTAGCCTCAAACGGCTACCCACTCGCTTATGAGAAGGGTGTCAAGCTTCCAGCCAAGACAGAGGGTGACATCATCACTTATTATGCAGGAGCGAAATTCGCTGAAAATGGGAAAGACCTTCTTTCAAACGGCGGACGTGTCTACATGCTTGTCACAACAGCAGACACCGTCAAAGCCGGCCAAAACATCATCTACAACCAACTCAACAAACAAAACACAGAAGGCCTCTTCTACCGAAATGACATTGGTAGCAAAGCTAACAAATAATTGGCGACCGTAGGTCGAAAAAGGCGAGCGAAAGCGAGCTAATGAGCGACAATCACCACTGTTGTGAAAAAACGATTGGCTAACACAGCCAATCGTTTAGGGAAATCGGAAGACTTAAGGCTTCCGATTTAGGCATGAGACACCTTCGGTGGCTGCTGCCGTCCCTCACAACCTAAGGTGATTGTCAAAAAAAGGAAGAAAAAGGATATTAACTATGAAACCAGTAATTTCCATTATCATGGGCTCAAAATCCGACTGGGCAACCATGCAAAAAGCTGCTGAAGTCCTCGACAACTTCGGCATCGCTTACGAAAAGAAAGTTGTTTCCGCACACCGTACACCGGACCTCATGTTCAAACATGCGGAAGAAGCACGTAGCCGTGGCATCAAGGTCATCATCGCAGGTGCTGGTGGCGCTGCTCACTTGCCAGGGATGGTTGCTGCTAAAACAACCCTTCCAGTCATCGGTGTGCCAGTCAAATCACGTGCCCTTAGCGGTGTAGATTCGCTCTATTCTATCGTTCAGATGCCGGGTGGTGTACCTGTCGCAACCATGGCTATCGGTGAAGCGGGTGCGACTAACGCTGCCCTCTTTGCCCTCCGTCTCCTATCAGTAGAAGACAAGACCATTGCGGATGCGCTTGCTAACTTTGCTGAAGAACAAGGAAAAATCGCAGAGGAGTCTACAAATGAGCTCAACTAAAACCATTGGTATCATCGGTGGTGGCCAGCTCGGTCAGATGATGGCTATCTCAGCTATCTACATGGGCCACAAGGTTATCACCCTTGATCCTGCATCAGATTGTCCATCTTCTCGTGTGTCTGAGGTTATCGTGGCACCCTATGATGACGTAGATGCCCTTCGTCAGTTGGCAGACCGCTGTGATGTTCTCACTTATGAGTTTGAAAATGTCGACGCTGACGGCCTTGACGCTGTTATCAAAGAAGGACAGCTCCCACAAGGAACAGATTTGCTTCGCATTTCGCAAAACCGTATCTTTGAGAAAGACTTCCTCTCAAACAAGGCTCAAGTGAGAGTTGCACCTTACAAGGTCGTGACATCTAGCCTTGATTTGGAAGATATTGACCTTTCTAAAAAATATGTCCTCAAGACTGCGACAGGTGGTTACGATGGCCATGGTCAAAAAGTCATCACGTCAGCTGACGATTTGGAAGAGGCAAATGCCCTTGCTAACTCGGCCGAGTGTGTCTTGGAAGAGTTCGTTAACTTCGACCTTGAAATTTCAGTCATCGTGTCTGGTAACGGCAAGGACGTGACGGTTTTCCCAGTTCAGGAAAATATCCATCGCAACAACATCCTCTCTAAAACTATCGTGCCTGCTCGCATTTCTGATAGTCTAGCTGAGAAAGCTAAAGCTATGGCCGTGAAGATTGCTGAGCAACTTAACCTCTCTGGTACCCTCTGTGTGGAGATGTTTGCGACAGCTGATGACATCATCGTCAACGAAATCGCACCACGCCCACACAATTCAGGACACTACTCAATCGAAGCTTGCGACTTTTCACAGTTTGACACGCATATCTTGGGCGTTCTCGGAGCACCACTTCCAGCAATCCACCTCCATGCGCCTGCTGTTATGCTCAACGTCCTCGGCCAACACGTCGAAGCAGCTGAGTGTTATGTCACAGAAAATCCAAGCGCCCACCTCCACATGTATGGTAAACTAGAAGCGAAGCACAATCGCAAAATGGGGCATGTGACTTTGTTTAGTGATGAACCAGACAATGTGGATGAGTTTGGGAAAGGAATTGATTTTTAGGTGAGAATAGCAATCCTAGGACTCGGAGTTATCGGGACTACTTACGCTTACGCTTTTCAAAAAGCAGGCCATCAAGTAGAACATGTAATGAGAGATAGTAAGAAAAACAATGTTCCCCAAAAACTCTCGGTTGATTTGCTAGATGGTCGCTATTATTCCAAAGGTGAAAACAAGCATGATACCTATGATGTTCATGTGGCAGAAGCTCATTTGGAATATGATTTTATTTTTCTCAGTGTGCGTCATGGTTTTGTCAAAGAAGCCGTGGAAACCTTGCGAAAAAATAATATCAAAGGCACCCTCGTTTTCTTCTGCAATTTCTGGAATACTCGAAAAGAGGTCCAAGAGTGGGCAGGAGATTACGACTATATTCTGGCTTTTCCGACAGCGGGCGGTCATATGCAGGAGGACCATTTGGATGGTGTCTTGTTCGACCATTTAATGCTAGAAGGTGAGCAAAAAGCAGACATTTCTAACTATGCTGATCTGACAGATTTATTGACTTCTGCAGATTTGAAGTGGGAAGTTCCTCATGATATGGTCGAGTGGATTTGGATTCACATGGCGATTAATGCGGGTGTTACTTCGACAGCTGCACGTTCGGGAAATCTGGAAAACCCAGAAGAACTGGCTCTGAATTTGATGAATAGTTCTTCGGAATTATCATTGGCCATCAAGGCCATTCGAGAGGCTTTGAAAGTTGTAGAAGCACGTGGTGTAAATTTGAAGCTTTACAAAGCCGAACTCTTGCCATACAAAATTCCCGCTTGGATTGCAGGAAAAGCCATGAAAATCATGTTTGCGAAAAATGAGCTGACACGAAAAATCATGACCTTACACAATGATAAACAGGACATCTTCTATTGTTGTCAAAGTGTCTATCAGACCGGTCAGGAATTAGGCGTTGAGATGCCCATTATGGAAGCAAATATGAAGGGAATTTCGATTTAGGAGGTTTTATGATTCAACTCATCGTCAACGCATTTGTTGAAAAAGATAAGACTGGAGCAGTCGTCGAAGTCTTGTATGCTAGTAGCAATCACGAAAAAGTGAGAACTAAGTATGAAGAGTTGATTGCTCAATATCCTGAAAACTATTTAGCTATCTATGATTTGCCGATGGATACTGATTTGAATACAATGGATCACTATCCATCAGTGTGGATTGGGAAAGAAGAATTTGAATAAGGTAATTTTTAGTTGATAAACCGATGTTTCACGCCGTGGGGAAAGCGTAAGCGACGGAAATTTTGAGACTTCAGGCTCAAGATTTAGTCATGAGATTCCGAAGGAAGCTGCTGACGTCCGCCCTACTTAAGTGAAACATCAAAAGAAAGGAAAAGAAAACATGATTGATAGATATAGCCGCCCTGAAATGGCGAACATTTGGACTGAAGAAAATAAATACCGTGCTTGGCTTGAGGTGGAAATCTTGGCTGACGAAGCATGGGCTGAGTTGGGAGAAATTCCTAAGGAAGATGTGGCTTTGATTCGTGAAAAAGCAGACTTTGACATCGACCGTATTCTTGAAATCGAGCAGCAAACACGTCACGATGTGGTTGCCTTCACACGTGCGGTTTCTGAAACGCTTGGTGAAGAACGTAAGTGGGTTCACTATGGGTTGACTTCTACTGACGTGGTAGATACTGCCTACGGTTATCTCTACAAACAAGCCAACGATATCATCCGCAAGGACCTTGAAAACTTCCTTAACATCATCGCTGACAAAGCGAAAGAACACAAGTTCACCATCATGATGGGTCGTACCCACGGTGTGCATGCTGAGCCTACAACTTTTGGTCTTAAATTGGCGACTTGGTACAGCGAAATGAAGCGTAACATCGAGCGTTTCGAGCATGCGGCTGCTGGTGTAGAAGCTGGTAAGATTTCTGGTGCGGTTGGGAACTTTGCCAACATCCCACCATTCGTTGAAAAATACGTCTGCGACAAGCTTGGTATCCGTGCTCAAGAAATCTCTACACAGGTCCTTCCTCGTGACCTTCACGCTGAGTACTTTGCGGTTCTTGCTAGCATCGCAACTTCGATCGAGCGTATGGCAACGGAAATCCGTGGTCTTCAAAAATCTGAACAACGTGAAGTGGAAGAGTTCTTTGCCAAAGGTCAAAAAGGTTCTTCAGCAATGCCTCACAAACGTAACCCTATCGGTTCTGAAAACATGACAGGTCTTGCACGTGTTATCCGTGGTCACATGGTAACAGCCTATGAAAATGTTGCTCTTTGGCATGAACGTGATATCTCTCACTCATCAGCTGAGCGTATCATCACACCAGATACAACCATCTTGATTGACTACATGCTTAACCGTTTTGGAAATATCGTCAAGAACTTGACGGTCTTCCCAGAAAACATGATCCGCAACATGAACTCTACATTTGGTTTGATCTTCAGCCAACGTGCCATGCTTACTTTGATTGAAAAAGGCATGACGCGTGAGCAAGCTTACGACCTTGTTCAACCAAAGACTGCCCAATCATGGGATAACCAAGTAGACTTCAAACCACTTCTTGAAGCAGATCCAGAGGTAACTTCACGTCTCACTCAAGAAGAAATCGACGAGATCTTCAACCCTGTTTACTACACTAAACGTGTGGATGAAATCTTCGAACGCATCGGTTTGGGTGACTAATTGAAGCAATACAGTAAAAAAGCAGGGCAGACCTGCTTTTTTTGATGGTGACATTTATGTCACTAGTTTTGTTTCCTTTTCAGCCTTATAATAGGGTCATCGCAAGAAAACTATCAGAAAGGAGAAGTTAGTAATCTTAAAAGGACGACTTAACTATTTACCGGAACTTAGCCTCTTAATAGTAAGCATTGCTTATAATATCATCCGCATCATGAATGATCTTGGAAGTATCAAAGCCCCCTCTTGGTTTTTAGATAAGGATATTCCTAGTGGTTCCTTACTATTACTTATTTTGCTTATTATTTTAAAAAGTGATAAAAAATAATAATCTCTTAAGCTACTTTTAAGTTTATTAAGATATATTATAACCATCCTAGTAAGGCAGCTAGCTTTTGTGAGCTAGAGGTAACATAATTTTTTTCATAACAAATCTCCCCGAAGAAAGTCTAGAAATCTAGGCTTTTTTCTTGTTTTTTGAGGTTTTATTAGGGTATTTTAAGAAATTGCTTGAAAACCCTTCCAAAACAAGGTAATATAGTTATATAAAGATTCTATTGGACAAGCGGTCACCTTGGAGGATTAGGAAGAAGAGGTTGGGAAGCCTGTACAATCGTATCTTTTCAGCGGTCTTTGGACTGCTGTGAAAATCCCTTAGGGGATTTTTTTCTGCGATTTAAGGTTTCTTTAAGGAATGCAGGTTATACTTTAAGTCTCCTAAATAACTTTTACTGAACGCCGTTCAGTAAGTCTCGTTGGCTTACACTTTTTGTAGAACAACGAACTTTTCTTTTTCATAATCTCCAAAAGAGCTCAACACGCTGTGTTGGGTTCTTTTTTTGGCAATTAAAAAAACGCCCTTAGGCGTTTTAAATATAGCTTACATCTCGTCTGGAGCTTCAACACCGAGAAGGCGAAGGGCTTCTTTGAGAACTGTTGCTGTTGCGTAGCAAAGAGCCAAACGGCTGTCACGTTCTGGACTTTCGTCCAAGATACGTGTGTGCGCATAGTATTTGTTAAATGCTTGAGCCAAGCTGATAGCAAATTTAGCAACGATAGATGGCTCAAAGTTGTCTGATGCACGGTTGATGATACGTGGGAAGTCTTGGATGAGTTTGATGATTTCCCAGCTTTCAACGTCGTTTAGGCTGTATGTAGCATCTGCAGATGGCGTGAAGTTAGCCTTGCGCAAGATAGATTGGATACGAGCGTGTGCATATTGAACGTAAGGTCCAGTTTCTCCCTCGAAGGATACCATGGCATCAAGGTCGAAGTCGTAACCATTCATACGGTCTGTTTTAAGGTCGTAGAACTTGATAGCTCCGACACCGACAGCATGAGCAACAGCTTCCTTATTAGGCAAGTTTGGATTCTTAGCTTCGATTTGAGCCTGGGCACGGTTAACAGCTTCAGCGATTGTTGGCTCAAGCAAGATAACGTTACCTTTACGAGTTGACAATTTCTTACCGTTCTTAGTTACAAGACCAAAGGCAACGTGAGTCATGTCGTCAGACCAGTCGTAGCCCATTTCTTTAAGAACAGCTTTCAACTGTTTGAAGTGAGCAGATTGTTCATTACCAACCACATAGATGGCTTTGGCAAAGTCGTAAGTACGTTTACGGTAGAGGGCAGCAGCCAAGTCACGTGTGATGTAAAGTGTCGCACCATCTGATTTTTTGATGAGGGCTGGGTGTTCGATACCGTATTTTTCAAGGTTAACCACTTGGGCACCTTGAGATTCTTGGAGAAGTCCTTTTTCTGTCAAGATGTCAACGACTTCATCCATCTTATCATTGTAGAAGGCTTCACCGTTGTAGCTATCAAAAGAAACACCGAGTTCATCATAAAGACGGTTGAATTCCACCAAGCTTTCGTCACGGAACCATTGCCAGAGGGCAGTTGCTTCCTCGTCACCAGCTTCCAATTTGCGGAACCATTCACGAGCTTCTTCGTCTACAGATGGGTCTTCTTCAGCTTCGGCATTGATACGCACATAAAGTTGAAGGAGTTCGTTGATAGGGTTAGCTTTGACGGCTTCCTCGCTACCCCATTTCTTATAGGCAACAATCAGCATACCAAACTGTTTACCCCAGTCACCCAAGTGGTTGATACGGACTGGTTTGTAGCCTTGTTTAGCTACGATGTTGGCCAGAGCATCAGCGATAACTGTTGAACGCAAGTGACCGATAGAGAAAGGTTTAGCAATGTTAGGACTAGACATATCAAAGGCAATATTACGTCCGTGACCGATGTTTTGGTCAGCGTAGTGGCTACCTTGAGCGATGACTTGTCCAAGAACGTCCGCTGAGATTTTTGATTTATCAAGGAAGAAGTTGATGTAAGGACCAACAGCTTCAACCTTTTCAAAGTTTGAGGCATCGATTTTTTCAGCGATGTCTGCTGCAATCATTTGAGGAGCCTTGCGCAAGACTTTAGCCAATGAGAAGGCAGGAAAGGCGAGGTCCCCCATGTCAGCATTTTTAGGGGTTTCAAGCAGATTTTGAATGTTTTCTTGTTCCAATTCAGGAACAACTTTGGCAATTTCTGCTGCAATGAGTTCTTTAGTATTCATAGGTACTCCATTTCAAATCTTGTCATTCATACCTATTTTACCATTATTTTAGTTAATAGGGTAGGGACAAGAAAGCATCTATTAGGAAGTATTGCATGAAAAAATACAAAAATTCTGTTATAATATGCAAAGAATATACATAAAAAGAGGAAAGATAATGAAGAGAGATCGTCAAGCTGTTATCAAACAGATGATTTCAAGAGATAAGATTGGGACACAAGAGGAAATTAAGCAACGCCTAGAGGCGGAAGGTATCACGGTTACTCAGGCTACCTTGTCACGTGACTTGCGTGAGATTGGCCTCTTGAAGCTTCGTGATGAAGAAGGCAGACTCTACTATAGTTTGTCTGAGCATGTGCTTCCAAGTTTGGATCCTACGGTTAAGGACTATGTTAAATCAGTTTCTCGTGCTCAGTTTATGCTGGTCCTTCACACAGAGTTGGGTGAAGCTGATGTTTTGGCTAACTTAATTGATAGTGATGGTAACCCTGAAATTTTAGGAACCGTTGCTGGTGCAGATACCCTCTTGGTAATCTGTAAGGATGCTGTGGTTGCTGAAAAACTGGAAAGCGAGTTTTACTGATGAACACTCCTCATCAGGATCTCCAAAAAGCCAAAGAAGAGTTAATCGACCTCCTCAAACACCATGAGGCGGTTCTTGCTTTTCAAGAGGCTGAGAAGGCCATTGGACAGGTACCTCAAATCAGTCATCTAGCTGGACAGATGAAGGCTTATCAACAAGAAGCAGTGCTTTTTCAAAAAATTGAGAAACAACGTGCCTATGAGGAGGCAGGTGAGCAAGCAGATTTGATTCAGCATGAGTTGGAAAATTTACCTATTGTTCAGGACTACCGTCAAAAAATGCAGGATGCCAGTGACTTGATCCAATATGTGACCAAGTCTATCGAAGAAAGGATTAACGAGGAGTTAAGACATGGCTAAGGAAAAAATATCTCCAGGAATGCAGCAGTATTTGGATATCAAGGAAAATTATCCAGATGCTTTTTTGCTCTTCCGTATGGGTGATTTTTACGAATTATTTTATGATGATGCCGTTAAGGCTGCCCAGATTTTGGAAATTAGCCTAACCAGTCGTAATAAGAACGCCGATAATCCTATTCCTATGGCTGGTGTTCCTTACCATTCAGCTCAATCCTATATTGATGTCTTGGTTGAGATGGGCTACAAGGTAGCCATTGCTGAGCAGATGGAGGATCCTAAACAGGCTGTTGGTGTGGTTAAGCGTGAGGTGGTTCAGGTTATCACGCCAGGGACAGTGGTTGACAGTTCTAAACCTGATAATGCCAACAATTTCTTGGTAGCCATTGACAAGGCTGGAAGTCGATTCGGCCTGGCCTATATGGATGTGTCAACGGGTGAATTTTTTGCGACAGAGTTGGACGATTCCAGTTCAGTTTGTAGTGAAATTCAGAACCTTAAGGCACGTGAAGTAGTGGTTGGTTATGATTTACCTGAAGCTGATGAACAAGTTTTGGTGAAGCAACTCAACCTTCTACTCTCTAAGGAAACAGAGGTTTACGATGATGTCCACTTGATTGACACTAGCTTGACAGACTTGGAAAGCAGTGTAGCGGGTAAACTTCTTCAGTATGTGCACCGTACTCAGATGCGTGAGCTCAGCCATTTACAAAAGGCTCAGCACTATGAGATTAAGGATTACTTGCAGATGTCTTATGCGACCAAGTCAAGTTTGGATTTGCTGGAAAATGCTAGAACAGGTAAGAAACACGGTTCTCTTTTCTGGCTCTTGGATGAAACCAAGACAGCTATGGGAATGCGTCTCTTACGAACTTGGATTGACCGTCCTTTAGTGAATCAGACTGCAATCATGGAGCGTCAGAATATTATCCAAGTTTTCTTGGACAATTTCTTTGAGCGTAGTGACTTGACTGAGAGTCTTAAAGGGGTTTACGATATTGAGCGCTTGGCTAGTCGTGTTTCCTTCGGCAAGGCTAATCCTAAAGATTTGATTCAGCTAGGTCATACCCTGGCTCAGGTTCCAGTTATTAAGGCAATTTTGGAGTCTTTTGATGACGAGGCCTTGTCACGTCTTTTACAAGAGTTAGATACCCTGCCAGAATTAGAAAGTCTGATTCGTTCGGCTATTGATCCCGATGCTCCTGCAACCATCACAGAAGGTGGCATTATCCGTGCTGGTTTTGATGAGACCTTGGACAAGTATCGCAAGGTGATGAGCGAGGAAACCTCATGGATTGCGGATATCGAAGCCAAGGAACGTGAAGCGTCTGGTATTACAACACTAAAAATTGATTATAACCGTAAAGATGGTTATTACTTCCATGTGACCAACTCTAACCTTAGCTTGGTTCCTGACCATTTCTTCCGCAAGGCAACCCTGAAAAATTCAGAGCGCTTTGGAACTGCTGAGTTGGCTAAGATTGAAGGTGAAATGCTCGAGGCACGTGAAAAGTCATCAACCCTCGAATATGATATTTTCATGCGTGTTCGTGAGCAGGTTGAACGCTATATTGACCGTCTGCAATCTTTGGCTAAGGCTATTGCGACAGTCGATGTGCTTCAGAGTTTGGCAGTTACAGCTGAGACTAATCATTATGTTCGTCCTGTGTTCAATGATGAGCATCGTATTGTTATTGATCAAGGTCGTCATGCGGTGGTTGAGAAGGTTATGGGCGTTCAGGAATACATTCCAAACACGATTACCTTTGACAGTCAGACCAATGTTCAGCTCATCACAGGACCAAATATGAGTGGTAAATCTACCTATATGCGTCAGTTAGCTTTGTCAGTCGTTATGGCTCAAATGGGGTCTTACGTACCAGCAGATAGTATTGATTTGCCAGTTTTTGATGCCATCTATACACGTATTGGTGCTGCAGATGACCTGATTTCAGGTCAGTCAACCTTCATGGTTGAGATGATGGAGGCTAACCAGGCTATTAAGCGGGCGACACCTAATTCTTTGATTATTTTTGATGAGTTGGGACGTGGAACAGCCACCTATGATGGTATGGCTCTAGCTCAGTCTATCATTGAGTTTATTCATGACAAGGTAGGAGCTAAAACCATGTTTGCTACCCATTATCATGAGTTGACAGCCCTGTCAAATACTTTGACACACCTTGTCAACGTTCATGTGGCGACACTTGAAAAGGACGGAGAGGTGACTTTCCTTCACAAGATTGTCGATGGTCCAGCCGATAAATCTTATGGTATTCATGTGGCTAAGATTGCAGGTTTACCAGCAGATTTACTGGAACGTGCTGACACCATCTTGACACAATTAGAGGGCGAGACAGTTACTATCCAACCTCAGGAAAAGGTATCGCCTCAAGAGAAGCCTGTCACTGAAACGCATATTAATGAGCAAATCTCTCTCTTTGATGATTTTACTGAAAATCCAGTTCTTCAAGAGTTACGAGACTTGGACATTTACAATATGACACCGATGCAGGTCATGATGGCTGTAGCAGATTTAAAACAGAAACTATAAAAGAAGCTTGTCAATTGACAGGCTTCTTGTCTTTTACAGATGTTTCAATTCTTGGTTGAGTTCTTCAATATCCTTTTTCATTTTCCAATAAGAGAAGACCCAAACGAGCAGATAGATAAGGCTGAATTCAATGACTAGCTCCAAGTAGAAAGTCAAACGTAGAGGGAACCATCCGCTGAGGGTAGCTAGTGGAATGAAACCTAGACAGGTCAAAGCGTAGTGAGTGATGGTTGCGCGAAGCAAACTCCACTCAGCCTTACGGAAAATATAACTAGCGACTTCAAAGAGGATACCGATTGCAAACCAAGTAATGAGGCAGTAGGCTAATACTATAGATCCGTGAACCTGATGTGACGTCATCCATTGTCCAATAGCTGAATGAGGATTTAGAGGCATGTAGCTTGGTGCCCAGATAAGAGACATAATCATGGATACGGCAAGTCCGATAAGGATGCCCTTTGTGCCTGATTTAAAAAGTTGCTTTTTCATTGTAATTTCTCCTTAATTGCTTTGAGGTAACGGCGTGATGAGTAAGTGGTTTCCTTGTTTTTAAGGTGAATTTCAACGAGGCCGTTAGGGGTAATGTTGAAGCGTTCAATTTCTTTGAGGTTGACAATCTCTGATTGTGAGATTTTGATAAAGTAAGATGGAAGTTTTTCTAAAACTTGATAGAGACGTAAGCCTAAATGGTACTCTCCTTGAATAGTTTCAGCTAGAACTTGTCGATTTTCGATGTAAATTCTGGAAATAGCTTTGTGTTCAATAAGATAAGTTTCTCCATCTTTTTTTCCTTTGAGTCGCTGGTTGTCATCCAAAGATTCAACAAACTCGACGACTTGCTGAATCTTTGGCGTCCGACTAGGTGCCTGAATCTGCAACATTTCTTCTTGAAATACCGAGTCAATCTGAACTTTTATTTTCATAACTATCCTTTCTTATTTGTAATTGAGGAGGCCTTCTCCCTTTCACACCCTTATTAAACACTATTTACCAGTCCACAGCAATAGCACTCGTCTATGTGGTCCTATATAGTGTTTAAGTGGTTGAAAATATTTTAGAAAACCCCTATACTTAATGAAAACGTACTGACGAGGTAATCACATGAAATCTATAATGAAATGGCTAGCAGGAATTTTTCTTGCCTGCAGTCTGATTTTGAGCTTTTTTACACCTTTTGAAAAGGCACTAACACTGAACTTGCTTTTGCTTTATTTCTTTGTGAAGCAGTTTATGGATTCGACAAGCTCCCCCAAAACCTACCAATGGATTTTCCAAGTCATCTACCTCTTGATTTTTTCTGGGCTCATTTGGTTCAATCTTCGTCATGGGGATATGATTGTTATAGCCACAGCCTTATCTTGGCTAACAGTTGTGTGTGAGTTATGGCTTTATAGGAAGCATCAGTAACATTTAGAAACATTGTTCTCTCAACCTTTTAGAAGGGAAAATAATAATTATGCCAAAAATCATCGAATTACCTGAGGTGTTAGCCAACCAGATTGCTGCTGGTGAGGTCGTAGAGCGCCCAGCCAGTGTTGTCAAAGAGTTGGTGGAAAATGCTATTGATGCAGGCAGCACCCAGATTACCATTGAAGTTGAAGAATCAGGCCTCTCAAAAATTCAAATCACAGACAATGGTGAAGGAATGGCTCAAGCTGATGTGGCCATGAGTTTGCGCCGTCATGCAACAAGTAAAATCAAAAATCAAGGAGATCTCTTTCGTATTCGAACCCTTGGTTTTCGAGGTGAGGCCCTACCATCAATAGCTTCTATCAGCCACCTAACTATTGTGACAGCAGCGGATGGAGAAGCCTATGGGACTAAACTGGTTGCTAAAGGTGGAGAAATTGAGAGTCAGGACCCTATTTCAACACCAGTTGGAACAAAGATTACCGTTGAAAACCTATTTTATAATACCCCAGCTCGTCTCAAGTATATGAAGAGTTTACAGGCTGAGTTGGCTCATATTGTCGATGTTGTCAATCGTCTAAGTCTAGCTCATCCCGAGGTTGCCTTTACCTTGCTTAATGATGGTCGTCAGTTGACACAGACATCAGGTACTGGAGACCTCCGTCAAGCTATTGCTGGTATTTATGGTTTGACAACGGCTAAAAAAATGGTGGAGATTTCAAATTCTGACCTTGATTTTGAAGTTTCTGGATATGTTAGTCTCCCTGAGTTGACCCGTGCAAATCGTAACTACATCACGATTCTCATTAACGGACGTTATATTAAAAACTTCCTGCTTAACCGTGCTATTTTTGATGGATATGGCTCTAAACTCATGGTAGGACGCTTCCCTATTGCAGTTATTGATATTCAGATTGATCCTTACTTGGCCGATGTCAATGTTCACCCAACAAAGCAGGAAGTACGTATCTCTAAAGAAAAAGAGCTCATGGCCCTTATCAGCTCAGCCATTGCTCAAAGCCTTAGAGAGCAGGATTTGATTCCTGATGCCCTTGAAAATCTAGCCAAGTCTAGTACCAGAGGTGCAGCTAAGCCAGTTCAAACCAGTCTTCCACTCAAACAAACCAATCTTTACTACGATAGCAGTCGTAATGATTTCTTTGTCAAACCAGAGACAGTCCAAGAAGATATCAAACCTCTTGTATCAGAGTCACCAGTTTCATCGGTAGAAAATAAACCGCAACCTTCTGTTAAACAGGCACAACGTTCAGTAGATGAAGGTGATAGCGAACACGAAAAACTTGATTATAAAAACAAGTCGAAAATGAAGCGCATGCTTGAAACTCTGGACAATGAGGAAACATCAACCTTCCCTGAATTAGAGTTTTTTGGTCAAATGCATGGAACCTATCTCTTTGCGCAAGGACAAGGCGGACTTTACATCATTGACCAGCATGCTGCCCAAGAACGTGTCAAGTATGAGTACTATCGCGAAAAGATTGGTGAGGTTGACAGCAGTTTACAGCAGCTTTTGGTTCCCTATCTCTTTGAATTTTCAGGTTCAGACTACATTAGTTTACAAGAAAAAATGTCCCTTCTTAACCAGGTTGGTATCTATTTAGAGCCTTATGGGAACAACACTTTCATTCTTCGTGAACATCCTATCTGGATGAAGGAAGAAGAGATTGAATCAGCGGTCTATGAAATGTGTGACATGCTTCTTTTGACGAATGAAGTGTCTGTTAAGACCTACCGTGCTGAGTTGGCCATCATGATGAGTTGTAAACGTTCAATCAAGGCCAATCATGCTCTTGATGATTACTCTGCGCGTGACCTCCTAGTACAGCTTGCACAGTGTAAAAATCCCTACAATTGCCCTCACGGACGTCCAGTACTTGTCAACTTTACCAAGTCTGATATGGAAAAAATGTTCCGTCGTATCCAAGAAAATCATACGAGTCTACGTGACCTAGGGAAGTATTAAAACTTTTTTTGGTCTTGCTTTACGAATAGGAATGTTAGATTTATAATAGTGGTGAAGATGAGGAATCTTCTAATGTTTTAGCGGATTATTGTAGGATGATTGCCTGATTTTTAAGTTAGGAGGTATAGTGATGAGACACCTAACAAAAACTAATAAACACTTTTTACTTGTTGGCTTAACATTTTTAGCGACTAGCTTGATTTTCTATATTTTGGCCTGGTTAGGTCAACCAAGTTTGGAGAATACTCTCGTAAATGTTTCTAGCATTGCCTTTACTTTAGGCGTTGTAACATATATTCTATTAGGTCTAAAGATGATTACAGATACTTTAAAGACGAGTAGTCATCCTTAAAATAGAGCAAACAGAATCCACTTTCGAGTGGATTTTTTGTTACAATAGTACAGCAGTGCTTGAGATGACAAAATAAACACTCAAGACAATTATCTTACAAGTATAAAATGATAAAGCAAACCATTGAAGAAACGAACGAGAAAGGAAATCACACGCCATGTATGATTACATCAAGGGAACTCTAGTGAAAATTACCGCCAAGTATATTGTTATAGAAGCAAACGGCTTAGGTTATATTGTCACTGTAGCGAATCCATATAGTTTTTCTGACCAAATGAATCAGACTATCCAAGTCTATCTTCATCAGGTTATTAGAGACGATGCCCACCTTCTTTTTGGTTTCCATACTGAAGATGAAAAAGAGGTCTTCCTTAAGCTTATTTCAGTTTCTGGAATAGGTCCGACGACTGCCCTAGCCATTGTTGCTGTAGATGATAATCAAGGCTTGGTTGCTGCTGTTGATAATAGTGACATCAAGTACTTGATGAAGTTTCCAAAGATTGGTAAAAAGACAGCTCAACAAATGGTTCTGGATTTGGCAGGGAAATTTGCAGAGTTACCAACAGAAACGACCAAGACGACACCAAGTCAACCTGAAGGGAATCATCAATTGGATGAGGCTATGGAAGCCTTGATTGCTCTTGGTTATAAAGCCACAGAACTTAAGAAAATCAAGGCCTTCTTCGAAGGAACTAATGAAACGGCAGAGCAATACATTAAATCGGCTCTTAAAATGTTGATGAAATGAGGTAAGCAATGGTCAATCGTTGTCGTTGGGTTCCAACAAACAATAAATTATATTGTGATTATCATGACAAGGAGTGGGGAAAGCCTATTGGTGACGACCAAAAACTTTTTGAGCTGCTTTGCTTAGAAAGTTATCAGTCAGGGCTTTCTTGGTTAACCGTTTTAAATAAAAGACAGGCCTTTAATCGTGTTTTTCATGACTATAATATTGAGCGTGTTGCCCAGTTTAGCCTAAGTGAACTTGAAGATGCGCTTCAAAATCCAGACATCATTAGGCACAAACTTAAGCTAGAAGCAACCGTAAATAATGCCAAACAAGTACTAAAAATCCAAGATGAATTTGGCTCCCTGTCCCATTATTTTTGGCATTTCTTTGACGGAAAGCCCTTGATAAATAATGTACCCACATATAAGGACGTCCCATCATCAACTGCTTTATCCCAACAGATTGCCAACAATCTAAAAAAGAGAGGGTTCAAATTTTTAGGACCGACAACTATATATTCATTTTTACAAGCCGCAGGATTTGTGAATGATCATGAAAATAACTGTGACTTCAAATAAATGAGTGGATTTGATTGACAAGACGAGCAAAACATGTTAGTTTATAAACGAACATGTTTTTGAGATTATTTTACGAATAGTAATATAGGTGAACCAATGAAAGCTGAATTGATTGCAGTAGGAACTGAAATCCTAACCGGGCAGATCACCAATACCAATGCCCAATTTTTATCTGAGAAACTAGCTGAACTAGGAATTGACGTGTATTTTCACACAGCAGTAGGAGACAATGAAAGCCGCCTACTTTCAGTTCTTGATCAAGCCAGTCAGCGTAGTGATTTAGTCATACTTTGTGGTGGACTTGGCCCTACTGAGGACGACCTAACCAAGCAAACCCTGGCTAAATTTTTAGGAAAAGAACTCGTTTTTGATGAGGAGGCTAGTAAAAAACTGGATAGTTTCTTTGCTACTCGTCCTAAACACACACGAACGCCTAATAATGAACGTCAAGCACAAATTGTTGAGGGGGCTATTCCCTTGCAAAACCCGACAGGTCTTGCAGTTGGAGGGATTATTACTGCTCAAGGGGTGACCTATGTAGTCTTACCTGGTCCACCAAGTGAACTCAAACCTATGGTGAATCAAGAACTTATTCCAGCTCTTACTGAGAATCACTCAAGTCTTT
Source organism: Streptococcus sp. HMSC078H03 (assembly GCF_001808655.1). NCBI lineage: Bacteria > Bacillati > Bacillota > Bacilli > Lactobacillales > Streptococcaceae > Streptococcus > Streptococcus sp. HMSC078H03. The sequence goes on from NZ_KV794089.1 coordinate 36,386, forward strand.
ATTCGAGAGTCCTAAGATTCTTCGGCGTTGGAGAAAGTCAATTAGTGACTGTTCTTAAGGATTTTATTGTTAACCAAACAGATCCAACCATAGCTCCATACGCTAAAGTGGGGGAAGTAACACTTCGCTTGTCAACGAAGGCTTCTTCGCAAGAAGAAGCAGATCAAAAACTAGATGTTTTAGAAAAACAAATTCGTTCGACTAAAACTCTAGATGGCAAATCCTTATCTGATTTCATTTATGGATATGGAGAGTCTAATAGTTTAGCCTTTGAAGCTTTTCGTTTGCTTAAGCACCATGGCAAGACCATCACTGCAGCTGAAAGCCTAACAGCAGGTTTATTTCAGGCTAGTATTGCTGATTTTTCAGGGGCCTCACAAGTATTTAAAGGTGGATTTGTTACTTATAGTATTGAAGAAAAAGCTAAAATGTTGGATATTCCCTTGTCGCAACTAGAAGAACATGGTGTTGTCAGTCATTTTACTGCAGAAAAAATGGCTGAAGGTGCTCGAGCTAAAACAGATAGCGATTATGGAGTTGCACTTACCGGTGTAGCTGGACCAGATTCATTAGAAGGACACCCAGCAGGTACGGTATTTATTGGTATTGCTGATAGGAATCAAGTAAGGTCGATCAAGGTTGTTATAGGTGGAAGAAGTCGTTCTGATGTTAGATATATTAGTACCCTCTATGCCTTTAACCTAGTTCGCCAAGCTTTATTACAAGAAGACATGATTTAAGTTTGTCTTTAACTATAGAAAGAAGAGGAAAATAAGTGGCTAAGAAAACAAAGAAAACAGAAGAAATTACAAAGAAATTTGGAGATGAGCGTCGTAAAGCACTTGACGATGCTTTGAAGAATATTGAAAAAGATTTTGGTAAGGGTGCGGTTATGCGTCTTGGTGAGCGTGCAGAGCAGAAAGTTCAAGTTATGAGTTCAGGCTCGCTGGCTTTGGACATTGCTCTTGGTGCAGGTGGTTATCCTAAAGGTCGTATTATCGAAATTTACGGACCAGAATCGTCAGGTAAGACAACTGTAGCCCTCCATGCTGTTGCTCAAACACAAAAAGAAGGTGGAATTGCTGCCTTTATCGATGCAGAGCATGCCCTTGACCCTGCTTATGCGGCAGCCCTAGGTGTTAATATCGATGAGCTTCTTTTGTCACAACCTGATTCAGGTGAACAAGGTCTCGAAATTGCTGGTAAGCTGATTGACTCTGGTGCAGTTGATTTGGTTGTTGTTGACTCAGTTGCAGCTTTGGTACCTCGAGCAGAAATTGATGGAGATATTGGTGACAGCCATGTCGGACTTCAAGCGCGTATGATGAGTCAAGCCATGCGTAAGCTTTCTGCTTCTATCAATAAAACAAAAACAATTGCTATCTTCATTAACCAATTGCGTGAAAAAGTTGGTATTATGTTTGGTAATCCAGAAACAACCCCTGGTGGACGTGCTCTAAAATTCTATGCATCAGTACGTCTTGATGTACGTGGAAATACGCAAATCAAAGGGACTGGTGATAAAAAAGACCAAAATGTTGGTAAGGAAACTAAAATTAAGGTTGTCAAAAACAAGGTTGCTCCACCATTTAAAGAAGCCTTTGTTGAAATTATGTATGGTGAAGGGATTTCACAAACAGGTGAGCTTGTAAAAATCGCTAGTGACTTAGGTATTATTCAAAAAGCTGGAGCCTGGTTCTCATACAATGGAGAGAAGATTGGTCAAGGATCTGAAAATGCGAAAAAATATTTGGCAGATCATCCAGATATTTTTGAAGAAATTGATCATAAAGTACGTGTACACTATGGTTTGATTGAACCAGATGAAGAGGATATTGTTGAAGAAGCACAAGTTGAAGAAACATCTGATGAACTTGTTTTAGACCTAGATTCAACCATTGAAATTGAAGAATAAGTGTAAAAGAGCCGACGAGCTCTTTTTTCTTTGTTTTAATCTAAATAAAAAGGGTCTATGATCATTGAAAAAGTCCCCAAGATTCAAAATAGGTCGCTAGACCGATTTCTAAAATCAAGGACAGTGATAAGATAATAGTATCATGTGACAGAAAGAGAGAATTAACATGATTAAGATTTATACAATCTCAAGTTGTACAAGTTGTAAAAAAGCAAAGACATGGTTGAACAACCATCAACTTCCTTATAAAGAACAAAACCTTGGTAAAGAACCACTTACAAAAGAAGAAATCTTAAACATCCTATCAAAAACAGAGAATGGTGTTGAGAGTATTGTTTCATCAAAAAATCGCTATGCTAAAGCTCTAAATTGTGATATCGACGAGCTCAGTGTCAGTGAGGTGATTGATTTGATTCAAGAAAACCCAAGAATCTTGAAGAGCCCAATCTTAATTGATGATAAGAGATTGCAAGTGGGTTATAAGGAAGATGACATCCGTGCTTTCTTACCACGTTCAATAAGAAATGTCGAAAATTCGCAAGCACGCATGCGCGCAGCTCTATAAAAAAGTAAAAAAGGAGATACTTGCGATCTTCTTTTTACGTTTACTCTGGCATAGAAAATAAGTATTGACATTAGTTCTCAAACTTGATAGACTAATAAAGTCTTAAGGAAATTGTCCAGTAACAAAAAGTTTGAAAAAACTTTAAAAAAGTTATTGACAAGACAGGCCA
>NZ_KV794090.1:0-880 GCF_001808655.1 Streptococcus sp. HMSC078H03
AGAGACTGAAGCGGATGTGCTTGCTGATTCTGAGACAGAGGCTGAAGCTGAGGCGCTTGCTGACTCAGATGCAGAGACTGATGCAGATGTGCTTACTGAGACTGACGCAGATACTGAGTTTGAAACAGACTGTGATTCTGAGATTGAAGCACTTGTTGATGCAGACTCTGAATTTGAAACTGATTGTGATTCACTGATTGAAGCACTTACAGATGTACTTTCAGAATTAGATACTGATTGTGAGCCTGAAACAGATGCACTCAATGACGCCGATTCACTCAATGATGCTGAGTTAGATGTTGAAATTGATTCACTAGCTGAAATGAAGCTTGAAGCCGAGTTCGAAATAGATTCTACAGTTGAAATGATTGCAGAAATTGAAGCACTGAAGGCTTGAGACTGGCTTTCAAATACAGAAGCACTCAATGAGCTTGATGTACTCAATGATGCTGACTCTGAAGCAGACACTGATGCACTTGCACTTTGCGATTCACTCAATGATGCTGACTCACTAGCTGAAATTGAAGCACTTACTGACGCTGACTCTGAGTTTGAAGCGGATTGTGATTCAGACACTGATGCACTCTCTGATGCTGATTCTGAGTTAGACACTGATTGTGATTCTGAGATTGATTCACTTACTGATGCTGACTCTGACGTTGAAGCAGACTGTGATTCTGAGATTGAAGCACTTACTGATGCTGATTCTGAGTTTGAAACAGACTGTGATTCTGAAACTGATGCACTTTCTGACGCTGATTCGGAGTTTGAGACTGACTGTGATTCTGATACAGAAGCACTCTCTGACGCTGATTCTGAGTTAGACACTGATTGCGATTCAGAAATAGAAGCACTTTCTGACGCTGACTCTGAGTTAGAC
>NZ_KV794091.1:0-48167 GCF_001808655.1 Streptococcus sp. HMSC078H03
TTTCGGAACCACTAGCACAGCTAGTGGTTTTCGTGAGACAAAAAAACAGAGCTTAAAAGCTCTGTCGGATTTAACTATTTTGTGTCTTTTGGGCCGTCTGCATACGATAGTACATTCCCTTAGCTTGCATCAGTTGTTCATGGGTTCCGTGTTCAACGATATCTCCATTATTCATGACCAAAATAAGGTCCGCATTTTCGATGGTAGACAATCGATGAGCAATGATGAAACTTGTTCTACCTTTCATTAATTTAGCGAAGGCCTCTTGAATGAGGAGCTCTGTACGGGTATCGATACTAGAAGTGGCTTCATCCAAGATTAAGATTTTAGGCACATTGACAAATATGCGAGCAATGGTCAAAAGCTGACGTTGCCCCTGAGAAAGGGATTGCCCCGCATCATTCAAGTAGGTGTCGTAGCCTTGAGGCAACTGCTGAATAAAGAAATCTGCATTGGCAGCCTTGGCCGCTGCTATGACTTCTTCACGACTGGCTTCTGGATTACCATAGGCAATATTATCATGAATAGTGCCAACCTCAAGCCAAGTTTCCTGCAAGACCATCCCAATCTGTTTCCGAAGACTCTCACGAGTATAATCTGTAATAGGTCTACCGTCTAGTAAAATTTGACCCTTGTCCAAATCATAGAAACGCATGAGCAGGTTAATGAGGGTAGATTTGCCTGCTCCTGTAGGGCCAACAATGGCAACAGTACTTGCCGCAGGTATATCAATGCTCAAATCCTTTATAAGAGGTTTATTAGGCAAATAACCAAATTGAACATGCTCAAATTGAAAATGTCCCTGAACATCTGCTTCTTCTAAAATCGCATTACCCGTTTCTGGTATTTCATCTTCATCTAAAATCATATAAAGGCGATCAGCACAGGCCAAAGCACTTTGAAGTTCAGATAGAACAGATGAAATATCATTAAAAGGTTTCGTATACTGAGTCACATAATTTAGGAAGGTAGTCAATTGTCCCACTGTAAAAGCACCACCTGACATGATTCGATAGGCTCCAACACCTGCAATAAGAGCATAGATCAGACTATTGACAAAACGTGTAGCTGGGTTAACCGCTGACGAATAAAAGATAGCACCCTGTGAATAATCAGCATACTTACCATTGACGTCTTTAAAACTCCTAACCATCTGGTCTTGAGCATTTAGACTTTGTACTAAAGCTTCTTGAGTCAGACTTTCCTCAATCAACTGAGTCTGCACACCTCGCCATTTAGTTTGATTGCGATAGAGTTGATAGCTCTTCTTTGCGATAAAACGTGCCACAAGCATTGACAGAGGCGTCATCACTAGAACTAAGAGCATCATGAACCAGTCTAACCGAGCCATGGTAATGATTATGACAAAGATAGTCAAAAGCCCAACGAAAAATTGGTTAAAGACCATGAGAAGTCCGTTGTTTAACTGATCGCTATCTGTAGTCACACGGCTAACCATGTCTCCAGTTCCTTGACGATCAAGGTAACTAAGTGGCATAGCATGAATTTTCATCATGACTCGTTCACGTAAACTTTCGCTATATGAATAAATTAATCGATTATAAATCAAAGGGTTAAGCCACTGGATTGCACTATTAGCTAAGATAACTACAAGCATCTGCCAAATTAAACGTGACATCAATAGAACGGCGTTCATCTTAAGAACAGCGTCCACTGCATCACCAATTAAGATAGGTAAGTAAACCGTTAAGGCAACTTGAATAATGGTCCCAACAGTTGCTAAGGCAAAGAGGTAGCGCTGACTTAAGATATCTCTACTTAAACGTTTAAGCGTTGATTTATTATTTCTAGCCTTCATCAGCGACCTCCTTTTGATGTTGAGAATAATGAATGTCTTGATAGAGTTTATTTGTGGCAAGCAATTCTTCATGATTACCCAAGCCAACTTGATGTCCCTTATCAAGCACCAAAATTTGATCAACAGCTTTTAGACTATTTGTTCTTTGCGAAATAATAATCAGACTCGTTGATTTAAGATTGTCTCTGATAGCCGCTAGTAAGCGACTTTCAGTCAAGTAATCTAGGGCTGAGGTGGAGTCATCCAAAATCAAGAATGGTGCTGGTCTCATCAGCGCACGCGCAATAGTCAAACGTTGACGTTGCCCCCCCGAAAAATTACGGCCAAATGACTCAACTGGCTCATCTAAACCAAGGTCCTTATCCCTTACAAAATCAGCAGCCTGAGCCATGTCAAGCGCATGCCACAGTTCTTGCTCACTCGGTTCGTGGTCAAGTCCTAATGACAAGTTTGAACGAATGGTTCCTCTAAATAACTCAGCTTTTTGCGGGACATAGGCAACCCAAGAACGCCACTCTTTAAGGTTCTTTGGTGATTTTTGATCTTTGAAAATAGCTAATAAACCAATCTGAGGCTGATATAAGTTCATGATTAAGTTCACCAATGTCGATTTACCCGAACCTGTACCACCAATAATACCTAGTGACTGACCTTGAGTAAGACTGACATTAATCTCTTGGAGTGATGGCGAACTAGCTGTAGGATAGGTAAAGGTCATCTGATCAATAGCTAGCACTGTGGAAGCCTGACTAGAAGTTCGGACTTCTAAAGGTGCTTCAATATCCTCATCTTGGAGTTCAAAAATAGCTTGTACCCGTTTTGCTGAAATAAAGCTTTGATTCAGATTGGTCAACATCATGGCTAATTTAAGGAGCTCCGTCAAAATTTGCAAGAGATAATTGACCAGAGCAATCAGCATACCTTGAGACAAAAGACCAGCTTGAATTTGCAGATTTCCTTGCCAAAGGATAGCAATCAAGGTCATATTAACAACCAAGAAAGTCAAAGGACTAATGAGACTTGCTATTACTCCTGTTTTGAGCTGCCACTTCTTCAAGTCTTTATTGACAGTAGTAAAGTTATCTAATTCACGCTCACTCTGATCAAAAGCCCGAATAACCCTCATACCTTCAAGTTGTTGACGCGTATTGGTAACAATTGATTCATTAATTACTCGAATCTTGACGTATAAAGGATTGACGATGCGACTAGCTAGTACAATAATAAGGGTCAATACCAAGACCATGCCAAGAAACCAAAGGGTCAAGCGTGGACTGATTCGGAATGCCATAATAATGGCTCCCGTCACGATAATCGGTGCCCTCAAAAAGAGCCTCAAAAATTGATTGATGCCCGTTTGGATTTGAAAGGTATCACCAGTCAAACGTGTCACCAAACTTGACGTTCCAATCTCATCCCGCTTTTCCTTTGATAAACGCATGATCTTCGCATACAAATCATTGGTTAAACCTCGGGCATAGCCAACTGCTGCTCTGGATGAAAAATACTGTGCTGAAATAGCAACAACAACCCCAATAACGGCAAGTCCGAACAAGAGAAAAATCATCATAAACAGATGATTTTGGTCTTTATTTGGAATAGTTGTGTCGACAATTCCAGCAATCACTAGAGGGACCAAGAGTTCGAAACTGGCTTCGATTAATTTAAAAACGGGTCCCAGGATACTGTCTTTGATGTATCCTCTAAAATACACTAATAATGCTTTCATTTGTCTTTCCTAAGTTTAACGTCCTTTCTCTTAGAGGCGCGAGAACATACGCATCAAAAAGAGATTAAACTGTACTTCCTTAGCGTAGTAAATATTACCGCCATTTGTATAAAGTTTTCCGCCACCATAGTACATGGCAACCGGTTGGTAATAGGTGTATGTTTGCCCGCTAGTGTTTCCTAGACTCGGAGCAACGACATTTTTAGAGTAAGCCTTTGCGAGTTCGACGGTGTTCACTCCACCATTATCAGCCACATAATCAATATAGGCCTTACCAAAATTATAGGCTTGTACTGCTGTCCAAGGATCCACCTTATGGTGGGCAGCTTCTTCCAGATTTTCCGACAGCACCGTCACCCCTTGACGAATACTTTCTTTTCGATCTGTTATGGAGTTGGTCACCCCTGTAGAACTTTCACTGGACTGCATCACGTCATCTGTCTTCCCCTTGGTTTCTGTGTAGATCATAGCCAGAACCAAATCGACATTGGTTGTATTATCAATGTCGTCCTCTGCCAAAACCTCCTTAACCATGGATTCATAGGTTAAGACATGTTGAATATTGGCATGGATTCGATAGCATTGGATACCTATGATGAGGACTACGACAAAAACCGCCAGACGTCTTATCCATTTAAACATATTATTTATTGATGATATCCTCGATATTTTTGATGAGAATAGAGTAGGTGCCATCAGGATTTTGAATAAACTCAACACTATCAGCATCCTGATACACATTATTAGGCACGATTAACTCAATTCCGTTCGATAACGATAATTTTTGATTCTCCAATTTCTTAATTTGACGCGAATGGTCAATATCTGATACCGAGATAGGCTCAGGTATGGCCTCTTTGAGCTCATCAACAAAGGTCAAACGAGCTGTCAAATTATTATCAAAGAGCTGGTCTGCCAATTTTTCAGGTGATAACTCTTGATCTTCTTCCAAATTATTGAAAATAGCAGATTTCATTTTTCCTTGGAAGTTAAAATCATCCTGATTAAAATTCTCAGCAATCTTCTGGGCAGTGTCTTCAACCATCTTAATCGATTTCTTGACAGATTGCTCAGGCTGGACTTGCAACAGATTTTCAGAGAAATAATTGGCAAAGCTTCCATTATGCTTGATTCGCTTTTCAATCAAATAATACTGCTTACTACTACGATTGATTACCAAAGCTTCATCAGGTGTCTGGGCTGCAGAAGGCAAATTATTTTGTGACAATTGAATAGGATGTTGGCTATCTCCCAAAGAATGAATCAAACTATCCTTGAGAGCAATACGCAAGAAAGCAAAATACTCTTGCCCTTCTTTGTCAAACTGAATAAAGACCAAATCATTGGTCTTTTGATCTTCAGAAATGACAAATTCTTCCTTCCAAAGTTGGGCAATCTTGACTGAGCTTTCCATCAAATCATCTCCTAAATGACTGATGAAAACATTCTCTGCATCGAAATAGCCACGTTTAGCCTCATCAGAGAAAACTTTAGAGAGTTTCTTTCGAAAATACTCATCTAAGCGTGGCGTTATTTCAAGAGGCCCTTCTGCTAAAACCAGCTCCGTATCATTTGGCGAAAACTGGTGAATGATAATGCGTTTAATATATAAATCTAACATAGTTTTTAATAGAGTGGGAAGGCATCTGTAAGAGCTTTAACTTCTCCACGAATGCGTTCCAAAACTTCAGGTTTATCGTGATTTTCCAAAGCTTCAACCATTAATTCAGCAATTTTACGGCTCTCAGCTTCACCCATACCACGACTTGTGATGGCTGGACTACCAACACGGATACCTGATGTCTTGAATGGAGACAATTGCTCGTAAGGAATACCATTCTTGTTCAAAGTAATATTAACTTCTTCAAGAACGTTTTGTGCAACTTTACCATTTTCAACAACTTTAGTCACATCAACCAAGAAGAGGTGATTGTTAGTACCACCTGAGATAACACGGAAATCTGGATGTTGATTGAAAACATCAGCCATGGCAGCAGCATTCTTGATAACATTTTCCCCATATTCCTTAAAGGCAGGGTCAAGTGCTTCTTTAAGAGCAACAGCCTTAGCAGCAATAACGTGTTCCAATGGACCACCTTGCAAACCAGGGAAGACCGCAGAATTCAATTTCTTAGCGATATCTTCATCATCAGTCAAAATCAAACCACCACGAGGACCACGAAGTGTCTTGTGAGTTGTTGTAGTGGTCACATGTGCATGAGGAACTGGACTTGGATGATGACCAGAGGCTACAAGACCGGCAATGTGCGCCATATCTACCATAAGGTAAGCTCCTACAGCATCAGCAATTTCACGGAATTTAGCAAAATCAATGATACGTGAGTAAGCTGAAGCCCCAGCCACGATGAGTTTTGGTTGTACTTCTTTAGCCTGAGCGAGAATCGCATCGTAATCAAGAAGTTCAGTTTCCTTATCAACGTTGTAAGCCACGAAGTTATAAGTCTTACCAGAGAAGCTAACTGGTGCACCATGTGTCAAGTGACCACCCGCTGACAAATCCATTCCCATAACCGTATCACCTGGTTGAATCAAAGACATGTAAACCGCTGCATTGGCTTGACTACCTGAGTGAGGTTGCACGTTGGCAAATTTTGCTCCAAAAAGTTCTTTGGCACGCTCAATAGCAAGAGACTCGACCACATCAATCACGTCTGTACCACCATAGTAACGTTTACCTGGATAGCCTTCTGCGTACTTGTTAGTCAAGAGTGTTCCTTGAGCAGCCATTACAGCTTTAGATACCACGTTCTCAGAGGCAATCAACTCAATATTGTTTTGCTGACGTTCTGCCTCAGCATCGATGGCGTTCCATAGTTCAGGGTCAAATGCTTTGTAATCTTCTTTATCAAAAATCATAGAGGTCTCCTTTGAGGTCTAATGGGGTTCAATCAACTCACCCACATACAGTCGGAAATTATCTCACACTTCCATAGGTCTCTGTTAGTCATTTATTCTATGGTCAACTCGGGTAGAGCCACCAATAGGTTTTCTTTTGTAATCTTTCCTTGTCTGAGAATCCTAGCAGGTGAGACAGACAAATCCAAAATTGTCGAATCTACACCTAACAAGGCAGCGTCATCTTGATAGCCAGTCACCTGGAAATCAAATTGGGCTCTTATTTGGTCAAAATAACGACCACTAGCCTTCCCAGACTTATTAGCAGATGGACCAATCAAAGGGCCCTCAGATTGAATCAGTTCTCTAGTGACAGGATGATTTGGCAAACGGAAGCCAACTGTCGCCAAACCTGAATTAATCCATCTAGGTACTTGATCATTAGCTTTTAAGATAATGGTCAGAGGTCCAGGCAAAAAAGCATCATACAATTGTTTTAAATATTTGGGCTGCTCTTTCGAATAAGACAGGATATCTTCATAAGAAGCGACATTCAAATTCATGGCTTTATCTCTAGGACGATTTTTCAGCTCATAAACATGGTTCACAGCACTCTCATCCAAAGCCTTAGCAAATAAACCATAGACAGTCTCTGTAGGAAGAACGACTGCCCCACCGTTAGCCAAAGTTTCTTTTAACTGTTTCTTATTTTCCATCATCCATCACGACCATTCTATCTTGTCCAAACTGATCCTTAAGGATACGCACGCGCTTATCTGGAAAATGCAGATACAAGAGTTGCTTCAAATCCTGACCCTGCTTATAGCCAATCTCAAAATAGATTTTTCCTTGAGGAATTAAATGCTCAGCCGCTCCTTCAACAATCCGTCTATAAATAGCTAGCCCATCTTCATCAGCAAACAAGGCCATATTAGGCTCACTCGTCAAGACATTGACACCAACTTCGTCCTTATCATTTTCAGAAATATAGGGAGGATTTGACACGATAATATCAAAATTACCAGAAATATCTTCAAAAACATCCGATTGAACAAAGCTGATGTCTGCCTGATTTAGCTTGGCATTCTCCTTAGCAAGTACTAAGGCATCAGCTGACAAGTCACTAGCTGTTACTTGCCAAAGGGGGCGACTCTTTTTCAGGGATACCGAAATAGCACCACTCCCAGTTCCAATATCGAGAACCTTGAGCTCTTTGCTTGGGTTTTCCTCTAAAATTAAGTCCACCAATTCCTCAGTTTCAGGACGCGGAATTAAGACACGTTCATCAACCTGAAAACGCAAGCCATGAAAGTCTTCATAGCCCAAGATATACTGAGCTGGTTTATGTGCTTGCAATTGGGTGAAGATAGCAGCCAAAAGTCTATCGTCCTCTTCCGAAACTTCTTGTCGTAGATTAAGAACAAATTGAGTCAAATCCCATTGCTTCAAATCACGATAAACAAAGGAAAGGGCCTCTGGCTCTTCTCCAACTGCCTCAAGCTGCTTCTCATAGTCAGCCAGAACATCCGCTAAAATCATTTGTTAAGCTCTTCCAATTTTTGAGTTTGATCGTAAAGAACAAGAGCATCAATGACTTCATCCATTTTCCCAGCCAAAATCGTATCTAATTTTTGAAGGGTCAAACCAATACGGTGATCCGTTACACGGTTTTGTGGGAAGTTGTAAGTACGGATACGCTCTGAACGGTCCCCTGTACCAACAGTAGATTTACGCTCAGCATCTTGTTCATCTTGAGCGATTTGTGCAAAGTGGTCCGCAACACGCGCACGGATAATCTTCATGGCTTTATCACGGTTCTTCTGTTGTGTACGTTCTTCTTGCATCTCTACTTTGATTCCAGTAGGAATGTGAACCATACGAACCGCAGTCGCAACCTTATTGACGTTCTGACCACCGGCACCAGAAGCGTGATAGATATCGACACGAAGGTCCTTAGGATCAATTTCGTACTCTACTTCTTCAACTTCTGGCATAACCAAAACAGTTGCTGTAGAGGTATGAACACGACCTTGACTTTCAGTCACAGGCACACGTTGCACACGGTGTGCTCCTGATTCATATTTGAGTTTAGAATACACGGATTGCCCTGAAACCATGGCAACCACTTCTTTGATACCACCGACACCATTATAAGAGGCTTCCATGACCTCAAAGCGCCAACCTTGTGTTTCTGCATATTTTTGGTACATAGCTAGAAGATCACCCGCAAACAAGGCAGCTTCATCACCACCTGCAGCCCCACGAATTTCGAGGATAATATTCTTGTCATCATTAGGGTCTTTTGGCAAGAGAAGAATTTTCAAACGTTCTTCATACTCTTCTTTAGCGGCTTTGGATTCTTTGAGTTCTTCCTTAGCCATTTCTTCCAAGTCAGGATCACCGCTTGCTTCCTTAATCATCTCTTCAGCATCTGAGATACTTTGTATGACTTGCTTGTACTCACGGTAAGCTGTCACAGTTTCACGAGTATTTGCTTCTTCACGTGACAACTCCATGAAGCGTTTAGTGTCTGAAACAACTTCAGGGTCACTAAGCAATTCACCCAATTCCTCATAGCGGTCTTCAACCGCTTGTAACTGATCATAAATATTCATCTGTTATCTTTCTCCTTATATAACTAATAGTCATTTTAGGCCTTATTCAAAGGGATTATGTTTTCGTGAGGTGGATTAAACCAGTGCTTTCGGCAAACTGAGATATAACTCTCGTGTCCTCCAATTTGAACTTGTGCTCCTTCATAAACTGGCTTACCATCTTCCATACGAAGAACCATGGTTGCCTTTCTCGAGCAATAATGACAAATGGTCTTAATCTCATCAATCTTATCAGACAAAAGTAAAAGGTATTTAGAACCTTCAAAGAGATTGTTCTGAAAATCATTTTTGAGACCAAAAGCCATCACTGGGATATCTAACTCATCAACAATTCGTGCCAAATCATAGACATTCGCACGGGTCAAAAACTGAGCCTCATCAACTAAAACACAGTACGGTCGTGAATCCATATTAGCAATGTAACCAAAAATATCCGTATCATCACCAATAGGATATGCCTTACGTTTCATGCCAATACGACTAGAGATATAGCCAACCCCATCGCGATTATCCAAACAACTGGTCAACAATACTACTGGTTTTCCTTGTTCTTCGTAATTATAGGCAACCTTAAGAATTTCAATGGATTTCCCAGAATTCATAGTGCCATAGCGAAAATAAAGTTGTGCCAAACCAGTCTCCTCTAAAATATGTATTGTACTTATTTTATCATAATTCCAAGCGTAAAAGGGAGGGAGACTGAACAATTTTTGAAAAAAGTTCGCCTCACTCCCTTATTTTTATAATAGGTTTGACTTGTGTTTCAAATGGTTCAATCTTATCATCTTAATAACATTTCACCAGTCTAATAGTTTCTTATGAATAGGCTTTAGCCAATTTTTCAAGAAGTTCTTCTTTCTCCTCGTCACTAGCAAATGAAGCTTCGATTGCCGTCTTATTATGAGCATAAAAGTCTTGCACTGAGCTATTAAAATGCTTGTGATAGAGTTCGTATTCCTTGGTTAAGTTTGTATCAGAAACCGTACGATTGTCTGTATTAATGGTAATATTCGCACCTGCTGCTTTCATTTTTAGATAAGGAAAATCAGCAACTGTAACGGCTGCCTTAGTCTGCAGATTACTTGTTAAACATAACTCTCCTGTGACACCATTTTTGACAAACTCTTCCAAAAGCTCAGGCTCTTGAGCCAAAATCGTTGCATGGCCATTACGCTTAATTCCCATGGCAATCGACTCAGCCAAAAAGGCTGGGCAACCACACTCACCAGCATGAAATGTCATGGGACGGTTGTAACTTTGGACTTGTTCAATTAGAGGTTTAATCGCTTTAGGTCCATAATGATGCTCATCTCCGGCAAAATCAAAACCAACAAAGTCACTATCTTCAACCTTATTCGCTTCATTAAGAATACGAGCCGTTAAATCTTGATTTGATTGACGCATGCCACAAACTAGGGCCTTAGCTACAATTCCAAATTCTTCTTGAGCTTGACGTAAGCCTTGACAAACGGCATCAATGGTTTCAGCGACAGTCAACCCCTTATCCATTGACAATTCGGGAGCAAAACGCACTTCAATATAGATAACATTTTCAAGAGCAGCATGTTTAGCGACATCATAAGCCGCAATGGTCAAAGCTTCCTTTGTTTGAAGCAAAGGACGAATGTAATCAAAAGCCTCTAGATAATCTAGGAGACTCTCACAGGTAGCCGGGGCTGTCACATGGTGTTTGAGCTCCGCATCATCCTTAGGTAACTCAATCTTTGCTAAGTCAGCTAGGTGACGAATAGTTTCCAATGATAGAGAACCATCCAAATGGCAGTGCAGTTCTGTTTTTGCCAACTTATGAAAATCAATAGCAGTCATTCTTTTCTTCCTCTCTAAACAATATGTTTTTATCAGTTAAAAATTAATTTTTACTATCTTATCATTCTTATAGAAAAAGTCAAGATGTCGCGCTAATAGGACGTAGTAGATTCTTGAAATGCCATTAGCATTTTGTTAGGATGTAACTATCAAGAATACAAGGAGAAACTTTATGTCTGACTATATTTTACCAGAAGTTTGGCAAAATCCAACCTCTATGGGAGGTGCCTGGGGCGGCCTCAATCAACCTACAGCTGGTGCACGTTTCGAACAAACTTTACCTAAAGGTGACCAACCTTTCCAACTCTATACTCTTCCGACACCTAATGGTATCAAGGCAACTATCATGCTTGAAGAACTGAAAGAACTCGGTGTGGCTCAAGCAGGCTATGACGCTTATCGTATTAAGATTGGCGACGGTGACCAATTCGGATCTGACTTTGTTTCAATCAATCCAAACTCAAAGATTCCAGCCATGATGGATTACTCTGAAGACCAACCGGTTCGTGTCTTTGAATCAGCTAACATCTTGCTTTACTTGGCTGAAAAATTCGGAAAACTCATTCCAACTGATCACGCAAAACGTACGGAAGTTCTCAACTGGCTCTTTTGGCAAACAGGTGCTGCTCCCTTCTTAGGTGGTGGCTTTGGGCACTTCTTCCACTATGCACCTGAAAAAATCGAATATGCCATCAACCGCTTTGCCATGGAAGCCAAACGCCAACTTGACTTGCTAGATAAAGAATTAGCAACCAAACCTTATATTGCTGGTGATGAATACACTATCGCTGATATCGCAATTTGGTCTTGGTATGGCCGTCTTGCTCAAGATAAGATTTGGGACAAGGCTGGTATTTTCCTTGATGTTAAAGAATACAAGCACCTTCAAGCTTGGACTGAAAAAATTGCCGACCGTCCAGCGGTTAAACGGGGACTTGAAGTCGACTATAAAGATATCTAATTTTTATAACGGTTTGCCTAGGCTAACCGTTTTTCTATTGTTTCATGATATAATAGAAGCAAAATTACAAGGAGACATTCATGACTGTATTTCAAGCTATTTTAGAAAAAATCAAAGCCTACGACACTATTATTATCCACCGCCACCAAAGACCTGACCCAGATGCCATTGGTAGTCAGGTAGGACTGAAGGAAATTTTAAAAACAAACTTTCCAGATAAAAAGATACTTGCAACAGGTGTCAATGAGCCTACCTTATCTTGGATTGCTGAGATGGACGAGGTAGCTGACCAAGACTATGAAGGGGCACTTGTTATTGTTACCGATACAGCCAATACCCCTCGTATCGACGACGATCGTTATGATAAAGGTGACTTCCTTATCAAAATTGACCATCATCCTAACGATGATGCCTACGGTGACCTTCTACTTGTTGATACGACTGCTTCAAGTGCTAGCGAAATTGTGACAGACTGGGCCCTCAGCCTTGGTCTTTCCTTGTCAGATGCTGCTGCTCGTGTTCTCTACAATGGTATTGTTGGCGATACAGGTCGCTTCCTCTTTCCATCTACTACTCCTAAAACACTTCAAATCGCGGCTAAACTTCGTGAATACGACTTTGATTTTGCAGCAATGGCTCGTCGTATGGACAGTTTTCCTTTCAAAATTGCTAAACTACAAGGTTATGTTTTCGATAATCTAGAAGTCGATGAAAATGGTGCAGCTCGAGTTGTCTTGACACGAAAGATTTTGGATGAATTCAATGTCACTGATGCTGAAAGTTCTGCCATTGTTGGCACTCCAGGCCGTATTGATTGTGTCGAATCTTGGGCTATTTTCGTAGAGCAGCCTGAGGGACATTACCGTGTCCGTCTACGTAGTAAAAGCATTGTCATCAACGAGATTGCCAAACGCCATGATGGTGGCGGCCACCCACTTGCTAGTGGGGCCAATTCCTACAGCTTAGAAGAAAACGAACAAATCTATCAAGAAATTAAGGATACTGTTGCCCATGCAACTCACTAATCGTCGTGTACGTCTCATGGGAACTGTGATTGACGTCTCTATCTATCATAAAGAACCAGAACCCCTGCTAGACCAAGTTGAAGCACTTCTACATACCTACAATAAGCGCTTCTCAGCCAATGACGACAGTTCCGAACTCATGAAAATTAACAAGGCAGCAGGCTTACATCCGGTGAAAGTTCACCCAGAGCTTTTTGAACTTATTACTCTTGGAAAATGGCATAGCTGCCAACCTGGAAGTCACCTTAATATTGCTATTGGACCTCTCATTCAGACTTGGCGGATTGGTTTTTCTGATGCTAAGCTGCCTCTTCCTGAAGAAATTCGTCCACTCCTGGACATCATCAATCCCAATGCCATTCTTCTATCCGAGGAAAATCAAAGCGTTTTTCTCAAAGAAAAAGGGATGAAAATTGATCTTGGTGCTCTGGCAAAGGGATATATTGCAGATCGTATTGCAGATTTTCTTAAAGCTGAAAAAGTAACCAGCGCCCTAATCAATCTCGGGGGTAATGTCCTAACCTTTGGACCAGCCCTCCATAATCCTGACCAAAAATGGCGAATTGGTATTCAAAATCCTAAGGAGACAAGAAACACAAATCTTATGGTGCTTGCTATAAGAGACCAGTCTGTTGTCACTTCGGGAATCTATGAACGCACTTTTGAGATTGATGGCAAAACCTACCATCATATTTTTGATAGCCAGACTGGTTATCCAGTCTCCAGTGACCTAGCCAGCCTTACCATCATTTCATCCCTCTCAGTGGATGGTGAAATTTGGACAACCCGCTTATTTGGCTCTAGTCTCGAACACATATTCCAAGAAGTTAGTTCACAAGCTGAGCTTGAAGCAATCATCGTTGATAAAGACAATCACTGCTTTCAGACAGGTGGCATTTACAAAATGCGAATTTCCTAAAAAATAGTAAAAAAGACTTGTCAAGTAGACCACCTTTTGATAAACTAAAATAGTTAAAAAAAACTATGGTGCGGAAAGTACCATGGCAGAAAGGAAATATTTTAACATGAAAAAAGATATCCATCCAGATTACCGTCAAGTAGTATTCATGGACACAACTACTGGTTACCAATTCCTTAGCGGTTCAACTAAACACTCAAACGAAACAGTTGAATTCGAAGGTGAAACTTACCCACTTATCCGTGTAGAAATTTCATCAGATTCACACCCATTCTACACTGGCCGTCAAAAATTCACACAAGCAGACGGACGCGTGGATCGTTTCAACAAAAAATACGGTCTCAAATAAGCAACATCTTGTTGTTAAGCCATTCCGATTGGAATGGCTTTTTTGTGTGCTCTTGGGTGTAAGCTCTCCTACTCCCATATTTATAAAATAAAAAAACAGCTTCCATATGGAAACCGTTTATTCCTATTAACCTGCTTTACCAATAGCCAAAGCCCAGATAAAGAAGAGAGCAAATCCGAACAAGAAGATCAAACCTGCAATGGCAAGTCCTTTCAACCAAGTTGGAAGGTCTTTCTTCTCTTTTGTAACAAGAACGTAATTCAAAAGCGCAAAGAAAGGTGTTGTAAGGAATGAACCAATCATGGCGAAACGAAGCATGGTTGCTACTTGACCTTGGAAGAAGAAAATAATGATGAGACCAAGAATAGCTGTCAAGGTCATCCAAATATTCAAAGGTGTTTGATTTTTTTCTTTTTGGTTAAACAAAAGACGAAGAGAAATTTCGTTAACACGTGAGTAACCATCAATTACGGTAATTACAGTACCAAAGATACACAAGAAAGCGATAAAGGTAATCAAATAGCGTGACCACTCACCAAGTACTGATGCGTACATACCAACAAACTGTGCAATATACTTAGCTGATGCTGCTTCTACTGGCTTACCAGTTGGGTACTGGATAAGAGCACCGAGGGCTACAAAGAATACCGCAAGAATAGCTGTTCCGATGTAACCAACGTTAAAGTCAAAGAGGGCATCATCAGTATTGAAATCAACAGTTTTCTTTTTCTCAGCTGACCAAAGTGAGTTAATGGCTGAAATTTCAATTGGTGCTGGCATCCATCCAAGAAGTGAAACGATAAATGGAAGGGCTGCGAGCTGCCATGGTGTTTTTTCAACGAAGTCAGCACTGTACTCTGGGTGTTTGATTGCCGCAATAATAACTGCTGCTACTGTTGCAATAGTCAAAGCTGACATGATCCATTTAGCCATACCATCAAGAAGTTTGTAACCACCAAAGAGTAACATACCCCAGATAATGGCAACCAAAATAATTGACCATGTGGTAATACTCAAACCAAGCATTGGAAAGGCACTAGCAATGATGGCTGAACAAAGAATAGAAACTCCCGCAGTATTAACCAAAGCTGAGAAGACATTCAAAATGAAGAATACCCAAAGATAGAATTTACCTTTCTCAGCATAACCTTCAACGAGGGTTTTACCCGTATCTGCGGTATACTCGGCACCAAAACGGAAGAATGGGTATTTAAAGAGGTTGGCAAGAATAACCAAGCCTAGCAAGGCCCATCCATAAGAACCACCCGCTTGGGTTGATGAAACGATGTGGGAACCACCTACGGCCGCTGAGGCCATTAGGATACCGGGTCCCATTGCTTTTATTTTACTACGCCAGGTAGACTGACTAGATACACTTGTTTCTGACATAAGAAAATCTCCTAAAACAAATTTTCAGAATAATCTGAATTGATGTTTACCATTGTACACAATTGTTGGAATAATTTCAATAGCATTTCACATATTTTCTGAAAAATAGAAAAAAGCCATCCAAACGGATAGCTCTTTTACTATTTAGACAGTCCTGTAAAGAAATCAACGATAGCTTGCCAAATTTGTGCAAAGATATTTTTGCTGTTCTCAACCGCTTTGTTGGCATTAAAGTTTAGGTTGATTCCAGAGAAGGTATTACCAGCTTTCGAAACGATAGAATCTTTAAGTGAACTCAAGGTTGACTTAAAGCTAGCACTGTCAATGATTGAAGACTTAGATAAATTCATAGCAAAATTCACTAGAAGGTTAATTTGCGTATCAGAAAGATCCAAGTTGTAATTATTGATAGTCTGCTGAACAATCGTTTTAGCTTGGTCTTCAGTCAACTTATCCCCTTTATCAGCAACTGCTGACTTAATATCAGTCATAGCTACATTAAGCTTGTCCGCATCATAGTCACTCTTGCCTGAATTTTCCTCATTAATTTGAGAAAGGGTTTTAAGTTCCTCCTGCGCAAGCTCTTTGCTTTCATCTGAAACCTTAGCCCCATTTTGCTCAAGGGAATAGTAAATACCAGCCAAGGCACTTTCTCCAGTAACTGCGATTGGTGCTGCTACGGTAATCTTAGCATGTTCGATACCAAGTGTCGTTGCAGCATTACGGTACATATCTGGAGTGATTTTCGTGATATTTTGCGGTGTCACAATCTCTACACTCAAGGTTTCCTTAGCACCAAGCTTAGCAATCTTAACCGAAGAATATAGCTGAAGACTAGAATCATCTGCAACGTTCATAATATTCGCATATGCAGATGTCGTCAAGGTCTTGACATTAGTATCCTTACTACTGTCATACCCTAACAAATTCAAGGTTTCATTACGTTGCTCTTCCGACAATGAATAACCCATCACATAGTCTGGTTGAACATAAGATTCATCAATAACCTTTTGGACTTGCGATGATGTTGCTGCTTGCGCAACCGAAGTGAAGGCTGTTACTGAAGCCAATAAAGCCATCCCAGTAACAAGAAGTTTTTTCAATTTCATGTGTGTTTCCTTTCGAAAATAGAATATTATTCCATAATCTCCTAAAGGACGACTGGGTACGAGTCCAATCGTGAATTTATTATACCATGACTTAAAAAATTAAGGTCAAAAAAACTACTCGTGCAACTCCAAGGGAAGACCATCTGGATCAGCAAAGAAAGTCATCTTTTCACCGGTAAAAGTGTCCTTGCGAATAGGTTGGCAGGAAATACCCTTCTCTTCTAAACTCTTGACAACCTCTTCAATATTAGTCACTCTGAAAGCTAAATGACGTAAGCCACAGGCCTCAGGATAAGACGGACGTTTAGGGGGCTTCACATAGTTCGGATCACTGGTCTTATTGCCAAAGATTTCAAGTTCTATATCCCCACAACGTAGGTCTAACTTATAATCATGACGTTCTGGACGGTGATTTTCCCGAATAATCTCAAAACCAAGTTTATCGACATAAAAATCTCGAGACAACTCATAATCAGAAACAATAATAGCAACATGGTGCACTGTATTTAAAAACATATTTTCCTCCATAGAAAAAGGCCCTAAGGCCCCTTTCTTAACTTTGAAATTGATTGTATGACTTATTAAAGGCCTCAATAATATCTGAACTTGCCTTGTCAAAATCTACCTGTGATTTCAATTCACCTTTGACGATTGTACGCTGAGTTGCTTCAGCATCCGTACAGGTTACCAAAGTAACTTCAGACTTGCCTGGTGTATCATCAACCACTGCTACTTCAGTTGGTTGAACAACCTTGACCTCACTAATGACATAAGTATAGACTTTATTTTTATCCGTAAGATAAATTTTCATGCCTTCCTTAGCCTTATCTAGTGGTGAAAATAGCATGTCAGATGCACCAGCAATACCAAAGACGTGGTGACTAGCTAGTGAATAGTTATTTTCACCACCCATGACTTGGTCTTCTTTCATAGTTCCTGCACCGTAAGTCAACTCTGTGTTGCCAAGTCCTTTGAAAATAGGAAGATTGATACCCACCTCTGGAATGGCAATGCCACCAACGACTGGAAGTTCTTGAGCATCCATCTGTGCTTGTAAGACAGACTCTGTGCTAATTGATTTAACGGTATCAAAGTCAAAGCTCGTCTTAGCTTCCTTGTTTTTCTCAATAGTCTTTTTAGAAACCTTGCTCACTTGATACTTATTTGTATTCCAAGCAATTACTGTGTTTCGAATAGACTTATTGAAAATCAAGGCTAAACCAACAACCAAGAGAACGACAATCAACACCCAGCGAAGAATATCCAGCCACTTACGGCGTTTTTTTGTTGCTTTATTTTTCTTATCTTTGCTCATTAGTTGTCACCACTTTCTTGGTCTTCGGAAGCTTGTTCTACTTCTTCCGGCTCAACTAAAGCAAAGGTTACAATACGAGCAGAGTCATCCAAACGCATGACCTTAACCCCTTGAGTTGCACGACCAGTTTGAGAGATATTAGCAACGGCAGTACGGATGATAACACCTGTATCTGTGATGACCATGATATCCTCATCACCATACACTGTGACAATACCTGCCAGGTTACCATTCTTCTCTGTGATATTAGCAGTCTTGATACCTTTACCACCACGTCCCTTCGTTGGGTATTCAGTCGCTGAGGTACGCTTACCGTAACCTTTTTCAGTGATAATCAAGACTTCTTGGTCTTCTGTAATAGCAGCTGCACCAACAACTTGGTCACCATCACGAAGAGTTACCCCTTTAACACCGGCAGCCATACGGCTCATGCTTCGAATAGTGTCCTCTTTGAAGCGTACACTGTAACCAAATTTGGTACCAATGACAATTTCTTCATTACCAGTAGTCAAGAAGACATTAATTAGCTCGTCACCTTCTCTAAGTTTCAAGGCAATCAAACCGTTTTGACGAATGTTCTTAAATTCTGCTTCTTTGGTACGTTTAACCAGACCTCGGCGAGTTACAAAGACAAGGTGATTATTTTCAGATGCCTCATCACTCTTAGCGTTAATGACTGTTTGAATAGTCTCACCTTCATCTAACTTCAAGAGATTGACAATAGGTAATCCTTTGGCTGTACGACCATACTCAGGGATTTCATACCCCTTGAGACGGTATACACGCCCCTTATTAGTCATGAAGTAAAGGTGATCATGAGTACTTGTTGAGACAATATCTCGAACAAAGTCATCATCGTTAACACCAGTACCTTGGACACCACGTCCTCCACGTTTTTGTGAACGGAACTCGTCTTGGGCTAAACGTTTAATATACCCCTTATTTGAAAGAGTGATAACAACATCTTCTTCTTCGATGAGATCTTCATCTTCAAGAGAAACGACTTCTCCGACCATAAGTTCTGTACGACGAGCATCTGCGAATTTACGCTTGCTTTCGTCCAATTCTTCCTTGATGATAGCAATGACACGTTCTGGTTTGGCCAAAATATCAGCTAAATCAGCAATCAAGGCAAGGAGATCATTATACTCATTTTGAATCTTATCACGTTCCAAACCTGTCAAACGACGCAAACGCATATCAAGAATAGCTTGACTTTGACGTTCCGTGAGTTCAAAACGAGCCATCAACTCAGCTTGAGCCTCAGCATCAGTTTGACTGTTACGGATAATCGTAATCACTTCATCCAAATGATCAAGAGCAATCAGCAAACCTTCTAAAATGTGGGCACGTGCTTCAGCCTTATCCTTGTCAAACTGTGTACGACGGACCACAACTTCTTGTTGGTGAGCAATATAGTCAGCCAAGATTTGACGCAAAGAAAGAATTTTAGGAACACCCTTTTCAATGGCCAACATGTTGAAGCTAAAATTAGTCTGAAGTTGCGTTAATTTGAACAAATTATTCAAGATAACATTGGCCGAAGCATCACGACGCACTTCGATGACAAAGCGCACCCCTTCACGAGAAGACTCGTCACGGACTGCTGTAATCCCCTCAATACGTTTTTCTTGTGCTAAACGAACGATATGTTCATGAACCTTGGTCTTATTGACCATGTAAGGAAACTCAGTGACAACAATACGCTCACGACCTGATTTAGTTGTTTCAATTTCGGTACGCGAACGAAGGACAATAGAACCCTTACCAGTCTCATAAGCACGGTGAATACCAGATTTCCCCATGACCAAACCTCCAGTTGGGAAGTCGGGTCCAGGAAGGACTTCCATCAGTTCACGTGTTGTGACTTCAGGATTATCCATCATCAATTTGACAGCATCAATCGTTTCAGCCAAATTGTGTGGTGGAATGTTAGTTGCCATACCAACGGCAATCCCTGTCGCACCATTGACAAGAAGGTTGGGAATACGTGACGGAAGAACAATTGGCTCACGTTCTGATCCATCATAGTTATCTTGAAAATCTACAGTATTCTTGTTAAGATCACGTAGCATTTCCAAGGCGATTTTAGACATACGCGCCTCAGTATAACGCTGAGCAGCAGCCCCATCTCCGTCCATAGAACCAAAGTTCCCGTGACCATCAACCAACATGTAACGGTAGCTCCACCATTGTGCCATACGGACCATGGCTTCATAGATAGATGAATCCCCGTGTGGGTGATATTTACCCATGACATCCCCGGTGATACGGGCAGATTTTTTATGCGGCTTATCAGGTGTCACCCCAAGCTCATTCATTCCATAAAGAATACGACGTTGTACAGGTTTTAAACCGTCACGAACATCTGGAAGAGCACGAGACACGATAACACTCATGGCATAATCGATAAAGCTCGTCTTCATCTCAGACGTCAAATTAACGTCAATTAAATTATTATCTTGCACTCTAAAAATGCCTCTTTTCTTTCATTCAAATCATTCCAAACTCTAATAAAAGAGTATAGAAGATTTCTATAATATTATACCATAAAACGCTTTATTTTTCAGTTGTGTAAAACGCTTTCATCCATTATTTACTTAATATTTCGTGACATCCATCACTTAAAGTGGTAGAATAAGCAGTGTATGGGGTAACCCAATTAAAAAAAAGGAGATGTTTAGACCCATGACTGCAACTAAACAACACAAAAAAGTCATCCTCGTTGGTGACGGTGCCGTAGGTTCATCTTACGCTTTCGCACTTGTAAACCAAGGTATCGCTCAAGAACTTGGTATCATCGAAATTCCACAATTGTTCGAAAAAGCTGTTGGTGATGCGCTTGACCTTAGCCACGCGCTTGCTTTCACTTCACCTAAAAAAATCTACGCAGCTAAATACGAAGACTGTGCGGATGCTGACCTTGTAGTTATCACTGCTGGTGCTCCACAAAAACCAGGTGAAACTCGTCTTGATCTTGTTGGTAAAAACCTTGCTATCAACAAATCTATCGTTACTCAAGTTGTTGAATCAGGCTTCAAAGGAATCTTCCTTGTAGCAGCTAACCCAGTTGACGTATTGACTTACTCAACATGGAAATTCTCAGGATTCCCTAAAGAACGCGTTATCGGTTCAGGTACTTCACTTGACTCAGCTCGTTTCCGTCAAGCACTTGCTGAAAAACTTGATGTTGACGCTCGTTCAGTTCACGCCTACATCATGGGTGAACACGGTGACTCAGAATTTGCCGTTTGGTCACACGCTAACATCGCCGGTGTAAACCTTGAAGAATTCCTTAAAGATACTCAAAACGTTCAAGAAGCTGAATTGGTTGAATTGTTCGAAGGTGTTCGTGATGCCGCTTACACAATCATCAACAAAAAAGGTGCTACATACTATGGTATCGCCGTAGCTCTTGCTCGTATCACTAAAGCTATTCTTGACGATGAAAATGCAGTACTTCCATTGTCTGTATTCCAAGAAGGTCAATATGGTGTAAGCAACGTCTTTATCGGTCAACCTGCTATCGTAGGTGCACACGGTATCGTACGTCCAGTGAACATCCCATTGAACGATGCTGAACAACAAAAAATGAAAGCTTCTGCTGATGAATTGCAAGCTATCATTGATGAAGCATGGAAAAACCCTGAATTCCAAGAAGCTTCAAAAAACTAATTTGACATTAGTTAAATAAAAGTCTCCAGTAGGAGGCTTTTTCGTATTCAAAAAGAAAAAAAACAGCTAATTCAGTTGAATTAGCTGTTTAAGTTTATTTAGCTGAGATAGCTGCTTTAGCAATATAGCTAAGCGGTTGGTTAAAGTGTGGCAAGAAGAACAAATCAAGCAATTGAAGACGGTCGATAGTTACACCTTCTTGGATAGCCAATGAGAACATGTGGATTCCCATAGAGATGTCCATACGTGATACCATTTGAGCACCAAGAACTTTGCGTGTATCTTTGTCATAAACGATCTTGATTGTAACGTCTTCATTTTCATCTTCCATGAAGGCAGCTTTTTGAAGATCTGTTGATTCTACTACTGCTGGATTGAAACCAAAGCGTTTTGCTTTTTCTTCTGTCAAACCAGTAGATACCATGTTCAAACCATAGATTGAGATACCATTTGATCCTTGAACACCGTTTGATTCAACATCGCCACCACCGGCATTATGACCACCGACAATACCTGAGCGAACAGCGTTTGAAGCCAAGGCAATGTAGTTGACATCTTCAAGGGCATTGTCATAAACGGTAGCACAGTCACCAACTGCATAAACATCTTTGATTGATGTTTCTTGTTTCTTATTAACAAGATAAGCCCCATTACGGAATGTTTCCAATTTACCAGCACCAAGAGCTGTGTTAGGACGGAAACCTACTGCAAGGACAACCATGTCGACATCGTAAGCATTTTTATCAGTGACGATACGTTCAACTTTAGTATCACCTTCAACTGCCTTAACAGTTTCACCAAATGCCAATTTAATACCGTGGCTTTCCATATTTTTAGCCATAAGTTCAGTCAAGTCATGGTCGTAATAACCTGCCAAACATGTATCAACAACGTCGATAAGGATAACTTCTTTACCGTGACGTTGGAAAGCTTCAGCTAATTCAACACCAATGTAACCAGCACCTACAACCGCTACACGTTTGATATCTTGAGATTTGTCGTTCAACTTATCGATAACTTCTTGAGCGTTTTGGAAAAGTTTAACGAATTGAAGGTTTTCAAGTGTAGCTTCGAAAGTACGGCTACCTTCTTTAATTTCAGCACCTTCGATTGGAGGCAAGATTGGTTGAGACCCAGTAGCCAAAATCAATTTGTCATATGATTCAACGTGCTCTTTGCCATCTACAAGGGCCGTAACAGTTTTACCATCAAAGTCAATAGACTCAACTGGTGAGTTCATATAAACTTTAGCACCCTTGCTTTCAAGTCCTTCTTTGTTGGCATAGAAAAGACCATCAGAACCAGAAATTTGATTACCGATCCAAAGAGCCATACCACAACCCAAGAATGAAATGTTAGAGTTTTGGTCGAAAACAACTACTTCATTTTGGTCTCCGTAATTATCGAGAATAGTATTAATACTAAAAGTACCAGCGTGGTTAGCACCAACAACTACGATTTTTGACATAAGTTTATCCAACTTTCTTTTGATAATAGTTTACTATTTTATTCTACCATAATCAGAAAACGGTTACACCTTTTATGCTCAGACTTTGTTACTTTTTGAACAAATTAAGTTTCTATGCTCAAAACCCATGTAGAACATGTCAAAATAGGTAGAAAATCGCTTTATGATGACGGTTACCTTTCTTAACACCATCACTGTCTTACCAAATCCCAGAAAGTTACTTTGCTTTAAAATATAAAAAAAGAGTGAATAACTTTCTCTTTAGAGAATGTCAACACTCTTTTATCTCTAGACTAACTCATTAAAATCCCAAACGTCTGTCCAACCTTCATAAAATTCTGGTTCGTGACATACCATAAGGATACTACCCTTGAAGGCCTGAAGGGCACGCTTCAATTCGTCCTTGGCGTCAACATCCAAGTGGTTGGTTGGTTCGTCCAGAACAAGGACATTATTTTCACGATTCATAAGGAGACAAAAACGAACTTTAGCCTGCTCTCCTCCTGACAAGACCTGAATTTGACTTTCAATATGTTTAGATGTTAAACCACATTTGGCTAAGGCTGCACGAACCTCAGCTTGATTTAGAGCTGGGAAAGCATCCCAAACTGCTTCAAGTGGTGTCTGACGTGAGCCTTCTGCCTCTTGCTCAAAATAACCTAGGTCAATAAAATCACCCGTTTCAACTTCTCCTTCAAGAGGTTGAATAATCCCAAGTAAACTCTTCAGCAAAGTGGTCTTACCAATACCATTGGCACCAACGATAGCTACCTTTTGATTACGTTCGAAAGTGAGATTCAAAGGCGACTTAGTCAAAGGACGATCGTAACCAATAACGAGATCTTTGGTTTGGAAAATAAAACGTCCAGGCGTACGGCTTTCCTTGAAATGGAATTCAGGTTTTGGTTTTTCCGCTTGCAACTCGATAATTTCCATCTTATCCAATTTCTTCTGACGAGACATGGCCATATTTCGAGTAGCAACACGCGCTTTATTACGGTTCACAAAATCTTGAAGGTCCGCAATTTCCTTTTGCTGACGTTCATAGGCAGCTTCTAATTGTGCTTTTTTCATAGCATAGACAGATTGGAAATTGTCATAATCACCTGCATAGCGAACCAAATCTTGATTTTCAACATGGTAGACAATATTAATCACATCGTTTAAGAATGGAATATCATGCGAAATAAGAACAAAAGCATTCTCATACTCTTGGAGATAGCGTTTAAGCCAGGCGATATGTTCAGCATCCAAATAGTTTGTTGGCTCATCAAGGAGCAAGATATCTGGTTTTTCAAGCAATAATTTAGCCAAGAGAATCTTGGTACGTTGACCACCTGAAAGATCCGTTACATCTGTATCCATACCAAAATCCATAACACCCAAGGCACGAGCAACCTCATCAATCTTAGCATCTAGGGTATAGAAATCACGAGTCTCCAATCGATCCTGAAGCTCACCTACTTCTTCCATCAGAGCATCAACATCAGCACCCTCATCAGCCATAGACATGTAAATCTCATTGATTCGCTCCTCAGTCTTAAAAAGCTCATCGAAAGCCGTCCGAAGGACATCACGTACGGTCATTCCCTTTTCAAGAACAGCATGCTGATCCAAATAACCCGCTGTCACATACTTAGACCATTCCACCTTACCTTCATCAGGTTGCAATTTTCCAGTAACGATAGACATAAAGGTTGATTTTCCTTCACCGTTAGCACCAACAAGACCGATATGCTCACCTTTGAGCAATCGGAATGAAACATTTTCAAAAATGGCACGGTCACCAAATCCGTGGCTAAGATTTTTGACTTCTAAAATAGACATAGCAAATCTGGGCTAAAACAGTCTTTAGCCCTTTCCTTTCTTGACATTAACTTAACTATTTTACCATTTTTTAGTGCAAAATTGGACCTCTGCTTATGGAAAATCGAAAAGAAAAAGCAGGACCAACCTGCTGAATCTTTAGTTTCTCCGTAAAATGCGTTTAAACACAGGATATAAAAGAGGAACCGCAATGATTGTAACAACTGATGTCCCAAAAGTCCCACCAATCTTAACCACTGAAGCCAACATTGCAGCTTTTAAAGGTAGAGATGCGACGACAGTGTTTATAATTGTATATTTGACAAAGTTAAGAATGATTTTCGTCACTGCAGCTATCACTCCAGCGATAATGATGTAAACCATTTTATCATTTGATTTTAGGAGCTTTTCAAAAACAAGATAGAGCACCAGACAGACAATCAAGGATTCTAAAATGGTAATCCAAACCTCAGCAGCATATCCATTAAAAATATCAAATAGTCCTAATCCTACTGTTGCTACAAGAGCACCTTTTTTTGAACCAAAAATCAAAACAGCAATCACAACTAGGGCATTTCCCAAATGGACAAATTGTGGTCCAAAAGGAATCCGAATAAACTGTACACTAACAATAATTAAGGCTGCATACAAACTCAATTCAACTAATTCACGAGTTTTATCATTTTTCATTTTTCTCCTCCAATAGCTCATTAATGCCATTAAATAAATAACCGATATAGGGCTCATAACAGAGACCATATTTTAAAGGTCGACCACTAGAAAGTGTAAATGATAGGACTTTATCCAGGATATCCAAAGCCAAATCACAAACCTTTAGAAAATTAAGGTTATGAAAGTAGCCAGCTGATAAAATTGCCGTAAGTAAGTCCCCGCTCCCATAAAAATGTGAATGATATCGTTTCCTCATTCGATAAATTACTTGATTGGCCTCCTTATCAAAATAAGCCAATCCGATTTTTTCAGTTTCAAATGAAATACCTGTTAAAATAACTTTTCTAGGTCCAAGCTTGGTCAACTCTCTCAGAAGCTTTTCAATAGTGGCCTCATCATAGGAACCTTCTTCAAGATAGGGAGTATCCGTCAAAAAGGCAGCTTCTGTCAGATTAGGAATGATGACATCTGCTTGTTGACAGAAAGCTTTCATGGCTTCTACATAGTTGCTATCAAAACCTTGATAGAGACTACCATTGTCACCCATAATAGGGTCAACAAATAGAGCTATCTGTTTATCGCGAGCCAATTGACCTACACATTTTAGTGCTTCTTCTGACTTAAAATAACCACTCACAAGGCCATCTACTATAAAATCCAGGTGCTCCCACTGCTTACAAAATCCCTTTAGGTCATCCGTAAGATCCCGTACATAGATATTTTCAAACTCTCCTGTATGCGAAGATAAAAGAACTGTTGGTAAAGGAAGGACTTCAGTTTGACAAGCTGACATGATAGGGAGGCTACTAGTTAAAGCAACCTTACCTAGACCAACCAGGTCATTGGCAACAATTACTTTGGTCATCTATTTTCCTTCCCAGGTCTTTTTAAACTGTTTAACAAAACCTGTGTGGAAATAAATGTAGTAGGCCACTCCTAAACCAAGAATAGCAGCTACAATGTCAAAAGGAATCTTCATAATAGCATAGGCAGGCGTACCGTAGATAAAGGCTCTTCCTAAGCCATATCCTACTAAGTCAATAATAGCCCCAATCAAGAGACCTAAAGCTGCCCTAGACTTGCTCAATTTTCCTAAGCGTCCTCCAACAATGAGTGCAATAGCGAGAACTTGAAGGCTATGTGTTACTAGAGTTACCCACATAGGAAGAGGGTAAAAAAGAAAATCTCCAATAAAGGAACCTACTCCGGCAATAATAACTGCTTCTGTAGGTGGGAAAATTAAACCAACTAGGAAAATAATAATCCCGTTAAAATAGAAATGACCTCCTGGCACAGGAATGGATAAGAGACTCGAGCTCAAAATAATGACAAGTGCCATGAAAAATGCAGAAATGGTTAAACGTTTTGCTGACATAGCTAAAACTCCTTAGTCAATAAATATAGTATAAGTTTATGAAAATTCTGACGATTAAACAAGATAGTATTTTCATTACTGTCTGGGTACAGATTTAAGTCAATAAAAAAACACCACACATTCATGTGGTGATAAGACTTATTGAGCTTTTTTATCAAAGTATTTGACAGGTGCCTTTTCAAGATTTTGTAGTGAAAGCTTGGCAGTCGCGTTTGCCTCAGTACCATAATCAGAAAAATCAATGCTAAGATCATGATCAAAATCAGCAACGGCATAGTCAACAACGATTTCTTTAACTTCCTTAGGAGCAATCTTGGTCTTATTTGCAATCTTATCTCGGTCATCATCTTTAGAAAAGACCAATGTAGCAACCTTCAATTCTTCCTTCTCTTGTTTCACATCAAGGACCACCTTCATCAAAAGAGTGTAGGCATTCATTGTTTCTTTACTTGAGTTGCTAAGTTTATAGTGAACACGAACAGCTTTTTGACCTTCTGGTGATTCGATTTTAGTTGCAGAAAGAACTTGTACACTAGCATCTTGTCCTGTAAATAGCATTTTGTTTTTATCGTAGGTCCAAGTAGGCTCTTTCTCTGGTGTGCAAGCTGACAAACCGATAATGGTTAAGCATGCAAGAGCCAGAAGTCCTAAGATTTTCTTAAAAGTCATTCTTACAATCTCCTTAAACTTGTTTGGGATGGAAATTTAGTATTTCCTAATAACCTTTTTATTATGTCAAAATCTAATAATCTTGTCAAATGTCTCCAGACATCTTGCTCTCAGAGGACAAGTAGGGTACAATAAGGAAAAATCTGTAAGGGGTCAGTTATGAGTATTTATCAAGATATTGTCGAGACCATCATCAAAGATATCCAAAATGGGACTTTGAAAAAAGGGAGTAAGCTCCCCTCTATTCGTCAACTAAGCCAGACTCATGGCTGTAGTAAGGATACCGCCCAAAGAGCACTCTTGGAACTAAAGTATCAAAACTATATTTATGCCGTACCCAAAAGTGGCTATTACGTCCTAGAAGGTCGTAATGAAGTTGATAATAAGGTGCTTCTTAACCTTAACGATTACAATCAATTGGCCTACGAGGATTTTAAGCTGTGTTTAGATGAAAGTTTGGCAGGTCATCAAGACTATCTCTTCAACTATTATCATGAACAAGCCGGACTCAAAGATTTGCTTGAAGCCTTAAAGAGTCGATTAATAGCTGACGATATTTATGTCAATTCGGATCAGATTGTCATAACCTCAGGAAGCCAACAGGCCCTCTACATCCTTTCACAGATGGATTTTGGTAATGGGGGCTACAAAATTCTCTTAGAACAACCTACCTATCATCGCATGAACCAGCTCGTCAACCGTCAGAATCTAGCTTACGAGACGATTAACCGTGGTTTTGATGGTTTAGATTTTGACCGCTTGGAAGAGTACTTTACATCTGGACAGATTAAGTTCTTCTATACCATCAGTCGTTACTCCAACCCTCTTGGATTAAGCTATTCTGCCAGTGAAAAAGAAAAGCTAGCCCAACTTGCCAATCAGTACAATGTTTATATCGTCGAGGATGACTATATGGGAGACTTTAGCGATAGTAAAAATCTCCCGATTCACTACTATGACACCAAAAATCAGACCATCTACATCAAATCCTTTTCCATGGCTCTTTTTCCAGGTTTACGTCTAGGTAGCCTTGTCTTACCTCCTAATCTTAAGCCTACCTTTTTGAGCCACAAGGGACTTATTGACTATGATACCAATCTCATTATGCAAAAAGCACTTTCCGTTTATCTCGCAAATGGCATGTTCCAAAAAAACATTAAGAAGCTGGGTGACCTCTTTCAACAAAATATGGCTAAAAGTCAAGCAATCATTGAGAAATCTAAGGTTAGCATTCCTTATCAGATTTCTCCTAGACATGTGACTTGGCAACTTCCTAAGGAGTTTTCACTTGAAAAATTCAAAGCCCACAAGCAGATTCGCTTTTTAGAATCCTCCTTTATTAGACCAACTTCTGAAACTTATCTGCAGATAGGTCATGGACAGGAACTGGAATCCTTTATAAAACTTTTAAAAAAGACAAAGTGACAATCAGACACAAAAAAAGCCATCGCTTGATGGCTTTTCTTATTTAGTCTGCTCAAAGCGTAGGTGTACAATGACCTTGTCACCATAACCGTTACGCTCCAAATCTCGTTGCAAACGGTATGAAATATAATGCTCGGCAATATTGATAAAGCCTGCTTCCATGAGACGATTTTCAACCAATGACTGAATCATGTTAATGGTTGGGCGTTCCACCTGAGCATCTTGAAGATCAAGCACTACTTTTTTCGTCACTTGAGCAAGATTTTGGCGCCAAGTATCATCAAGAACATACACAGTCTGTGCTGCTTTTAAGATGGCTTGGTAAATTTTATCAGGATCAAATTCAGCAACTTGACCATTACGTTTAATAATTTGCATGGCTACCCTCTTTTCATGGCTTTTTCTTTTATTATGCAGAGAATTTACATATTTGTCAAGTGCAAATCCCTGAAAGAGCTATCCAAACCGCTTATTCCCAGAATTTAGAAATGTAAACTGGTTTGCCATGTTTATCAAAGGAAAGTGTTGCCGTGTAGGACTCTGCCTCATGATGGCGCATATAATTAGCGATTCTCTTATCACCGTTTATCAGGTGAATGTCATAAATCTGCCCGTCAGAGCTTACAAAGTGAGCATTAATCCTAGCACTATTCGTTTTTGTCCCAACATGACTAATATCTATTTTTTCCACTTGACCATCAATGGTTTTAGCTATAGGACCTCTATAGTCTTTGTAAATAGTGACGGTAGCCAAAACATCATCAACTAAAACATAGGTCATTCCGAAAACGAACAGATAAACTATTGGGATGACAATGAAAGATAATTTACTTTTGCGGAACGTTTCTTTATGCCAAGCCCAAATATCCCGAGGTGACATGGTTAAAAATTTTTTAAAATATTGATGAACGAATAACCTGTAGACTAATAATACAAATATTACTTGCCCCAAGGGATAAGCAAAACTGGGTAAACCATCAATCAGAACATTAACTTTATCAGATTCAAAAGTGTAATGTCCTAATACCCCATCAAAAAACTCTAAAAACAAATTAACTCCTTTTTGTAATATAGTCTAGTCACTTAAAAATCCATCTTCTCAGATGGATTTTTTAACTATTAACGAACCTCTGCTTCGACTTTCTCAGTAAGAGCTTTGGTGATTTTTTCCATGTATTTAGCAACTTCTTCGTCTGTGAGGTTATCATTTGGATTTTGGAAGGTAAGGCTATAAGCCATTGATTTCATTCCAGCACCAAGTTTTTCACCTGCGTAAACGTCGAAGAGTTTAACGGCAACCAAGCGTTTCACTCCTGCAGAATAGATAGCATCAAGAACTTCTTGATGAGTGATTTCTGCCTTGAGAAGAAGGGCGATATCACGTGATACTGCAGGGAATTTTGTGATTTCAACAAATGGTTGAGCCGGTTGCAAGGCTGCTTCTACAGTACTAAGGTTAATTTCAGCCACATAAGTTTCTGGAATACCGTAGTTTTTAGCAGTTTGTGGGTGAACTTGACCAAGGAATCCAATCGTTTGACCATCAAGGACAATAGCAGCTGTACGACCTGGGTGCATGCTTGCTAGGTCTTTTGTCGGTACATAGTCAACTGAAACCTCAAGTTTATCAAAGAGAGCTTCAACGATACCTTTAGCATAGAAGAAATCAACTGGTGTTGCTTTAGTTTGGAAATCTTTTTCAGCTACAAGACCAGAAATAGCGAAGGCAAAGGTATTGATTTCATTTGGCAATTCCTCTTTTGGATTGCCATTTTGTTCAAAGACCTTACCGATTTCGTAAATAGCAACGTTACTATTCTTACGGTTAACATTGTAAGCAACAGTATCAAGCATACCAGAGACCATGTTCTGACGGAGGGCTGAACGGTCAACAGTCATTGGCCACATCAACTCAGTCAAGTTAGTAGGTGTCACAGCAAATTCAACAGCTTTTTCAGGTGTAGTCAAAGCATATGAGATGATTTCCGTCAATCCAGCACCTTCAGCAATGGTACGAACCTTACGACGAAGCGCTTGTGTTTCAGTCAACTCACCAGCTGTTCCTGCTGCCTCTGGAAGTGTCGTAGGCAATTTTTCATAGCCGTAGATACGTGCAATTTCTTCAACCAAGTCTGCTTGGATACTGATATCCCAACGACGACGTGGTACAGATACAGTGAATTTATCAGCATCACCAGTCAATCCAAAACCAAGTTTCGCAAACACATCTTCAATATCCGCAAAAGTCAATTCTGTACCAAGGCGAACATTCACGTAGTCAAGGCTTGTAGAAACTTGAACTGGCTCTGTATCAACTGACCCCGCTTGAACACGGCCTGCAAGAACCGTTCCATTTGCCAATTCTTGCAACATAGCTGCAGCAAAATCAAGGGCTTCAAGGACAGTATCATTATTGATACCTTTTTCAAAACGTGATGATGATTCTGAACGAAGGTTGAGACGGCTACTTGTCTTACGAACTGATTTTCCATCAAAAACAGCAGCTTCGAGAACGACATTTTTAGAATTGTTGTCAATTTCAGTTGAAGCGCCACCCATAACACCTGCGAGGGCAACTGGTTTGTCAGCAACTGTAATAACAATATCTTCAGCAGTCAATTCACGTTCTTCACCATCGAGAGTGACTAATTTTTCACCATCACGGGCATCACGGGCAACGATACGTGAATCTTCAAATTTATCCAAATCGAAGGCATGCATTGGTTGTCCAAAGTAAAGAAGAACATAGTTTGTCACGTCAACCACGTTGTTGATTGGACGGATACCAGCATTCATAAGAAGGTTTTGCAACCATTGTGGACTTGGTTGAACAGTAACATTCTCAACCACACGACTAGCATAAGTAGCCACTTTATCACTTTCGATGGCTACTGAAATCTTATCAGAAGCTGGTTTACTGTCTTCAGTAACCGTTTTTTCTGGGAAGTGAACAGATTTTCCATAGATTGCAGCGACTTCATGTGCCACACCACGCATAGAAAGAGCATCCGCACGGTTAGGTGTGATTGACAATTCGATGATTTCATCATCAAGGTCAAGATATGGGAAGATGCTATCTCCAGGTACGGCATCTTCTGGCAAAATTTGGATACCATCTGCAAATTCCTTAGGAATAATGCTATCTGGAAGTCCAAGTTCTGCCAAAGAACAGATCATACCGAGAGATTCCATGCCTCGAATCTTCCCTTTTTTAATTTTGTAATTGTCCGCAATGCGTGCACCAGGAATGGCAACAATTACCTTGATTCCAGCAGTGACATTTGGAGCTCCACAAACAATTTGACGTGGACCTTCAGCATCTCCTGTATCTACTTGACACAAGTGCAAGTGTGTTTCAGGCACATCTTCACATGACAAGACATGACCAACAACCAATTTAGACAAGCCTTCAGCAGGTGTTTCAACACCCTCCACTTCAATACCTGTCGTCGACATTTTTTCAGCGAGTTCAGCAGTGGTAACATCCACATCAACCAACTCTTTTAACCATTTATAACTAACTAGCATAATAATGATACCAAGCCCGTTAATAGCTCTCAGCAAAAATAGGAAAGGCAACGTTGGTGCATCAGCACCTAGGAGCCTTTATCTTTTTTGCCCAGAGCTTAGGGCGGGTTCAAATCCTTTCTGTAATATAGGAATATGTATAGCTGATATAAGAGAAAGACGAACTGACACGTTTAATCGCCTTATAAACTCCTCTCTATCAACTTAATAATCGGTTTATAGTTTTAATTTAAGCAACCAGTCACAGTCTACTTTACCGTCACCGACCGGAAAATTGTGTTCTGCAAATTTTTCAAAGCCATATTTATCGTAAAATATCTGTGCTTTGAAATTTCTTTCCCAAACACCCAACCAGGCCCAATCACAACCTAGATCACGAGCTTCTTGTAGGGCAAACTCAAAGAGTTTCTTACCCAAGCCCATGCCTTGGAAGGCCTGACTGATATAAATACGTTGAATTTGGAAGGCATTGCCCAAGTGCTGCTCTGTTTGAGCAGAACCTACATTAGTCTTTAGAAAACCTGCCTTTTCACCATCAACGAGAATGAAAAAGTAACGCGATTCTTCATGAGTGATTTCATCTAAGAGCACTTCCTCAGAAAGTGCGGTATCAAGGTATCCTTGCAACTGGGCTTCGGTATTATCATGAGCAAAAGTCTCTCTAAAGGTATCTTCGGAGATAACTTTTAATTCTGCTACTTCTTCCGGAAGAACCTTACGAATAACGACTGACATGACAACCTCCTAAACCTTATTTAAACTGTTCTGAGAAACGAACATCCCCTTGGTAGAAACCACGAATGTCGTTGATACCATAACGAAGCATGGCAATACGTTCTTGACCAAGACCGAAGGCGAAACCTGAATATTCTTCAGAATCGACACCAGACATCTCAAGCACTTGTGGGTGAACCATACCTGCACCGAGGATTTCAATCCAACCTGTCTTCTTACATACGTTACAGCCTTTACCACCACACTTGAAGCATGACACATCAACCTCAACTGAAGGCTCAGTGAATGGGAAGTAAGATGGGCGCAAACGGATTTGACGTTCTGCACCAAACATTTTTTGGATAATCATTTCAAGTGTTCCCTTAAGATCACCCATTGAGATTTTTTTACCAACGACCAAACCTTCGATTTGGTGGAACTGGTGACTGTGAGTCGCATCATCTGTATCACGACGGAAAACACGTCCTGGTGAGATCATCTTAAGTGGACCTTTAGAAAAATCGTGTTTATCAAGTGTACGAGCTTGGACAGGACTTGTGTGTGTACGAAGCAAAATTTCTTCAGTAATGTAGAAGGTATCTTGCATGTCACGGGCTGGGTGGTCCTTAGGCAAATTCATACGTTCAAAGTTATAGTAATCAGTCTCAACTTCAAAACCATCAACGATTTGGAAGCCCATCCCCAAGAAAATGTCTTCGATTTCTTCAGCTGTTTGGCTAAGAATATGACGGTTACCAAGTTTGACTTGGCGTCCTGGAAGGGTTACGTCAAGACTTTCAGAGTCAAGTTGTGCTTGAATTTTAGCGGCTTCAACAACTTTAGCTGCTTCGTCAAAAGCTTCAGTCAAAACGTCACGAACTTCGTTGACCATTTTACCAACTTTAGGGCGTTCTTCATTTGGAAGGTCTTTAAGTCCCTTCAAAAGATCTGTCAAAGATCCTTTTTTACCTAAAACTGCAACACGCAATTCCTGTAATTCTTTAGAGTGTTCACCACGCATTTCAGCCAATTTAGCCTGCGTTGATGTTTTCAACTCTTGCAATTGTGTTTGTAAATCCATGAGATTCCTTTCTGATGTAACAATTTCGAATCGCAAACAAAAAACCACATGCCAAAACTCCAACCCGGAGCGTTGACACGCGGTACCATCCGTTTTTTATCTGGTTACCCAGACCTTGATTCGCCAGCCGTCTTCATGAGTGAATTCGCCAAACTTCCCTTGAGGAGGCTTCCAGTCCATGACCCCCAATCCCTGTCAATTTCCATAAGGTTACTAGTCTCTACGACTTCTATTCAATTACTATCAATTTTACCAAAAAAACAAAAAGCTTTCAAGAGCTGACAAAGAATCCTTTATTTAAAACCAAATGGTCTTATGTCTAAGATAATTGACACACCTATATAAACGTGCTACAATTATGTCAGATAAAGTTGACATAATTAATAAATTGCGACTTACAGCAACACATTAGCTTGTCTTTCAGAAGGAGGCCCATTATGAATCATGTCAGGGAATTTAGAAAGAATATGGGGCTTTCGCAATTAGAACTCGCAAAATCTATTGGTGTTTCCCGACAGACCATTAATATGATTGAAAATAACAAATATAACCCAACACTGGAGCTCTGTCTAAATCTAGCTAAAGCACTAGACACAGATCTTAACAGTCTCTTTTGGGATGGAAATTGCGAATAGAGATATAAGTTAGAAAGAGGTAAATCATGATTAAAGAAACTTTCACTGACAAACTCATTAAACGTTTTTATGGTATCACAGGCCCTTTAGATGAACAAAAGCGCCAACAGGTTGATCGAATGGGTAACATGGCTTTCGTTGTTCTCTTCTATATTTTAATTTTTGGTAATTGTATTGCCTTACTTCTAAGCTTTAAGTATCCCGAACTTGTAGCTCGTATTTATCCTATCCTCCTCTTGATTATCATTCTGTTAGTTAGCAGCATCCTTACTTATAAGTTAAAGATAAGTGCTGTTAATGCTTTTGACGAGGAAGAACTGACTGAGAAAGAGAAAAAACAACTTAAGCACGTGGGGCTTAAGTCAGGTTTATACTTTGGGATTAGCATGTTCTTAGGCATGCCCCTAGTTCACTTCTTAGTTGACAATAAAGACTATTTGACAGAATTATTCTCAATCCATAATATGCTATCAGGCATTTTTGAAGCTATCCTTTTTGGGGCTATCATGCAGGGCTTGGTCAATGCTGGTATCAAACAAGCCAAATCTCAAGCTGAGAAAGGTGACCAATAAACTAAAAAGACAAAGAAAAATCCAGGTTTCCCAGCCTGGATTTTTCGCTCGAAAGAAGACTTCTTAGACTTGTATACGCGAAGCCTAAATGTGTCCAGAAAATCGTATCTTAACACATACACTATAACTAACTTCAAAAAACACCATATCCCCATATGACATTTCCTTAAATATTGTAACATGTCAGTGGGAAATGACAAGTCGCCCTCTCTCTCATAAACCCTAAAATCCTAATCATAGCCCTTGTTATGCCATTTTACGCAATCGATTGCGTAATTTTGAAAGCGCAAACTTAATGTTTTTTCTAAAAGTCTTTACAAATTTTTTGAGACTATGAAAAAAGATAGTGATAAAGCTATCAACTATCTTTCATGAAAATATAATCTATTTTTAGTCTAAATCAAGGTCTTTTAGTTTGACAGAAACGATTTTCGAGACACCTGATTCCTGCATAGTTACCCCATATATAGAGTCTGCAGCAGACATCGTTCCCTTACGATGGGTAACTACAATAAATTGACTGGACTTGTCAAAACGATTAAGGTAGTCCCCGAAGCGTTTAACATTGGCTTCATCCAAAGCCGCTTCTACTTCGTCTAGGATAACAAATGGAATGGTCTTAACACGAATGATGGCAAAGAGAAGGGCCAAAGCTGACAAGGCCTTCTCACCACCAGACATAAGGTTAAGCGATTGAATTTTCTTACCTGGTGGCTGCACAGAAATTTCTACCCCAGCCTCTAGGAGATTGTCTGAGGTCAAAATCAAGTCTGCTGAACCTCCACCAAACATCTGGGTAAAGGTCTGTTTAAAGCTTTCTCGGATAGCCTCAAAGGTTGCTTTAAAGCGTGATTTCACTTCATCATCCATGTCATTTATGGTATTCAGAAGGAGGCTCTTCGCTTCGAGCAAATCATCCTTTTGTCCGTTCAAGAAATCAAGACGTTGCTTAACCTCTTCAAATTGAGCAATAGCATCTACATTGACCGGACCCAAAGCTT
Source organism: Streptococcus sp. HMSC078H03 (assembly GCF_001808655.1). NCBI lineage: Bacteria > Bacillati > Bacillota > Bacilli > Lactobacillales > Streptococcaceae > Streptococcus > Streptococcus sp. HMSC078H03. Next base: position 36,535 of record NZ_KV794091.1, read on the forward strand.
TAATCGAACGCTCAAGACCTTGCAGATTATGGCGAGTTTGTTCGACATTGTCAAGAGGACTAGCCTGACCTTTGGCAACTTCAAGTGTCATTTGGTAATCTTCAGCCAACTGAGTAGCAAACTTACGAAGCGATTGACTAATCTGACTTTCACGTTCTTCCAAGCGAGTCTGCTGACGAATCAAGTCCTCGTTACGATTGCCAGCTTTAGCCAAACGCTCCTCCAAGTCTTCCAACTGACCTTCGTAATCTTGCACCTGAATCTTGGCACGGACAAGAGCTTGTTCCAAATCGTCCTTACGTTGAACAGCTTCTTTATGCTGTGCTTGCAAATGCGGAAGGCGGTCAGCTTGGTCATCATTGACTTGGTTATTAAGAAGCGCTTTAAGACTATCCGATTCCTTCATTAACTCAGACAAGTCGGCTTGAAGACGATTACTTTCTGTCTTAGCAAAACGCAATTCTGCTTGCAAATCACGTTCCTTCAACTGAAGTTTAGATTGCTTGTCTAAGAGAACCTGTTTTTGTTGGCCAAGTGCGTCTTTGTCTTCCTTAATAGCCTCAATACGGTCGTTAATGGCCTCACGCTTGGAAGCAATTTGTGCTAACTCTGCTTTAAGTTGTTCAGCCTTATCTTGAAGATTTGCCCCTTCAGTTCCCTGAGAATCCTGTTTGAAACTATCCACTAGGGTTTGATTTTTCTCCACCTCTGCCAAGGCTTGTTGGTGTTCCAAGCCTAGTTTTTGCTCTTGCAGACGAGCATTTTCACCATCTACCTTAAGGTCTTCTAGCTCTTTCTGTAGAGTCTTACGTTTGGTCTTAAGGGATTCAACTTTAGCCTCACTATCACTTAATTGAGCCTTAATCTGGTTAATTTCAGAAGTCAATGCATCCAGTTCGGGCTTGATAAAGAGATTATTATTTTGTTTGTTGGTACCACCAGCAAAGGCACCACCGGGACGGATCTCAGACCCGTCAAGAGTAACCATACGTACTTGGAAACGAACAGCTCGAGCTGCCTTATTAGCATTGTCAATGGTATCAAAGATTGCCGTTACCCCTAGGAGGTTTTGGAAAATATTAGATAAGCGGTCCTCATAGGTAACCAAATCGGAAGCCATACCAATAAAGCCTGGTGCATTGGCAAGACTTTGAGCAAATTGTCCATTAAGTTGACGCGGTTTAATAGTGGTCAACGGCAAGAAGGTCGCACGACCCTGACGATTGCGCTTCAAGTAGTCAATCGAACGCTTAGCAGCCGCTTCATCCTCAACAATAATATTTTGCCCGCTGGCTCCCATAGCAATTTCAAGAGCTGTCTGATAACGTGTATCAAAGGTCAAGTGTTCACTAACTGCACCAATAATTCCTTGAATGGATTGGGCGTTTTGAAGGACAGCCTTAACCCCTGCATAGAAGTTAGAATGATTTTTTTGGATAGACTCTAAACTTTGACGACGGGCATCTTTACTCTTAAGGTGATCCATGAGGTCAAACATCTGCTTTTGAGCCTCTTGATAGTCCTTATCAAGAGTTTGATAAGCCTGGGCCTTTTCTTTGTAGATAGTTAGAAGGTTTTGAAGACTTGCTTGGGCCGCTTGATAAGCTTTTTGGGTTTCGCTAGCCACTTCCTGAGCGGAAAGCAAGTCTGCCTGAGCTTGTTTAAATTCTTCAGCTTGTGCCTCAAGCGCTTGTGTCTGACTGTCCATGTCGTGAGTGACCTGAGTCAAATTGTTGGAAACCTTGGCTTCCTCCTGCATCAGACCAACATAGTCCTCACGTAAACGTTCAATAAGCGTATCTGGGTCATCAGAAAATTGCTCCAGTTCTTTTTGAATAGCAATCAGCTCTTGGGCAAGGCTATCCAACTCCGCATTCAATTCAACTTGGCCTTGATTAACCTTATCAAGTGCTGCCTGAGCTTCTTCTTTCAAATGCTCTAACTCACTGAGACGAGCTTCAGTTTCTTCTTTTTTCTCTGAACGCTGCTGACTCTCCATGGTATAAAGATCAATTTGACGCTCAAAATCACTAATAAGACGTGTGACATCCACCAAGGTTTGTTGGTCAGAAGAAATTTGTTCTGAAATTTGATGGCGTTTTTGCTTGAGTTCTTGATTTTCAGTCTCTAGACGATGACGTTCCTCATAATAGCTAGTTAATTTTTCCTTGACCGCTGCCAAACCCTCTTGGGTCTGGCTCAAATCAGATTTACCAACTTCAATATCGTGGACCAAAAGATTAAGCTGAGTCTGTCTACGTTCCTCATCTAATTCCAAATAACGTTTGGCAGTCGCAGCTTGCTTTTCAAGCGGTTTAACCTGACCATCTAACTCGTAGATGATATCTTCCAAACGATCAAGATTATCTTGGGTTTGATTAAGCTTGCTTTCCGTTTCTTTCTTACGTGTCTTATATTTGAGAACCCCTGCTGCTTCTTCGAAAATAGCGCGGCGTTCTTCAGGTTTGGCATTAAAAATAGCCTCAACACGACCTTGGGAAATAATGGAAAAAGAATCACGCCCTAAACCTGTATCCATGAAAAGGTCATGAATATCACGTAGACGAACCTTACGACCGTCAATCAAGTAATCATTGTCACCGTTTCGATAAATGTGGCGTTCCACACGAATTGTTTCACCAGCACCCGCGATAAAGCCATCACTGTTATCAAGTGTGACCGCTACTTCCGCATAGTTGAGAGCCTTACGAACCTCTGTTCCTGCAAAAATAACGTCAGGCATCTTGCCCCCACGCAAGCTCTTGGCAGATGATTCACCCAGTGCCCAGCGCAGACTCTCTGTAATATTTGATTTTCCCGATCCATTTGGACCTACAACGGCTGTTACTCCCTTGTCAAAGATGACTTGCGTCTTATCCGCAAAGGATTTAAAGCCCTGCATTTCAATTGATTTCAAATACATGCTTAATTTCCTAGTTGTTCAAGGGCAGCCTTTGCCGCTGCCTGTTCAGCTAATTTCTTAGATTTTCCAAGACCTGTGCTGAGCTCCTTACCATCAACAGCTACCTGCATAGTAAATTCTTTGGCATGAGCTGGTCCAGACTCGTCGATAACGGTATAAGTAATATCAACCGTACCATTGACCTGAAGACGCTCTTGCAAGGCTGTCTTATAGTCTGTTACACGGTCAAAGTTTCCCTTTTCAACCTGAGGAATCATGACCTGATTCAAGAATTTCTCAACTGCAGGCAAACCTTGATCCAAATAAAGAGCACCGAGGAAGGCCTCCCAGAGGTCACCAAGGATAGTGGCACGTTCACGTCCACCAGATTTTTCTTCCCCTTTACCAAGACGGATATACTGCTCGAAACCACAAGCCTTTGTAAAGCCTGCCAAACTCTCTTCACGAACAATAGTACTACGCATCTTAGACATTTCCCCTTCTGGCTTATTAGGGTAGCGTTTGTAAAGATAAACAGAAATGACTAATTGCAGAGCCGCGTCTCCTAAAAATTCCAAACGTTCATTATGTGAAATGTTTAGGAGGCGGTGCTCATTGGCATATGAGGTATGGGTAAATGCTGTTTCTAAGAGGTCTTTTTGGCTAAAAACAATACCAAAATCCTGCTCAAGTTTTTGTTCAAGTTGATTCATGAAACTTCCTTTCTTTTTAAGCACACTAACTATAATTATATCAAAAAAAGCCAATTTTCATGATAGAAAACTGCTTTTAGACCCTATATCAGCTTATTTTGTGAGATTTAACCTATTCAACTAAAAAAGCTGAGCAAGCTGCTCAACTTCATTTTCTTAATAATCAGGACGAACGACACCTGTAACTGTCTCACGTGTTGCCTCGACATCTTCTTCGAGGACAACCTTGATGATACGTTTAGCTTCTTCTGAAGTACATGCAACCAATGGCAAACGAAGTGGTCCAACTTCGAAACCAAGATGATTAAGAACAGCTTTAACAGGTGCAGGGCTTGGTACTGAGAAGAGAGCGTTAACTTTAGGAATGAATTTACGTTGGATAGCTGCTGCTGTCTTGAGGTCACTATTTTCAATAGCTTCAAGCATGGCATGCATCTCATCACCGTTTGTATGAGAGGCTACTGAGATGACACCGTTAGCACCAAGGTTCATAGCGTGGAAGGCATCCCCATCTTCACCAGTGTAAACCAAGAAATCTTCAGGTTTATGTTCGATAAGGTAGGCCATATTTGCAAGGCTGGTGCATTCTTTAACACCAATGATATTTGGATGTTCCGCCAAACGAAGCATGGTATCAGGAGCCATTTCAACAACCACACGACCAGGGATGTTATAGATGATAATTGGCAAATCAGAAGCATCCGCAATAGCTTTGAAGTGTTGGTACATACCTTCTTGTGATGGCTTGTTGTAGTAAGGCACGATAGCAAGACCAGCTGCGAAACCACCAAATTTGGCAACTTCCTTAGCAAACTCGATAGAGTCACGTGTATCGTTGGTACCGACACCAGCAATCAATGGCACACGTCCATTAACAATTTTCTGCACAGCCGCAAAGAGTTCCAACTCCTCATCGTGAGTAAGTGTTGGACTTTCAGCCGTTGTTCCCGCCAAAAGAAGAGCTTCTGTATGGTGAGCCAAAAGATGCTCAATCAATTCTGGAAGGGCATCATAATTGATTGAGCCATCTTCGTGGAAAGGTGTAATAAGGGCTGTGATCAGTTTGACATCTCTTAATTGATCAATTGACATAATATTCTCCTTCAACCGTTTTCTAATCCTTTCCATTTTACCATAATTTTGACCAGACAGACAGATAAGTTGACAATTTTCTGAAAACGTGAGAACTGACTATTTCCATTTGATGGCTAATAAACAAAAAAACAGAGAGAAGTCTCTCTGCTTTATAGGATTCAGCTTGACTTTAGTATTTGAATACAACACCAAATCCTTACTGATTTCTGAATCATAACGCAGTGGTTGATTGGAACTACTCATGTCTACAACATTCGTACTTCCTAATCAACTGTGCGGGGGTGGTATAAAAGTCCTGTGGACTTTTATAGCCTAAGCCTTAAATTATAAAAGCGAAGGAGAAATCAAACTCTTCGAGTTACTGATTTCTGTTTCGCTCCCTATTTCAATTCAAATTTCAATTCTGAAGTTGGGCGAACCAAACCACGTTCGTGAAGTGTTTCTGCGATTTGGACTGAGTTCCAAGCGGCACCTTTAAGGAGGTTATCTGAAACAACCCACATGTGGATACCCTTTTCAGCATCCAAGTCTTTACGGATACGTCCGACGAATGTATCACGTGAACCTACAGCATTAACGGCTTGTGGGTAGACTTGGTTAGCAACGTCGTCTTCAAGGACTGCACCTGGGAATTCTGCAATAGCAGCTTTCACTTCGTCAATTGGTGCCACTTCTTTTGTTTCAATATAGACTGACTCTGAGTGAGCTGACAAGACTGGAATACGCACACATGTTGCTGATACAGCAATGCTATCGTCTCCCATGATTTTCTTAGTTTCGTTTGTCATCTTCATTTCTTCGTAAGTATAGTCATTTTCAGTGAAGACGTCGATTTGAGCCAAGGCGTTGAAGGCGATTGGGAAGTGTTTCTTATCACCACCACATGGCAAGATTTCAGCTTTAACATCACGTGGGTTAACGTCGTCATTCAAAACTTCTTTCAACTCACGTTGTGTTTCAAGGATTGCTCCCATACCAGCACCTGATACAGCTTGGTAAGTTGACACGATGATACGGTCCAAGCCCCATTTTTGACGAACTGGCTCAAGGGCAACCATCATTTGGATAGTTGAACAGTTAGGACAAGCGATAATACCGTTGTGAGCATCAAGCGCATGCGCATTGACCTCAGGTACAACCAATGGCACATCTGGATTTTGACGGAAGTATGATGTGTTATCAACGACTACTGCACCGGCTTTAACAGCGTATGGTGCATATTTAGCAGAGGTAGATCCACCAGCTGAGAAAAGTGCAATGTCTACACCTTCAAATGCGTCTTCAGTCGTTTCTTCGATGGTCACGTCTTGACCTTTAAACTGCAAGACTTTTCCTGCAGAACGAGCAGACGCAAGGTAGCGAATTTTATCGATTGGAAGTGTTGATTCTTCCAACATTTTGATCATTTGAGCACCAACGGCACCTGTAGCACCGACAACAGCAACTGTGTATCCCATAGTTAAACCTCTTTCGGAATTCTCTATCAATTTAGTTTAGTGAATCTATTATACTACGTTTAAGTCCAGTTGAAAAGGGTAAAAAAGCCAAGAATAAAGAAAAATCCCCTACCAAACGGCAAGGGATAAGAGGCATCTTTCGATGAGAGTAGCAGGTTCACACAACTACTCAAGGTCCGCTCCTGCGTTACAATCTAATGTAGACCTCCTCAGCGCAAAAGGCTCTAAAGAGCCAATCGACTCATCGCATACTCCTATTCTAGCATAATGAACGACAGAGTCAAGTCATGAATACCATGGAAATATCTTAGCCATTGTTCTTACTTTCCATCATCATGACCATCTTTATAACCACGTAGGTATTCTGTTTTTTCTGAAGTTGTTGTGAATTTGCCAAAAAGAGTTGATTCCTTTGAGTATGAATCATAATTATCAATGCCTTTGTCGGCATCCGCAAAGCCATCCTGATAGCCCTTGGTATAAGCGTTATTATTCACTTTTGAATGGTAAGAATTCCCATAGCGATAATAAGAACGTCTGCTCATATACATCCAGAACCAGGGATTACGGATGACATCTTGTCTGTAATAACGGTCACGGGTTTGATAGTAGTCATTATTGTCAAAAACACTTTTGGACTGTTCATCTGAAAAATCATCATTTTGTTTGGAATACTTTTTGAGTGTCTCATCGTCACTAACTTTTGCACCTGATTGAAAGTTAGAACGTTCAGAGTCATTTAGCTCAGGAGATGACATCTTAGGCTTTGTGTATTCTGAATTTGTATCCGATTTTGACTTGCTAGAACTGTTACCAGAAGAGGAATGACTGTCTGAATAGCTCTGACTGCTACTTGATTTGGTACTAGAGTCAACGTCTGAATCCGAACTATGCGAGCTACTAGAACCATAAGTTTTACTAGATCCATTGTAACTGTCATGATCACTACTTGACTTGTAACTCTTACTAGACCCACTATCAGATTTATACCCTTTTCCTGAATTGCCATCAGAATGATGTCCTTTGCTTGACCCAAAACCAGATTTTGATCCACTTCTGCTACCTCTACTTGAAGAACGCGAACCACTACGTCTGCTTCGTAGAGCGATGATGTTTTCAGAAGTTTCTTGAGCTTTAACTTCTTGTACTGTTGTCAAAATTAGTCCTGAAACTAAGGCCACTCCTAAGAGAGTCATTGCTTTTTTCATTAAAAAATCCCCTTTTCATCTAATGGTCTTATTATACCATAGAACAAAAAACGGGGAAATTTATAAAGAAGATTACATCAAAGGTCCAATCAGAGAAAAGAGATAGCCACCTAGACGATGAGCCATAGGTATTTTAGACAAACTTTCCAGAGTGACTTCCTCTGAGAGAGCCTGGGTTTTCTCAAAATCTTGTTCAATGTTAAGCACTACCAGATTTTTATAGAGATAGACCCCATCTTCAAAATTTTGATAGAGACTCCGGTAATCAGTGTTAATGGTACCTACCACAGCTTGTTTGGCGTCAGAAACATAAACTTTAGCATGGATAAAGCCTGGGGTATAACGGAAAATACGGACGCCAGCATCCAAGAGCACTTTAAAATAGGTCGTCGCAATATCAAAGGCATACTGCTTATCTGGAATCCCTGGCATAATGATACGAACATCTACACCTCGTCTAGCAGCAAAGGTCATAGATTGAACCAATTCATCATCCAAAATCAGATAAGGTGTCATGATATAGACATAATCGGTAGATGTATTCAGAAGATGTAAATAAACATTTTCTGCAACCTTGTGGTAGGTCAAAGGTGAATTGGCATAAGGGAGAACCAAACCCTGACTCTTGCTTTTTTGAGGTTTTTCTTGTAGATAGTGCTCCATATCTGTCTTGTCTTCTACTCCAGTCACCGTCCACATGGTCAAAAAGAGAGCTTTTAGCGTTTGAACTGCTGATCCATCTAGGCGAAGGGCTGTATCCTTCCAATGACCAAAGCGTTCTCGTTTATTGACATACTCATCAGCGATATTTACACCACCAGTATAAGCAACTTGACCATCAATCACAGTAATCTTCCGATGGTCTCGGTAATTGTAATAGGTTGATAGGATGGGCTTGACTGGTGAGAAGGCTTGAGCTTTAATACCAACCTTGTGTAGTCGCTCAATATAATCGTAGGACAAGGTGGTCATCTCATTCATCCCATCAAACATGACACGAACGTCCAGGCCTGCCTTGGCCTTTTCCTCCAAAATGGCTAAAATCTCACCCCACATGATACCTTCGTCAATGATGAAATACTCCATAAAGATATAACGCTCTGCGTTTTTCAAATCCTCCAACAGTGCTGGAAGCATGTCGTCTCCAAGTGGGAAATAGGTCACCTCAGTATCTCTGTAGATAGAAAACTGAGCTGGACTATGCTCCAGAAAATAAGCTAAACGCTGTAGTAGACGATCACCATAAGATAAATAATCAGCTACTTCTGGATCGGTGCTTAAATAATTAGAAGCTTGCACTGTAGCATCCTCAAGTCGTTTCTTCAACCGTCTCACACCCAAATCAGCAAGTGAAAAGTAAAGCAAGGCTGTCCCAAAAATTGGGAAAAGAGCAATGATAATCAGCCAGGATAATTTGGAACGAGAATCCATGGAACGATTGAGCAAGTAAAAGAAGGTAAAAACACTCAACAAGTGTTCCCATAAGATAATGGATGGAAAATGCTCTTGTAGACTGAGATATGAGAAAACGAGAAAAGCCAATTCCAGTAAGAAGAACAGGAAAATAGGTACCTTGCGATTAAGAAGACTTTTAGCCCATCTGGAGGGCTTTTGGGGTAACAGTCTAGCACTGGTTACTTGAGTCATATAGGTTCCTTTCATGTATGGGAGACCACCACAAACTTTTCGGTCTCTCCCAGTGATTTTATTAGTATCATTTTAGCATATGCAAAAGGCAGGGATAATTAGCCATTCTGATTTAAGATTGGTGGGGCATCTACTGTATCTTTCTAACAGGCCCATCCAGGATTTTTTGCATCCAGACGATATCGTGCCATTGCTCAAACTTGTAGCCAACTTTTGGAAAATGAGCAACTTGGACATAACCCCGCTTTTCATGCATAGCAACGCTGGCCTCATTAGGGACTGCAATGCAGGCTAAGAAACGCAAGAACCCTCGCTTCTCAAGTTCCTCCTCAAGGGCATCATAGAGCTGATTTCCCAAACCTCGACCACGCGCATCTTCATGAAGATAAATAGACAATTCTGTTGTCCAATCATAGGCTGAACGAGCATAATAGGTTGAAGCATAAGCATAGCCGAGAACTCGGCCATCCTCTTCTACCACTAGATAGGGGAATTTTTCAAGCGTCTTGCTGATGCGTGCTTCAAACTCTTGAATGCTGGGAACCTCGTATTCGAAAGTAATAGCTGTCTTTTCAACATAGGGTGCATAGATGGCCTGAATAGCTGGTGCATCGGATAACCTGGCTGGACGAATAGTTAACATCATTTTCTCCTTCGACTTCATTATCTTTATTTTAAACTATAAGAAAAGAGGGCTCAACCCTCTTCTAACAGATATTGTCACTACATCAACGGAGCAACTAATCTAGTCAATAATCCCAAAGCCTTTTGATGGAACGGCAGATTTTCAATCTCGGCGACACTAACTCGATGACACTTGGCTTTGGTCGCTTGGAAATCTTCCTCAATGGAAACCACTGATGACGTCCTATAAAGATAAGTCGCACACTCAAAGTGATGATAAAGACTGCGGTAATCCAAGTTGATTGTTCCTACAACAGCCCTACTATTGTCACTCACAAAAATCTTGGCGTGAACAAAACCAGGTGTGTACTCATAGATCTTAACACCAGATGCTAAAAGTGTTGGGTAGTAAGTCTTAGCTAAGTAATAAGCTGACTTTTTATCAGGAATACCAGGCATGATGATACTAACATCAACTCCACGCTCAGCCGCAAACTTCAAAGCATGTAGTAACTCGCCATCTAAAATAAGATAGGGCGTCATGATATGAACAAAATCACGCGCATGATTAAGAATATCAATATAAACATTCTCACCAACCTTATCCTTATCCAGTGGGATATCCCCGTAAGGAACAACAAAACCAGGAGTATCAAAGGTCTCATGCTCAACCATATATGGTGTCACATCCAGTGTTTCATGTGAGTAAGTCCACATTTGAAGGAAGAGGACTAAGAAAGTATCAACCGCTGGCCCCTCAACCATGAGTGCAGTATCTTTCCAATGGCCAAAACGCTCAATCTTATTGATATATTCATCAGCTAGATTAACCCCACCTGTAAAGGCTACCTTACCATCAATCAGCAAGATTTTTCTATGGTCACGGTAATTGTAATAGGTTGACAAGAAAGGCATTACTGACGCAAAAACACGAGATTGAATGCCAATTCTCTCCAGACGTTTCTTATAGTCGAAACTCAAGGTTGAAAATTCAATCATGCCATCATACATGACACGTACTTCCACCCCTTCTTGAACCTTCTGTTTCAAGATAGCTAGGATTTCACCCCACATCTCACCTTCGTCAATGATGAAATATTCCAAGAAAATGTACTTCTCCGCTTTAAGGAGCTGTTTCTTCATTTCCTCAAATTTGGTTTCTCCGCTTGGAAAATAGGTCGTCTTACTATGACGATAGACAGGAAAATGCCCATTAACATTTTCAAGATACTGAACCAAATTGTAGTTACTCGTGTGACGTTGCTTAAGCTCTTCGAGAGCTTTATCATCCTGTTTCAATATTCCACAACTGCGGTCAATATTGCTCTGAATCGCACGCTTCATCCCTGTATAGCCCAAATCTAGTTTTGTATAGGCTAGGAGTAAGGTTCCGATAATAGGGAAAGGTAAGACAATCAGCAGCCACGTATTAACAGCCGTCGACTCCATATCACTTTGAAAGAGATAAATAATGGCCAGAATACGAAGGACTACTTCTGTAACTTGCAGGTGTATCCTATATTGATGCAACCAGAGGTAAGACATGGCCACAACAACAAGCTGCAGTAAGATGATTAAGAAGATAATCGTAGCACGACTAAAGATTCCACGAAGAAATCCGCGACGACTCTTATCATAAAGACGTTCAATTTTAGCTTCGTTTTTGATAGCATGACTCCTTTCCCTTTTTAATTAATCTTATTATAACCAAATTTGTAAAATTAAGCTAGACAGAAAAAGCCATCTATGTTAGGCTCAGATAAACACCACATTTATCTGAAAAGAACTAACATATAGGACGAAATGGATTACCGAAACAAATGGATTTTACGAATGTTTCTCAAAATTATGAGGCTGGGACAAAAGTCCTAGCCTCTCAATTTGTCTTTGGATTGTCGAGAAAGACGCAGTGGTTGAGTGGGCTCTACTACACTGATTTCATCAGCTTTTACAGCCCTACTCAACTGTGCGGAGGTGGGACGACGAA
>NZ_KV794091.1:48267-51128 GCF_001808655.1 Streptococcus sp. HMSC078H03
CCATCTATGTTAGGCTCAGATAAACACCACATTTGTCTGAAAGGAACTAAGATAAATGACCTATACTCATCTTACCACAAACGAGCTTGTAACGATAGAGGCTTACTATCAAGAAAACATAATAAAAATTAATATAAAAAGTTTCTAAAATACATATTTAGACACTTTTTGTATGCTATAATTTTCATTAACACTATAACAAAGGAGAACCAAATGAAACGTTTAAATACTCTATTTCATATTATAAAAGTTACAGGTTTTAATCAATTTTTGACAAGTTTTGTAAGTTTTATTTTTATTTCAGGAGGAATACTTTTATTAGTTGAACCTCAAATAAGTAATTACTGGGATGGACTATGGTATGCTTTTGTCACATCAACAACAGTAGGTTACGGAGATATACTAGCTACTACTCTAATCGGACGTATTACTAGCGTCTTTTTAACTGTATATGGACTTATTTTTTTTGGATGCTTATCAGCCGTAATTGTCAATTACTACAGCAAATTAAATACACCTAATAATAAAACTGACTAACATATTTCTTAGTAACTGTAAAAAATAATTCTTTCTCTGCCAATTCCAAACGGCTACAATTTCCTGACCTCGCGATACTTCTTGACTATCCTCTCCAGTCTGAACAAGATTACCATCTTCGACATCATCTAAGTCTAATTCTTTCTTGATAGTCTTGAAGAGTTTTCCAAATCCAATCTGTCGTTTCCGATAAAGTCCCTCAAACAAATCACCCGTTATCCGTTCCTTCGTCTCTTCAGGCAAGACAATCACTTGTTTGTCATTCTCTTTCTCGACATCAAATGGATTTTACTAATATTTCTCAAAATTATGAGGCTGGGACAAAAGTCCTAGCCTCTTTATTGTTTTTGGATTGTCGAGCAAGACGCAGTGGTTGAGTGGGCTCTACTACGCTGATTTCATCAGCTTTTACTGCCCTACTCAACTGTGCGGAGGTGGGACGACGAAATCGAATTCTAACGAATTACCGATTTCTGTCCCACTCTCAAGAAATAGAATTCCTAGGAAATCATTGAATTATCAATCACCCTACCAAGTTTTTCTGAGTTACTTGAAAAGTCTAACTTAATTTGACAATTTAGGTTCTTAAACGTCTCTAGTTAATCAACTAAAAATTATAACTAGCTGGGTGTTATCTAATCTCCCCTCATTTTTAAGTTTTTATCATTTTTGATATAATGGTAGAGAATGAAAGGAGACTTTATGTCAACTAAAAATTTAACGCCGGTCTTAAAAACCCCTTTTGTGCTACTGGCTATCCTCGTCCTTCTTGGTATTGTTATGCCTGACGGCTACCAAGTTTGGTCAGAACAACTAAGGGAAGTTATTTCAGATAAACTTGGCTGGTTTTACTTATTACTGGTCACGTCAATCGTTCTACTTTGTGGCTTTTTCCTGGTTAGTCCCGTTGGGCAAATCAAACTGGGGGAACCCAATTCGGTGCCTGAACACTCTACTATCTCTTGGATTGCCATGATATTTTCTGCTGGAATGGGAATCGGCCTTGTCTTCTACGGTGCCGCAGAGCCCTTATCCCATTATGCCATTTCAACGGTACGAGCTACCCCAGGGTCGCAGGAAGCCTTAGCCGATGCTTTCCGTTACACTTTCTTTCACTGGGGCATCCATGCCTGGGCAATATATGCTTTAATCGCCCTGGCCCTCGCCTACTTTGGTTTCCGAAAAAAAGAGAAATATCTTTTATCGGTTACCTTAAAGCCCTTGTTTGGTAAAAAAACAAACGGTATCCTTGGTAAGATCGTAGATACGATTACAGTGGTCGCTACTGTTATCGGGGTGGCAACCACTCTTGGTTTTGGGGCAGCCCAAATCAATGGGGGACTCAACTACCTCTTTGGTATTCCAAACAATGCCCTTGTGCAAGTTATTATCATCATTATCACAACCATCCTCTTTACCATTTCAGCCCTTTCTGGTCTTGGAAAAGGGGTAAAAATCTTATCAAACACCAATCTTATTTTAGCGATTGGACTACTCGCCATCACCATAATCATCGGTCCCACAGTCCAGATTTTTAATACCTTGACCGATAGTATCGGACTGTATATTTCCAATTTCTTCCGTATGAGTTTCAGTGCTGGTTCCTTTGGTCAATACAATCGTGACTGGATCAATACTTGGACGATTTTCTATTGGGCTTGGTGGATTTCTTGGTCACCATTCGTGGGAGTTTTTATTGCCAGAATTTCTAAAGGACGTAGTATCAGACAATTTCTATCCATCGTCTTATTAGCACCGACTGTATTAAGCTTTTTATGGTTTTCTACCTTTGGAACACTTTCAACGCATGTTCAATCACTTGGAAATGTAGATTTAACACAGTTTCCAAGTGAGCAGACCTTGTTTGCAACCTTCAGTCAACTGCCATTTGGTTTTATTGCCTCCGTTGTTGCCATCATCTTGATCATTACCTTCTTTATCACGTCAGCAGACTCTGCGACCTATGTGCTAGCTATGCTCTCTGATGATGGGAATCTCAAACCAAAGAATAACCTTAAAATCTTCTGGGGCGTACTCCTTGCGACTATTGCCATCGTCTTACTTCTTTCAGGGGGCTTAGTAGCCTTGCAAAATACGCTGATTATCGTAGCCTTTCCATTTTCACTCATCATGGTACTGATCATGGTTTCCCTAGTCATTGAATTGCTACACGAAAAAGACAAGATGGGACTGTCAATCACACCGACACGATACCCTAAAAAAGATCAACCCTTCAAATCTTATGAAGAATAAATAACCCAATTTGTAAAACGAAGCTAGACAGAAAAAGCCATCTATGTTAGGCTCAGATAAACACCACATTT
>NZ_KV794092.1:0-26296 GCF_001808655.1 Streptococcus sp. HMSC078H03
TTGGAACACGGACTTCTTTAACTTCTTTGCCACCACCTGAAACATTAGTTACGACAACATCAAAGCCGTTAGAAGTTTGGTTGGTAATCGTCAATTTTCCTGTTACTTGAGATTCAGGAACTGTGGCTGTAGTTTCGGTAATATAAGTTCGTTTACCATCCAACATATAGTAAAGATGTACAGAATAGGTACCAGCATCACCCTTATGGCTAGCTGTGTCTACATGAACCTTATAGCTACCGTCTGATTGTTTGTCGGCATGATACCAAGTAAGGTCGTCTTGGCCATTCTTATCTGACCAGATTGGAACACGGACTTCTTTAACTTCTTTGCCACCGCCTGAAACATTAGTTACGACAACATCAAAGCCATTAGACGTTTGGTTGCTGATGGTCAATTTCCCTGTCACTTGAGATTCAGTAGATTGAGGGACTGTAGCTGTAGTTTCTGTGATATAGGTTCTCTTACCATTCAACATATAGTAAAGATGTACAGAATAAGTACCAACATCGCCCTTATGGCTGGCTGTATCTACATGAACCTTGTAGCTACCGTCTGATTGTTTATCAGCATGATACCAAGTGAGATCGTCTTGGCCATTCTTATCTGACCAGATTGGAACACGGACTTCTTTAACTTCTTTGCCACCGCCTGAAACATTAGTTACGACAACATCAAAGCCATTAGACGTTTGGTTGCTGATGGTCAATTTCCCTGTCACTTGAGATTCAGGAACTGTGGCTGTAGTTTCGGTAATATAAGTTCGTTTACCATCCAACATATAGTAAAGATGTACAGAATAGGTACCAGCATCGCCCTTGTGGCTGGCTTTATCTACATGAACCTTATAGCTACCGTCTGATTGTTTATCGGCATGATACCAAGTAAGGTCGTCTTGACCATCTTTATTTGACCAGATTGGGACACGGACTTCCTGAACTGTCTTGCCACCACCTGAAACATTGGTTACGACAACATCAAATCCATTAGAGGTTTGGTTGTTGATGGTAAGGTTACCAGAAACACGGTTTTCTTGTGGTTTAGACTCAGTAGCTTTCAAGGTAGCAATATCCACATAACGACGTGTACCACTGTAGCTAATATAAGAAATCCATTGGTGGTTATCCGCAGTCAAGACCTTGTCATAGTTCACTTTGTAGCCTTTTTCCAAGGTATAAAGTGTTTCTGCAGAAGCCTTAGGTTCATTTTTAACATTCAAGCTACGTGTCACATTATAAGTACCACTTGCTGGAAGCTTTTCAGCACCAGTAACTTCTGGTTTTGCTTGATTAGTTTCTGTTGGTTTAACAGTTGGTGTTTCAGCTTTTGCAGGTGTCAAAGTCGCAATATCTGCATAGTAGCGAACATAATCATAACCAAGGTAAGAAATCCATTGGTGATTATCAGCTGTCAAAACTTTATCATAGATGACATGGTCACCCTTACCGAAAACAAAAGTAGGTTTGAGGTCTGCTTTTGGTTCCTTCTTAATATCTGTGTCACGTGTAAAGTAGTAAGTTCCTGTCGCTGGGATATCCAAAGCACCTGTTGTGGCTTGAGCACCACTAGAAGGTTTGCCATCCCCATTACCACTATTACCGTTACCACTACCAGCTGCCACTGGTTTCACTGGCGCATAACGACGCACACCAGAGTATGATTTGTAGCTAATCCATTGGTAGCCATCAGATGTCACGACTTGATCGTAAAGGACGCTATCCCCTGGATTTACATAAAATTCAGCCTTGGCAGATACCTTAGGTTGATTCTTAACCTCTGTACGTTCCTTGTAGACATAAGTTCCTTGGTTTGGAAGGTCGCTGTCTGTGCTTGTAGCTGGTTGGCTTGCCAAACTAGTATTGACAGCTGCTCTCGTTAAGGCAGATACATCAAGGTTAGTGGCTGTTTCAGATGAAGCATTTGTGTTCCTTGTCGCTTCTGAGCTAGCAGTTGTTGATTCAGAAATTTTATCTGTTGCTTGTGAGGTACTAGCACTCACTTCACTTCTAGCCTCGCTAGTAGCAGTTTCACTAGCAGTTTGGCTAGTTGTTGAGACTTGGCTAGCTTTCTCACTTGACGCTGCCCCATCGGTCGCTACACCACTGAAAATATCAGCTGCTGTCACAGCATCACTATCTGAGGTAGCACGCAAAGTGGCATCTGAAGGTGTTGAAACTTCATGATGCTCATCAGCCAAAGCTTGACCTACAAAGACCAAACTAGCTCCTAAAAGGACTGATGCTGCCCCAAATGAATATTTACGAATGGAAAAACGTTGTTGTTCGTGTAAAAATTTTTCTCGTTTCATATCAATTATTCTCTCTATTGAATTGATGTTACTGTTTGATTGTAACACTCGGCGACAAATATTACAAGTATTTTACAGAATATTACTAAATATTTCTCACTTGTCCATTAGTATACCAAATTTATTTGACTTGTTCACACCTAAATCATAAACTGTCCATTTTTTGTCATAATCGAAAGCCGAAGCAA
Source organism: Streptococcus sp. HMSC078H03 (assembly GCF_001808655.1). Lineage (NCBI taxonomy): Bacteria > Bacillati > Bacillota > Bacilli > Lactobacillales > Streptococcaceae > Streptococcus > Streptococcus sp. HMSC078H03. The sequence goes on from NZ_KV794092.1 coordinate 2,497, forward strand.
GCCATACTTATTTATTCGTAATTTTATTAAGAAAAGGAGAGTGATACATAAAAAACATGATAACTTTATGCGAGTTATCATGTTTTCTTTTTAATCATTTATCAATGTCCTACATCTGAATATGAAATATAATAACGTTGGCCATTCTTAACAAAACTATACCAGTTTCCATCAGGTAAAATTTCATATTTATCCCAGTCAACATCTCCGGCAGGAAGTGTAGAAACTGCTCCGCTATCTTTATCTGGAGCAGCATAAACAGGTGTTTCCTCATCAAGTGTCAATGTTCCAGAAGTTGCTGTCCATGCACCTCGACCACCTTCAACTCCTCCCACTTGAGAAGCTGGTGTTGTAGATTCAGCCACTTGTCCACCATCTGTAGTTCCTGCTTGAGCTTGAGAAGAAGCTTTAGGTGCTACTGCTGAGGCCTGATTGTCATTTTCTTCATTTGAAACTTCTGAAGTTGATGATTGAGCTGATTTCTTATCCTTCTTAACAACTTTACTTGAGCTTGAAGATGATTTTTTGACCGTCTTGGCTGGGCTACTACTTATGCTAACACGCGCAGATTCATGACTATTAAACTTAGTCACTAAGAAGACAGCAAGGATAACTACAATTAGAGCTAATAGAATACCAATAAGTTTACTTGTATTTTTCATGAGTGAGATTCCTTTTCTGATAATTTACGAGGTTATTATAATATATAGAAAGCTAAATTTTTCATTGAAGTCATAAAAGGTCGTTTTTTCGTCATAATCAGAAAATAACATTTTAAAACAAAAATACTATATACATCAAACTGCCATGTTTTTTGGAACAAGCATCTTAGCAACAATCTCTTTTTGTTTAGCTTTTGAAACCAAGCATGACTCACCGTTTTCAAAATAAATAACACCTAATTCTTTGTCCAATCTCACAATGTTTTCGGGATTTACAACAAATGATTTATGACATTTATATAGTCTGCAATCTTGTTTCACAATTTTTGACAATTGACCATAGAACTCAATTTGCTCTTCTGTTGTATGAAGAATCACCTTATGAACTGTTGGAGATGTTTCAAAATAGAGTATCTTATGAAAAGGAACTTGTATAGTTGCATTCTTTGTATCTATAGTAAAAGCACACTCTATTTGGCTCAGACCATTTTTAGAAAGTGCTAATCCAATATCAGAAATAATCCTATCTTCATATTCAATATCAGGCAAATTCTTGTCAATAAAATCAAGTGCAGCTAAGCGATACTGAAAGGTTGATGGTAGGAGTTCGGGATGTGCTGTGATGAAAACAATACTAGCATAAGGATCTCGCTCACGTATCTGTTGAGCAACCAATATTCCCCCTTCGATATCACTATCAGTTGCAATATCTAGAAAAAACAGTAAGTGCGAACCCCTTTCCGTAATACACTCTAATAATTGATTGGGTTTATCGTATAAATCGACCTTCCCAATTCTTAAAATATATATTTGTTTAGACTTGTGGATAGCATCCTCAAGACGAGCTTGTTGAAAATAATCTTCTTCTAAAACAAAAATATCTAACATAATTGAACACCTCTAATTACAACATCCTTATTCTATAACTTAAGATGCTAGTTACTCATAGAACTAATCCTATATTTTCACCTTGATTTTACAACTTTCTCTAATTTACAGCAAATGCTTCTAAAACATATTGAACAATATATTGATTCAACTCTTGAAACTAAAAAAACACCACCCTCAAAAGAGAGTGATGTTAAAACTCTTAAGAAATATCTACATAGCGTCTTGCACCGCTATAGGTTACATAAGACAACCATGTGTGTCCATCAGCTGTAAGGACCTTGTCATATCGAACGGACATGCCTTTATCATAGTAGGCTAACTCTGGACTTGCAACACTTGGTTGAGCCTTGATAGAGCTAGGTTTGGTAAAGGTATAAGTACCAGTCGCAGCTAGGCTTGGACTTGCTGGTTGAGCAACTGCTGTTGCCTTACCATCAATGGCAATGTAACGACGGTTTCCTCCATGGCTAACATAAGAGAGCCATGTATGACCATCTGCAGTCACCAATCTGTCATAGTTAACGAACATACCAGCATCATAGTAGGCCAACTCTGGACTAGCTACACTTGGTTCTGCTTTAATGCTAGAGCGTTCTTTGAAAGTATAGGTACCAGATGATGGTGTGCTTGGTTGAACAGGTTGTTCTACAGGTTTAGTCACACTCGTTGGTGCGATAGCCACATAGAAACGATGTCCTGAATAGCTGAGGTAAGAAAGCCATGTATAGCCGTCATTATTGACAACCTTGTCATAGTTGACTGACATGCCTGAATCATAGTAGCTAACATCTGGGTTGGCTACCAAAGGTTGAGTCTTGATACCAGTTCGAGCGGTAAAGGTGTATGAACCTGAAGCTGGAAGGTTGTGGCGGGTTGCATTTTGAACTGGAACAGTTGTGCTAGTGCCACCGATACCTACCATTTTACCATCTTGAACATAGTAGAGATGAACAATGTATTCGCCTGCTTCGGCCTTATGGTCGCTAACATTGATGCGAACCTTGTAGCTACCATCACTTTGTCTGTCAGCTTGGTGCCATACAAGATCATCTTGGCCGTCTTTAGTTGTCCAAACTGGAACACTCACACCTTGGATAGCCTTGTCACCACCAGAAACATTAGTGATATGAACGTCGAAACCAAGGTTAGAGAGATTTTCAATATTGATAGTGCCACTTGGTTTGCTTTCTTGTTGAGCAAGTTTAGCCACGGCAACATAACGGCGGTTGCCATTGTAGCTGAGGTAAGAAAGCCATTGGTAACCATCACCACTGACAATCTTGTCGTAGTTAACTGACATACCAGCATCGTAGTAGGCCAACTCTGGGCTTGCTACACGAGGTTCTGCCTTAATGCTAGAGCGTTCTTTGAAAGTATAAGTCCCTGAGTCAGGAAGGCTATAACTAGTTGTTGTATGAGTTTCTTCAACCTTAGCAGGAACTGTGTAAGTTGTGCCGCCCACACCAACTAATTTACCATTAGTTTCAACATAGTAAAGATGAACATTGTAGAGACCACGTTCATTCTTGTGATCACTCAGACTAACGTTAACCTTGTAGTTACCGTTGTTAAGACGAGTCGCATTGTACCAGATGATATCATCTTGTCCATTCTTTTCAGACCAGATTGGAACAGATACCCCGAGGACACCGTTTTGATCTGAAACATTACTGATAACTACACTAAAATCACCATTGTCATGACTTTCAATAGCGATATCGCCTCTTGGTTTAGCTACAGCCTCTGCAGCAGCACCTAGGTCAACGTAACGACGAGTACCATTGTATGACACATAAGAAATCCAACGATGGTTGTCAGCAAGCAAAGATCTATCGTAGTTGACTGACATGCCTGGATCAAAATTGAACTCAGTCTTGGCAGTCAAGCTAGGTTGGTTCTTCACATCTGCAGGTTTAGTAAAGTAATAAGTACCACGTTCAGGGATGACTTCATCTCTAGTTGCTTCAGTGGTGCTATTAGTGTTTTCAGCCTTCAATGCTGCGATATCAGCGTAGTAGCGTTCATAGTCGTAGCCAATGTAAGAAATCCATTGATGATTGTCTCTCTTCAAGACCTTATCATAGATAACATGGTCACCTGCACTAAAGACAAAGGTAGGTTTGATATCCATGATAGGCGCTGTACGAATTTCAGTTGTGCGACGGAAATAAAAAGTACCGTTTGATGGGATATCAAGAGAACCATCAGCAGTCACTGGACCATCTACACCAGGTTGACGTGTTTCGACAGCTTCACGGTCAGTACCTCTAACTTCTGCTACTTCTGAAGTTTCGGAACGGTTAGTCTCACTTGCTGCTTCAGAGCTAGCTACTGATGACACTTCAGAACGTGGACTAGCCACTTCTGATCTAGAAACAGTAGCAACAGCAGATGCAGAATGAGCAACCTCTGCCGGTACTTCCAAAGAAGCAGCCTCGCTAGCTACTACACTACTAGCTTCAGAAGAAGCAACTTCACTGCTGGCAAGCTTAGGTCTTGGCGCTTCAGATCTTGAAGCTGGTTGATTGAGGACATCGGTAACAGCTTCTGAAGTTGCCTGGTCGATTTGAAGTGGTTCAGAATTATTTACAAAAACTTCATAGTCCTTGTTGGAATTTACGCTATTGGCTTGTTCCTGAGCCAAAGCATGTCCACCAAGCATCAAGCTCGCACCAATTAAGACTGATGCAGCTCCAAAAGAATATTTACGTATTGAGTAACGTTGACGTTCCTTAAAAACATATGCCTTTCTCATTTTGATCACTCTCACTTTCTAGGCTGTTTGATAAAAATTGGAACCGTTTTCATACTTCTATTATACCCCTTTGAAATTTTTTTTACAATTATTTCAATATTATTACTAAACTTTTTTAAAGAAAAAAAGATAGGATTTTCATCCTACCTTTTCAAGTTTCTTTTATTGTATCACATCTTAAAGCTGTTCTGCTACTGCTGAAAGAAGATCTTGGATACCATTGGCATCGCTACCACCGGCCATGGCCATATCTGGTTTACCACCACCACGACCTGATACGATTGGTGCGAGAACCTTGATGACATTACCTGCGTGAACATCTTTAGACTTGCTTGCTACAAGGACATTAACTTTTTCGCCAATGTGAGCTGCAAGGACAAGGACGTCAGAGTAGTCTGCTTGTTTCCATTGGTCAGCAAAGGTACGAAGAGCACCTGCGTCAGAAACTTCCACTTGGCTAGCGATGTAACGAACACCGTTAGCTTCTTTAACGTCTTTGAAGACATCACCAGCTGCTGCAGCTGCTGCTTTTTCTTTAAGAGTAGCATTTTCTTTTTGAAGGGCATGCAACTGCTCTTGAAGGCTAGCAACCTTGTTAGGTACTTCTTTCAATTGTGGTGCCTTAAGTGTTGCTGCGATTGCTTTAAGGGCATCTTCTTCTTCACGGTAAGCAAGGTAAGCTTCACGTGATGTCACTGCCAAGATACGACGTGTTCCTGAACCGATACCTTCTTCTTTGACAATCTTGAACATACCGATTTCGGCAGTGTTGGCAACGTGCGTACCACCACAAAGCTCAACAGAGTAATCACCGATTGAAACGACACGAACATTCTTACCATATTTTTCACCAAAGAGGGCCATAGCTCCCATTGATTTAGCAGTGTCAATGTCTGTTTCAATAGTTGTTACTGGAGTGGCTTTCCAGATTTCTTCGTTGACTTGTTCTTCGATAGCACGCAATTCTTCTGGAGTTACAGCCTCAAAGTGAGTGAAGTCGAAACGCAAGAATTCTTGTTCATTAAGAGAACCCGCTTGGACAGCATGATCACCAACGATATTATGAAGGGCAGCATGCAAGAGGTGAGTCGCTGTGTGGTTCTTCATAACACGGTGACGACGTGTGTGGTCAATTTCAAGTTTGTAGTTAGCACCTACAACAAGTTCACCTTCAACCTCAACAGTGTGAAGTGCTTGTCCATTTGGCGCACGTTGAACGTCAACAACACGCGCAACGACTGTACCAGCTGCATCTGAGATCGTACCGTGGTCTGCTACTTGTCCACCCATTTCAGCGTAGAATGGTGTTTGTTCAAAGACAAGGAGTGCTTGACCAGAGTTAACACTATCATGACGAGCATCATCAGCAACGATTACGCTCAAACGGCTTTCGGCAGTTTCAGCTTCATACAAGAACTCAGATGGTTCAGTGATATTAGCGAGGGTTTCATTTTGCATACCCATAGAACCACCTTTAACCACGCTAGCACGCGCACGTTCTTGTTGTTCTTTCATGGCAGCTTTGAAACCTTCATGGTCAATCTTGAATCCTTCATCTTCAGCCAACTCTTCTGTCAATTCCACTGGGAATCCATAAGTATCGTAAAGTTTAAAGATATCTTTACCTTCAAGCGTATCTTTACCAGATTTCTTAAGGCTAGCAAGAAGCTCGTCAAGCATGCTTGAACCTGCATCGATGGTACGTGCAAAAGTTTCTTCTTCACGTTTAACGATTTTTTCGATAAAGTCTTTCTTCTCAAGAACTTCTGGGTAATAGCTTTCCATGATTTGACCAACAGTTGGAACAAGTTTGTACAAGAAAGCATCAGAAATGCCGAGACGACGGCCGTGCATTACGGCACGACGGAGAAGACGACGAAGGACGTAACCACGACCTTCATTACCTGGAAGGGCACCATCACCAATGGCAAATGCCAATGAACGGATGTGGTCAGCGATGACCTTGAAGCTCATTGTGTCACCATCTGGATCGTAAGTTTTACCAGACATTTTTTCGATTTCACGAATGATAGGCATGAAGAGGTCTGTTTCAAAGTTTGTTTTAGCCCCTTGCATTACGGCTACAAGACGTTCAAGACCTGCGCCCGTATCAATGTTTTTATTAGGAAGTTCTTTATATTCTGAACGTGGAACAGCTGGATCTGCGTTGAATTGTGACAAAACGATGTTCCAAATTTCAATGTAACGGTCGTTTTCAATATCTTCTTCAAGCAAACGGATACCGATATTATCAGGGTCAAAGTCTTCACCACGGTCAAAGAAAATCTCAGTATCTGGTCCTGAAGGTCCAGCACCGATTTCCCAGAAGTTATCTTCAATTGGAATCAAATGACTTGGTTCAACACCGCAAGCAATCCAGCGGTTGTACGAATCTTTATCATCTGGATAGTAAGTCATGTAAAGTTTGTCTTTTGGAAAATCAAACCACTCTGGGCTTGTCAAAAGCTCATAACCCCATTCGATAGCTTCATCACGGAAGTAGTCACCAACTGAGAAGTTACCAAGCATTTCAAACATTGTGTGGTGACGAGCTGTCTTACCAACGTTTTCGATATCGTTGGTACGGATAGCCTTTTGTGAGTTGGTGATACGTGGATTTTCAGGAATCACAGAGCCATCAAAGTATTTCTTCAAAGTGGCAACCCCTGAGTTAATCCAAAGAAGGGTTGGATCGTTAACTGGAACCAAGTTAGCTGATGGTTCAACAGCGTGACCTTTTGATTTCCAGAAATCAAGCCACATTTGACGAATTTGTGCTGAAGTAAGTTGTTTCATTGTTTCTCCTTAAATAAATGTTTCTTATTTTGAGCTATTCTCGAGCATTTCCACATAGTCAATAGCAACACACAGGGAAATGGCCAAATCGGCGTAAGTATTTTCATAAACAGTAACAGTATAGGTCGATGTCAGATGGAAGAGCTCCTTTTGAATCCTAGCAACTACCTGATTTTGACTATTAAGTAGTTGAAAATCCAAGTCCCAAATATTACCCTCTATTCGCAAGCCAAGATTATCGACATCATACTTATCACGAAGAAGGGTTAATTTTTTTCGAATGTAAAAACTCGAACCATCCTGCAAGTCTACTGTAAACTTAGGCAAGAGACTAAGCGGCTCCTTGGTGATATGACTAATCTCACGACCATCCTCACCAAAAATTGTAAAGGTCTTTGGAATCTTGAAAAAGGATCCTTCAACCTGATAGGCAACTCTACCTTGATCATCCTTGATATCAAAGCGTTCGCCACCCAATCGAAACTTCTGTTTGACAAAATAGGTTTTCATACGCTACCTCCAATATTGTCATACATTTCATTCAGAAAATACCCAAAGAATAAAAGACAAGACCACTAAACGAAGGGCGACGTGAACCGCGGTACCACCTTCATTCAATGAACTTGTCATTCTTATTTGTCTTTAATTGTGAACTTTGAGTAGCAAGTAACCAGATTCGTCCATGGCTCGCAGCGACCGCCATTTTTCTGTATCAGAAGCGATGATTACCAATCTCAAAGGGAAGGCTAAAAATGTCATGATATTAGAACTTTCAGCCACTCTCCATTTTAACGTGTTTTAGGTCTTAGGTCAAGCTGATAATAGCATTATCAACTCTATCTTATGAATTATTTGCTAGAGCTTGATGATGAACTTGATGAAGCTCCAGAACCAGTCACATACTGGTCAAGAATTGCGCTAAAGGCCTTGTCTACAACTTTAACATTATATTTCTTAAGGACCTTAGCAATCACTGAGTTAGTGAAGTTAGTATCAGCTTTCTTACCATTGATGATAACCTTAGTCAAATCATCCTTATAGTTTTTCCAATCTGCATTTTTCTCAGATTTTGAAACAGTTTTGACGATGTAGTAAGTCGCAGCACCAGTTGAGCTGTTTGAAACAGTCACTACGTCAGAAACGGCATTAGCATCTTGTTTGAAGGCTGCTGTCAAAACATCTGCTGGGAAGTCTTGAGAAGCTGAGTTAACTGTCTTAGAAGTCACTTCCAAGCTGTTATCTTTAGCTACTTGTGAGAAATCTGCTCCTTCTGCCTTAGCTTCAGAGTCTACTTTATCTGCCACTGCTTTATCAGTAGTTGAAACCACTTGCACCTCTGTATTTGGTGTGTAGTTATCATAGGCAGCCTTGTAATTTGCTTCCGTCAAATCTTTCTGCGCGGCTTGGTTAACAGCATACTCAACCAATTTTTGTGTACGGATTTGATTACGGTATGACTCTTCTGTTTGACCATAGGCTGCAAGTACTTGTGAGAATTGATCTCCGTATTGTTCTGAAGCTTGCTTATAAGCTTTGTCAACGTCTTCTTTGCTGACTTTGCTACCATATTCTTTTTCAAGAGCCTTTTGCAAAGTTGCACTCAAAACACTTTGTTGTGTTTGGCTGCTACCTTTAAGTGAATCAAAAACATCACCAACAGTAACAGTATCACCTTTCATAGATACCAAAGTTGTTTCTTCAGTTGTTTTGTTACCTAGAGAAACATACATAGCACCTGCACCAACGAGAGCTGAAACAGCTACAAGGGCAAGACCTCCAAGGAAGCGACCACCTGAGCTTGGTTTACCAGCATCACGTGTCTTTTTAGTTTTAGCACGTTTAGCTTTTTCTTTCGCTTTTTCACTGGCGAGGGCGATGCTTTCCTCTTCTTCTTTTTGGCGATCAAGATGCTCTTGTTCTGCGTCTTTGTCTGCTACAACCTCTTCAACAGTTTCTTCTGTTGACTCAAGATTTTCATTTTCTTTAGCCATTCTATTTACTCCTTAAATTGTCAATATCTCTGCTATTATACCACACTTACTTAAATAATGCTTAATCTGGTAAGATAATATTTTCAGAATTTTTCCGAAGCATAAGAAGTCCGTCACTCATAGGGACCAAACTAGCAGTCAAACCAGGGTTATCTAAGGTCGCATCGAAAAGACGATGCAAGCCACGGTAAATCGTACGCTGACCACGACGAACTTCCATGATGTCTTTGGCAATGTCCCCACCTTGGAAGATATCATCAAAGACGATGACACCACCTACCTTGAGACGTTTTAGGATTTCAGGCAGAAAGGCGATATATTTAGACTTGGCTGAGTCCATAAAGACAAAATCATAATCAGTGTCCAAATCTTGCAAAACTTCTGCTGCATCTCCTTCGACCAAGGTAATTTGTTTGCGACTGTCATACTTGGCTAGATTTTCCTTGGCAAAGCCAATCATTTCTTCATTACGATCAACCGTCGTAATCTGAGCATCAGGTGCATACTCAGCCATAAGAAGGGCTGAAAATCCAATAGCTGTTCCTACCTCAAGGATTTTCTTAGGCTGCAAGGTCTGCAATAAAAATCGGAAATAAGCAACAACCTCGTGCTGGATAATTGGAATATTCTCCTTACGAGCAAAGGCCTCCAGTTCAGCCAAATGCCCTTTATTTTCCTGAAGATGCGTTCGCATGTAGTCCACGATATCCTTGTTGACTACAGGACGTCGCATGTTGTGATTTGCGTTTTTACTATATGATTTAACCATGTGTTTTATTATATAAAAAATCCCTAGCGAGTGCTAGAGATTTTTCTTATCTATAAATCAAATCGTCATCATTAGGCTACTTGACGTAACCCCCTCTTTTTCAAGAGGTAAGCAATGACCAAAGCCACCACGTAAAGAGCGATGAAAACAAGCAAGGTCATCTGGTATGATTTTGTCAATTCGTAGGTTACCGACAAGAGCATTGGCCCCACTAAGGCCGCCATCGCCCAGGCAGTCAAAATATAACCATGAAGGCTAGCCAACTCCTTTGCCCCAAAGATATCGCTAAGGTAGGGAGGAATCAAGGAGAATCCTGCCCCGTAGCAAGTCATCAGAACAGCCATCGCAACCACAAAGACAAGTGGCACTTGCAGGACAATTAGGAGGACGGCCATAACAATATTAACCACAAAGAGGAGAATAAAGGTCTTCGGACGCCCAATATAATCCGACAAGCCTGCCCACAGAAGGCGACCAAAACCATTAAAGATTCCCATAACACCTACAACAACCGCCGCTGATTCCGCTGACATCCCGACCATATCTTGAGCCATTGGAGAAATAGCAGAGACAAGGGCTAAGCCACATGAAATATTGATAAACAAGATAAGCCATAACCAGTAGAAAGTTGACGATTTCAGGGCCTCATTAGCCGTAACCCCTTTACTTAAATCAGCAGCTTGACGGTTTGGACTCTTGTCAGTCAACAGTTGTGCTTCCTCTACACTTGGTCGTTTAATGAATTGCGAGACAAAAAGCATAACAACAAAATAAACAACTCCCAAGATATAAAAGGTCTGCTCAACACCACGTGCCTGAATCAGATATTGAGCAATGGGACTGGTTAACAGCGAGGCAAAGCCAAAGCCCATAATGGCAAGGCCAGTCGCAAGGCCACGCTTATCAGGAAACCACTTAATAATAGTTGAAACAGGCGTAATATAACCCACACCCAGTCCTAGACCACCAAGAATACCATAACCAAGATAAAGCATCCACAGCTCTCCATGAGCAATGGCAACCCCTGTCAGAATATTTCCCCCAGCATAGAGAACAGCCGACATACTCCCAGTCACTCTAGGACCAAATTTTTCAACCAGACGCCCCATAAAAGCTGCAGAAAGACCAAGACAAAAGATAGCTAGTGAGAAGGCAAATGAAACTGAGGACTGATCCCAGCCAGTCTGGGCCATAATAGGATTACGGTAGATACTCCAAGCATAGGTAGACCCCAACATGAGATGGAGTAAGACACCACACGTTGCTACAAGATAACGATTGGTTGTTTTCACAAAAACCTACTTTCTGTTTCTGAACATTGTTAACTTATAAAATATAAAACGTTAGGTTTTTAGTCTATCATTAATATAAACTAGGGGCTATAAATATGCTCGCTAACTCATTTCCAAATCAATTAGAACTTATACTCTAGTAAACGTTCGTTTTTTAACATAAAAAGAATCATCCTGATTCAGAATGATTCTCTCTTATAGTGACTTCTTTTTACGAAAGGTGAACACCTTTTTCAACCAAGGCTTCCAATTCAACAAGACGGTCTTCAAAGACTTTAAAGGCCGCATCCAAGTAGTCGGTATTGGTCATATCAACCCCAGCTTTCTTGATGACTTCCAAAGGATAGTCTGAGCTTCCCGCCTTAAGGTAAGTAAGGTAAGCTTCCTTATCTTCTTCAGTACCATGAACAATTTTTTCAGCCAAGTAGCTTGCTGCCGCAAACCCTGTAGCGTATTGGTAGACATAGTAATTCATGTAGAAATGCGGAATACGTTCCCACTCAAACTGAATTTCGTAGTTATCTTCAGCTTTGAGATTATAGTATTTCTCATTGAGATCTGCGTAAAGCTTATTCATGAAGTCGGCTGTCAAGATTTGACCAGATGCATCTGCTTCATGGATAGCATGTTCAAACTCTGCAAATTGTGTTTGACGGAAGACAGTTCCCTTGAAACCATCCAAATAGTGGTTAAGAATAGCAAAACGTGTCTTGTCATCTTTGACCTCTTTAAGAAGCGTTTCTGTCAAGATATTTTCATTGGTTGTAGACGCAATTTCCGCCAAGAAGATTGGGTAATCTCCGTAAACATATGGTTGAGTCTGACGTGTGAACGTTGAATGCAAACTATGACCAGTCTCGTGAACCAAGGTAAAGAGATTGTCCAAAGTATCTTGCCAGTTCAAAAGCATGAAAGCATTGGTATCATAGGCACCACCTGAGTAAGCACCTGAACGTTTTCCTTTGTTAGGGTGAACGTCAATCCAACGTTCCGTAAAGGCTGCATGAACCCCTTTACTATACTCTTCACCAAAGATTGCCAAGACTTCTTCTGCTTTCTTGAGGGATTCTTCATAAGTAAGAGCAGTTTCAGTCTCAGAAAGTGGTGTATAGACATCATACATCTTAAGCTCGTCAAGCCCCAAGACCTTCTTACGCAAATCAAGGTAACGATGCAAAAGTGGCAAATGCTTGTTCACTGATTCCAAGAGTGAATCATAAACACTTTCTGGAATAAAGTTAGCTGCAAGTGCTGCATGACGTGCTGAATTATAGTGACGAACTTTGGCTTGGTAATTGTGAACCTTGACAACGCCTTGGAGTGTTTGTGCATAAGTATGTTGGAACTGCTCGTAGGTCCCATACATCGCTTCATAAGCTCCCTTACGAATGTCACGGTCCTTAGATTCCATGAGGGTGATAAAGTTACCATGTGTCAACTCAACCACATCCCCTTGACCATCTGATACCCATGGGAAGAGGATATCAGCATTATCCAAGACATTGAAGGTATCCGTTGGACCGTTGAAGATATCACCTGCTGCTGCCAAGAGCTCCTCAGCTTCTTGAGAAAGAACGTGGTCCTTGTTTGCCAAAAGGCGTTCGAAATAGTGGTCATAAAGTCCAAGACCTGGCTCTTGTTCTTTAAACTCAGCTAATTTCTTATCATCCAAGGCCATAAATTCAGGCTCAAAGTATGCAAAGGCTTCACTCAACTGTGAGTAAAGGTTTGAGGCCTTAGCTTGGTACTCTTGGTAAAGCCCTACTGTTGTGTCTTGGTCATTTTTCATTGACGCATAGACATAGATTTTCTCCAAGCGACGCATAAGGCTCATATAAAGTTCTGTTGCCTCAAGCAAGTTCTTAGCAGAATCTAAGAGATGACCTGCATAAGCACTAGCCTTCTTCAAATCCTGAACAGTGCTTTCATACTCAGTCTCCCAATCTGCATCTGTCGCAAAAATGGTCGTCAAATCCCATGTGTATTTCTCTTCTAAATGAGCACGATTGTCTGACATAATATTCTCCTTAATTGTATCTATTCTTTACTATTTTAGCATAAAAGGTGGGAGGGTAGAGAGTTTGTCGATAAGAAAAATGCCTTTTTCGATAATATTGCATAAAAAGCTTTTCAAAACCTTCAAGTGACTGTCTAATTTGTACAAAACCCTGCTTAGATTCTGGAAATCTCACTTGTGGAAAAAAATCCTGATCAGACAGGCATAACAAATTCATTCCCTTAAGATAGGCTTTTTCCTGCCTTCTCATCCACCTTGGATTTTTCCCAATTAATTCTCGTTGAATCACATGTGAGACCTTCTTTCGCTGAGTTACTTGATAAGTCTCAACCTGCTCTGCTTGATAAGGAAAACGTAAAACTGTCATGAGATTTTCGGTTAACGGCCAAGCCTTAGTTAAATAATAGACTTTCCCAAAAATATCCTCATAGATGAGATACTTAAGTCTAATTTCCTCACGCTTCCAATCAAGCTCCCATAGGTGAAATCCAATCTTAGCCGTAAAATAGAGAAAGTCCCGCTGTAGGTCTGTTAAACGTCCATTCAACCAGAGTTCCTCACCCAAAAGCCAACGCACTTCGTAACCTGCTTGGTGATAGGCACATGTCCTCTCTCTCAAACGTTGCTGAGATAACCGAGAACACTGAACTTCTAGAGCCAGGGAATCGCCAACAAATAAATCTGCAATTTGCCCCATCTCAGACAAAACCTTTTCAATACTTACTTTTTCACCATGATTAACCAAAGATTTATACAAAGCTGCCTTAAGGGATAAATGTTGAGCCGATTCATTCTCCGAGAAGAACTGACAATCTTGCAAAGACTTATGAGCAAAATGTGGACACATTACCTGGCCATGTTTCAGAAGGACAACTCCCTGGCAACCAGGACAGCTATAGGATTCCTTACGTTGCAAACTGGTTTCTAGAGCTGAAACGAGCTTCCCCTCCTGATTTTTTGCAATTAACATGACTCTCTCCTTTGTGCACTCTCTTACTTATTCGTAAAAGAATTCACAAAATAAAAAAACATCTAGATTACTCTAGATGCGTCCCCCATTCAAACTGAAACTTGCTCCCTGCTGTATGGAAACTTAGGTTTATAGGTGTATTGCTTACCTTGGGATACAAGTGCCGCTCAGTCCATTTGATCTCTTTTCAACAATCTCAATTCTTCAAGGAAAATCCCCCAATTTTCCTAGGAATCAGGATTTTGAAAACAGTTTCTATCCCACATAACCATTAAAAATAGCTAATGTAGCATAGACAGATGCTCTCACAAACATCTGGTCAAATTCCGTCACTGAAGCATCATCCCAATATGCTTATCACCCTTTTGTTCCGCAATCCCAATAAAAGCTTAATCCTTGAGTTGATAATGAGATAAAACAATTTTTAGACTTTTACAAGTTAAAGTCTTTATTTACTAACATTGAACCACCATTTCCCTAGGTGCAGTTCAATACCAACAAACGCAAAACCGTGTTGGTCCAAAATGGTTTCTAGTTAAGAGTATCTTGTGATTGATAGTCAGTCAATCTGAAGAACTTTCCCTCTAGCTTCTTTACGCAGAACGTCGCACTGCTTACAAGATACTATTTTCTAGAAGAGTATTGGCTAAAAATGCCACTCTCAAAACATACCACCTATCAGTCATTAGGTTTAGTCCACCTTCTGATAGGTATATTAGCAGTTACTGCTTTATTTTCTTTCCCTCTTCGCTTTTGACGATTAGTCTCTACCGATTCTGCTGTTTTTGAATCTGTCGTTTGCTCTACACGGATTAAAAATACCGCTAGCTCCCGCTACGATGATGCTGATGTTTTAAATCGATTAATCTAATTTTTTGCTGTTTAAATCTTCTCTTTTTTAAATCATCACAATGAAACATTGGAATTTGATAACTTAGAATTCCAGATTCCAAGCTAGTCCTTTTTGACTAGGGAGTCACCCTGCCAAAAAAACAAACTCTTCCTAACACAATCTATTATACTGTATTATAATTTTTTGTCAATTAATTTATTTCATATTTTTTGAAAATAATATTTACACCCTTATTTTACACATAGTTAACTATAGAGAAAAGCTTATAATATAGGCTTTAGTTGCGATTTTGAAAAAATTAGAAAATGTATATCTATTTTTCTTTTTTCAGTCTAAATCAAGTAATTCCAGTAAATGTCAGAAAATTTCATCTTTATTATTTCTGGTTAACTTGATTTTCCAAACTAAAAAAACTAGGAAATTTTCCTAGCTTTTTTATGTATTATCTTAGTGTTTACGTTTGTAAGTTGAGATACCGAACAAGGCCAAAGCTGATGTCACCATAGCTGCACCTGCTGCTGCAGAAGCTACTGTTGATTTTTCACCAGTAGCTGGAAGAGCTGGAGCTTCTTCTTTTACAGGTACTGATGTTGGTGTTACAGGTTTACCTGGTGTAGGTTCTGTTGGAGTTGTTGGTACTTGAGGTTTTGGTTTCTCAGTTGTTTCTTCAACAGATACAAAGTTTTTGTGGTAAGTAACTTTTGCTGAAACAGTGTTTGGAAGAACTGGTTTGTTTGGTTCTTCTGGCAATTCAGGAACAACTACTGTTGAGTTAGTTGCGAACCAGTAAGCAGTTGGAACGTTAAGGTTATTTCCGCTTACGATGAAGTCCATTGGTTCACCCTTGAAGATTGTTGCAGCAGCACCATAGTAGGCATTCTTCGTACGAGGTGTTCCGTCTGGGTTAATCGCATCCCAACCTTCATCTGTAACTTCACCAGTTGTTGGATCCACTGTTGGGTCACTGTTAAAGCGTGAACCGTTAGCCACAAATTCGTTATCGTTTGTTGCATAAGCATAACCATCTTCATGCAAAGTGATAGATGAACCAGGAATTTGAACGTATTCATTACCATTCAAACCAACTTTTTCAATGTGGTTTCCAAGCTCAGTGTTCCAGTGGTTAAGTGAAGAGATACTCAAAACTGATCCGTTCTTAGACAAATCAAGTGGTGTCACTGATGACTCAGAATCAAAGAAGTTCAAGTTCATCTTAACGTGAAGTTTTTTGTTAGTGTCGTCAGTTTGTGAACCAATGAAAAGTGTCTTAGTTGGATCGTGGTACAACTTAACAATGGCTGAACCATCTGTACTTGGTGTTTCTACCAAAGTGTAAGTTGCAACAATTTTCTTAACTGGAGTACCATTGAATGATGTTCCGTTTAGGTTGTTGTATGTTACAGTCAATGTTTGACCTGTAGCCATCTTCAACCATACATCTTCAGTGTATTCACCGTCAGCATTGATAGTGTATTGTGTACCGTTAGCTGCACTAAAGTCACTTGGAATGTAACGAGATGTGTTGAATTGTTCAAGGATTTCATCTACTGAGTGACCTGATTGGATTGTTTTATCCAAGTAGTCAACAGAACCTGCTGAGTTTTCAACAGTCATAGTAGCATCAGATTCTGTTTTATAGATCAAGCCAGTAGCATTTTCAGCCAAGCCTTTTGTCAAAAGACGAGCTGTTGTTCCACCAGTGTACTCTTTGTATGATTTTTCCCAAGCAGCATAAGCAAGAACGTCTTGGTAGTATTTATCCAATTGTGTCTTGTAATCTGCAAGTTTTTGTTTATATTCTGAAACCGCAGTTGTCAAAGCTGTTGTTTGAACTTTGTTGTCATTGTTAGCAGCTTCGACGCTAGTGTGTTTAACACCTGCTTCTTCTGTAGCTGTGAATCCCCCTGTTGCAACAACATTTGCTTTTGCAGATGTAAGAGCTGCATCAGCTTCTTCACGAGTCAATTTATTTTCAGAAACAACTGTATTTGAAGCTTCTTGAGCATCTTTAGCTGCTTGATCTTGGACAGCTTTAACATCAGCAGAATCTTTTGATGCTGCTGCAGTCGTTGTTGCAGCTTCAACAGCGTTATCGAAGTCAGGATTTGAAACTTCAGCAATAGCTTTAGTTGTTGTTTTTACAGTAGTATCTGTTTCAGTAGTAGTTTTTTCTTCTGTTCCAGGTACTGTAGTAACAACTGCTGCATCACCTGTTGTTTTAACAAGGTTAGCACTTGATTCTGCAGCCGTATTTGATACGGTTGCATCAGTATCAGTAGTTGCTGTTACATCTTTAGCTTCATCCGCAGCTGCTACGCTTGTAGCCGCGAGTCCTGCAAGCAATACGCTTGAATACAATGTTGTTTTAAATGGATTGACTTTCATTTACACTTTCTCCTTCTTGGTTAACATTTTATTAACCTATTTTCTTCACCGTTTAATATACTACCGTGATTTTCAAAATTTGGCAATAGCTTTCTGAAAAAAATATTATATATTTGCTACATGTTTTTAAAATTTGACACACTTTTGTTATAATTTAATCATTTCTTTACAATTAATTATAATTCGTAAGGATTTTACAGAGTTTTCACTTATTACTTTCTTACAGCCGTTCATTTTTTTCTCATAATAAACTGTTTCAACGATAGAATAGGCTTTCTATTAGAAGCAGGTCATCAAGAACCGGCCTCTTCATAACTAAAAATACATAAAAAACACCTTCAAGTCCTTGACTTTAGTCGTTTTTCGTCGTATGCTTGAAAAAAATGTTAAGAAAGTTGGGGGACTTTTCAATGACAAAAAAAGAAACTAGGACACTGATCCTTTTTGGGGTTAGTATTATTTTTGCGAACCTTGTACTTCGTTTGCTTCTTAAGCCACTGCCAGAGGAGATAGCCTTTCTCATAAAGACACTAGGCCTAGGGTGTGGCTACTATTTCCTAGTCCATAAGCGACTAGGATTAAAAATAAAATCAACTAAAAAGATCAGTTGGTCTGAAACCTTAAGTGTATGTTGGTTGGTTCTTTTAGCAGATTTCTTCTATCTTTCTGCGGGTGCTTTTGGTATCATTAAGGCACCTCACATGATAGGAACTGCCTTGACTATTGCCTTAGGGGCTGGTTTTTTCGAGGAATATGTTTCTCGCGGACTCTTCCTTAAAATCGCCTTCCAAGATGGTGTTAAATCTTCAAAACAGGTTTTAGGTGTCGTTCTCCTATCTGCCTTATCCTTTGGGTTGGCTCATCTTGTAAATCTCACTCATCAACCCTTGAATGCTACTCTGTTTCAGGTTTATTATGCGACAGCTATAGGTATATTCTATGCGGCTATTTACTTACGTACTGGTAGCCTGTGGTGGACTATTGTCCTGCACTGTTTGATTGATTTTGCTAGTGTACTTCTCTCACAATCAACACAGGCTGCTCCAGCTACAAGTGTCTGGAATTTCATTGTTTGGTTACCACTGATTGCTATAGGGCTCTTCCTCATTCGTCCTAAAAAACTGAAAGCCATTAGATATCTTAATGACTAATATTTAAAACTGCATCCTACAAGTTAGATTTTTAGTGTCTAGCCTGTGGATGCAGTTTTTCTTTTATCAGAACTATTTTCTTAGAGCTCAGCTCACTTTCCATTATTATTTCTAAAACGACTTAATCATAGAAATTTCATATCAGGTCTTCATCTATTCCTATCAGAATTTTGCTGATTTTAGACTTCTCATTTTGTTATAATATGACCTACAATCATATTTTTCAAAGGGGATGCTTATGAATTTTCAACAATGTCGCTATGTTCAGACTATCGCTGAAACAGGGTCTTTTAGTAAGGCTGCCAAAAAACTCTTTTTGACTCAGCCTAATCTCTCAGCATCCATCCGTGATTTAGAGGAAGAACTTGGAGTCCAACTCTTTGAGCGTTCCAATACAGGAGCCAAACTAACTGATGACGGTCATGATTTTCTCAAATACGCCAAACGTATTCTTGGAGAGTTAGATCTCCTAGAGGGACGCTACCGTAAATCATTCAAGAAATCATTCACTGTTGCCAGTCACCACTACGATTTCTTATCACTTCCCATGGCTCACATTGCCCAACGTTTTCGTAGTGACTATCAAGAATTTCAACTGATTGAAACAACGACTAGGAAGATTCTCAAAAGCGTTGAAAGCTTCGAAAGTGACCTGGGGATTATTTATCTAGATGAAGACAACGACCATATCCTAGAACGCAGTTTTCAACACATGGATCTGACTTTCACCCCACTTGGAGAGTTTGAAACTAAGATTTTCTTAGGTCGCCAACATCCTCTAGCTCACAAAAAATCCCTCAACCTCAAAGATTTAGAGGGATACCCACAGGTCCGCTTTCGTCAAGAAAGCTCTGGAATCCATTTTGACGAAGATCCTCTCGAGGTTCTGCCTGACCAACAAGTGATTTACAGTAATGACCGAGGTAGTGTCATGAATTTGCTCTGTGCCTCAGATAGTTACGCTTCTGGTCTCGGTATTGTTAATAGTTTCATTAAGGACCAAATTGTTTTACTTCCACTGAAGAACAGTCCAAAGCACACCTTGGGCTTTGTGACCAATAATAAACAGAAACAATCCGCAATTATTCAAGCATTTATCGAGGAAATTCAGGATAGCTTACTACCCCACCACTAAGGAGAAGAAAATGGAATTTCAAACACTTAATAATGGCATCAAAATACCTGTCCTTGGTTTTGGTGTCTGGCAAATTTTCGATCAAAAAGAATGTCAAAAAGCCGTTGAAGATGCTCTTTCTGTAGGCTATCGATTGATTGATACTGCTAGCCTTTATCGAAATGAGGAAGCCGTGGGACGTGCCATTAAGGCATCTGGTATCCCTCGCGAGGATATTTTCCTGACTAGTAAGGCCTGGATTAGCCAGCTAGGCTACGAAGATACCAAATTAGCCCTAAAAGAAACACTTCGCAAACTAGATACTGACTATCTTGATTTATATTTGATTCATCAACCTTTTGGCGACTTACATGGTGCCTGGCGTGCTATGATTGAGCTTAAGCATGAAGAACTTATTAGAGCCATTGGTGTTTCTAACTTCTCAACAGGGCGTTTGGCGGATTTTGCCTTGCAGACACCTGTCATTCCAGCAGTCAATCAAATCGAGTTGCATCCCTATAAACAACACAAACTGATCCAGAAAGCTGATAAGGAATTTGGCACCCTAACGCAAGCCTGGGCTCCTTTTCATAGAGGAGAGGATAGTATTTTTCAGGACCCAACTCTAACTGCTATTGCTGAAAAACATGGCAAGACAGTTGCCCAGGTCATCCTCAGATGGCAAACCCAACAAGGCATCTTGACCATTCCTAAGAGTACCCATATCGAACGGATGAAGGAAAACTTTAATAGCTTTGACTTCCACCTAGACCAAGTAGACCTTGACGCTATCAGTAAACTAGACCGATACCCAAATGCTTATGGACCTGATGAAAGTGTGGAACGCATTAAACATTTATTGAAATATAGTGTATAAAAAAACGAGTTCGACTGAACTCGTTTTCTTATACACTAGGTCCTCTTAAGACTTTCCTTAAGAGTAGATCATTCCGATTTTAAGGAAGCAAAACTTTCGAGCACTCAACAAAGATCTGTTTCAAGCGCTTTACTCACAACTGAAGATTAGTAAAAAACAGTTTCCCAATTCAAAAAATTGAAAAACTATTTTTTATGATATTTTACCCAATCACACTTCCGTTTGGAACCGATGGATCTACTGTCAAGACTGTGAGTTTGCCGTCATGTTCTGCGGAAAGAATCATACCTTGGCTGACATATTTCTTCATCATCTTACGTGGTTTGAGATTAGCCACGACTTGAAGTTTCTTACCGACCAATTCTTGTTCGTTTGGATAGAATTTAGCGATACCTGAGAGGATTTGACGATCTTCACCGTCACCAGCATCAAGACGGAAGCGAAGCAATTTGTCTGAACCTTCGACTTTTTCTACTTCTTTAACTTCAGCGACACGGATTTCAACCTTGTCAAAGTCGTCAAATTTAATTTGGTCTTTTTCAGACTTAAGTTCGACCTCTTCTGGGTTCCATTCTTTCTCTTGAGGTTTGCCTGCGTTCATTTGAGATTGGATGTAGGCAATTTCTTCATCCATATCAAGACGTGGGAAGATTGGTGTACCTTTTGAAACGACTGTCACATTCTCTGGGAAAGCTGAAAGTTCAAGATTTTCAAGGTCAAACGCTCCTGACAATCCGAGCTGTTCCATGATGGCATTTGAAGTGGTCATCATGAATGGTTGAATGAGGTGGGCAACCACACGAAGACTAGCAGCCAAGTGAGCCATAACAGCTGCCAATTGTTCCTTGTCACCATCTTCTTTTGCAAGGACCCATGGAGCTGTTTCATCAATATACTTATTGGTACGTGAAATGATATTCCAAACGGCGTCCAAGGCACGTGGGAAATCTACAGCGTTCATTTGTTTGTGGAACTCTTCGATATTTTCAGCCACAACCTTAGCCAAATCAGCATCAAAGTCTGTAACGTTCTCAACATAGGCAGGCACTTGACCACCGAAATACTTGTTAATCATGGCAACTGTACGGTTGAGGAGGTTTCCAAGGTCGTTAGCCAATTCGTAGTTAATACGAGCCACGTAGTCTTCTGGTGTGAAGGTGCCATCTGAACCGACTGGAAGACTACGCATGAGGTAGTAACGGAGTGGATCAAGACCAAAACGCTCTACCAACATTTCTGGATAAATCACGTTTCCTTTAGACTTAGACATCTTACCATCTTTCATGACGAACCAACCGTGGGCAACAAGACGTGTAGGCAATGGCAAATCAAGAGCCATAAGGATGATTGGCCAGTAGATTGAGTGGAAACGAAGGATATCCTTACCAATCATGTGGATGATTTCGTGGTTTTCATCATTTTGCCAGAATAAATCAAAGTTACCATGCTCATCCTGACCATAACCAAGGGCAGTGATATAGTTGATAAGAGCATCAATCCACACATAAACCACGTGTTTTGGATCTGATGGTACTTTTACTCCCCAGGTAAAGGTTGTACGTGACACAGCCAAGTCTTCCAAGCCTGGCTCGATGAAGTTTTTAAGCATTTCATTCATACGACCATCAGGTTGGATAAATTCTGGATGTTCTTTAAAGAAGGCAGTCAAACGGTCTGCGTAGTTACTAAGTTTAAAGAAATATGATTCTTCAGAAACAAGCTCTACTTCATGTCCTGATGGAGCTACCCCGCCAATGACATTACCTTCTTCATCACGGTAAACTTCTGCCAACTGACTTTCAGTGAAAAATTCTTCATCTGAAACTGAATACCATCCTGAGTATTCACCAAGGTAGATATCTCCTTGTTCCAAGAGACGCTCGAAAACTTGAGCAACAACTTTTTCATGGTAATCATCAGTCGTACGGATGAATTTATCGTATGAGATATCCAAAAGTTGCCAGAGGTCCTTAACACCAACAGCCATACCGTCCACATACTCTTGTGGTGTGATTCCTGCTTCTTCAGCCTTTTGTTGAATCTTTTGGCCGTGTTCATCAAGCCCAGTAAGGTAGAAGACATCATAGTTCATCATACGTTTGTAACGTGCCAAGACGTCACAAGCAATAGTTGTATAAGCAGAACCAATATGCAATTTACCAGATGGGTAGTAGATAGGTGTTGTGATGTAGAATGTTTTTGTCATTTTAATTTCCTTTCATATGTTAACAAATGGGCTAACACTGATGATATAACATCTTATTATAGCACGTTTTGGACACTAAAAAAACCAGCTAAGCTGGTTTTAAACATTACTAGTTTTGAAAGAGCTTTTTATCCGCTCTAACATCACGTTCATAGTCATAATCTAATTTCTTCACGTCATCCTCTGATAGGCGTTTGAAACTTCTTTCTTCTGTAAGTTTGCCTTTCTTATTATAAGTAGTGACAATCAATTTATTACCCTTAACCTTGTATCGAACGGTTTCTTCAAGAGATTCTTTGTAGGATTTAACGTAAATCTTTTTACTTTCATCGTTATCAGCCTGAGTTCGATATTCACTTATTTTGTATTGATTATCTACTGCCTGGTCAATGACTTTCGAATATTCAGATAGTGACATGTTTGGTTTAAGCGTTCTAGACCAAGCATCTGGACGGTATGCTTCGTCAGTATCATAGTCTGTAAAGTCAACCAGATTGTTCCCGCCAGCTAAGGTATAAAAATAAAATTTAACATTGTTACCTTTGACTTTAACAAAATCATGAGCCTCTAGGCCACTTTCCTTGAAAGATTCCATACCATCAACCATTTTCTTCTTATCTTTATGGTAAAAGCGATAAGTTTCAAGTAGATAGGTTCCTTCAGGTATTTTACCGCTTTGCAGGTGCATAAATGCATAGCCACCAAATGAAAGTGCCACTAGGACAATCGCCCCCACTACAGAAGCAATAATAATTTTAGCTTTCTTAGACAAGCCTGTCTTAGCAGGAGCAACTTGTGAAACGGCTTGTGTCACTTGGTCACTCAACTGAGCTTGCTGTGGATTAACACCCTCGTCCTTAGCCTCTTGAGAAATAAATTCCCCATTAGCTTTTGCTTGTTGGATTTCTTCCTCTGTCGGCTTACGATTATTGATTGTTTCGAAATAATCTAACCACTCTTTTTCGTTCATAAAAGTCCCCTTTTTCATTGATACTTCCATTCTAACAGAAAAAAGACTCCAAGGCTATTTGATTATTTCGGCTCTATAATTTCTGTAGTGGGTAAAACTAC
>NZ_KV794093.1:0-31943 GCF_001808655.1 Streptococcus sp. HMSC078H03
GTAGTTTTACCCACTACAGAAATTATAGAGCCGATAAAAAATCCTCACTAAGATGAGGATTTTTTGCATTATTTGAAGATTTTAAACTGGTATTGGGTTCCTGAAACTTTTCCGTTTGAGTAGATTGCTTTAATATAGTCGTCATAAGTAATTGACTTGGACTTACCTGCTTTTACGAGTTCAGGATCTCGCCATACATTTGGGTCAGTAGCATTGCTATCTCGCTTGGTGAGATAGAGGTACTCAATATAGGTTCTATTGTCGACAAAGGCCCCAGCAACCTTTTCCTTACCATTATCAGATCGTGTATACATACGAGTCGTTCCTCCACCATCTAGTAGGAAGGCAAGGCGAATATTTGAGTAGCCTATATTTTTTAAAAGTTTATATACGTCTTGGTGATTCAAGCCCTTATTGAGGGAGTTGTGACCATAGGTTTGTATAATACGGATAATACCGTCATAGGTCTCTACGTAAATAGAACGGGCATTTGGTTGGTCGGGGTCACCTTTCTCCCAGGTTTTATCTACCTTTTTATCCTTAATGAGAATACCAAAGGCACCTGTATCCCAACCGTTGCTTCCCATGTGGGTAAACATTTTAGCTGTGTCTATATTTGGGTAAGTTCCGGCAGTGATATTATTTTGATCATCTCCATATAGAAGGCCTGTTTTGCCCAATTCGATTTCCTTTTGAGCGAAGGGACGATCTAGTCCTTCGTAAGACCAAAAACCTGCGTTAATGAGAGCAAGAGCATCTCGTCGCTTAGCTTCGTACTTAATACTTTGCTCTGTGAGTTCAGGATTATCATCTTCGGTTCTTCCTTTTTGTAGAACATATTTTCCGTCCTTCTTGAAGGATAGAATCTGCATGTCTACATTTTTAATAGTGCCTTTTTCAAGTAGGACAGACTGATCTAAGAGCTCTTTATTTTTTATGGTAAAGTTCAATCCGCCCTTATTTGATGGCATAGAAAGCTTCTTAATATCTCGGTTGTTGAAGTAGATGGTGAGGTAGAGCAGTCCCCCAACGATGGCACCAATCATTAGAAGAGAAAATAGTATTCTTAAAATATTCTTCAATTTCATACTATCATTATAAACAATCTAGGCTTACAAAACAATCCTAAGACCATTAAATATCCAAGAATAGTATCAGTTTTTCTTAGTATGGTACTGGTAAGCGTTTTCTAAAAGGGTTATAATAAGAGTGAGTTAGTCAAGGAGGTGCTTTATGACCATTAAGGTGATTGCAACAGATATGGATGGAACATTTTTAGACGATAAAGGGAGCTATGACAAGGAGCGTTTTAGTCAGATTTTAGATGCTATGGATGCGCGTGATATGCACTTTGTCGTTGCATC
This sequence comes from Streptococcus sp. HMSC078H03, assembly GCF_001808655.1. Taxonomy (NCBI): domain Bacteria; kingdom Bacillati; phylum Bacillota; class Bacilli; order Lactobacillales; family Streptococcaceae; genus Streptococcus; species Streptococcus sp. HMSC078H03. The sequence goes on from NZ_KV794093.1 coordinate 1,365, forward strand.
AGGTAATAGTATGAGCCGTCTTAAACCCATGTTTGCGGAGACTTTTAATCGCCTGCATTTTGTAGCTGAAAATGGTGGTCAGGTGGTTAGCTATGGCAAGCTTCTGTGTCAGGAGTTCATGGCATCAAATGATGTTGAAAACTTGCTAAGCTATTTTAATTATGATTTGTTAGATAGGCCGACTATATTTAATGGTGCTCAAGGCTCCTATATGTTAAAAGGGACTAGGGTTAATTTTGCTGAGATGATAACAGAAGAAGAGCAAGCCGCCATGGAAGCATCCATTCAACGTTTGAATGGGCTGGAGGATTTAGATGATGATTTCATCAAGATTACCATGTTGCTGAGTCCTGAAGAGGCTAATCGTGTGTCACAGGCTTTTAATCGTGATTTTGATGGCAATCTAGTTGCTGTTCCCAGTGGTTTTGGTGCTATTGACTTCATTCAAAAAGGCATGCACAAGGCTTGGGGACTCAAGCAGCTTCTTAACCACTGGGACTTGTCTGAGTCCAATGTCATGGCCTTCGGTGATGGTGACAATGATCTTGAGCTCCTGCAAATGGCTGGCCGCTCTTATGCTATGGAAAATGCCAGTCCAGCTATTTTACAAGTGGCAGACCAAATAGCACCGCACCATAAGAATCAAGGGGTCTTGACTATCTTAGAAGATTATTTAGGTTTATCTTAAAAAAGGGTGGTAAAAGTAATGAAGTTATATTTAATGCGACATGGTGAGACATTATTTAATACACAAAAGCGTGTTCAGGGATGGTGTGACTCTCCCCTGACTGAAAATGGGATCTGGCAGGCGGAAGAAGCTAAGCAGTACTTTGCTAAGAAAGGTATTTCTTTTGACGCTGTCTATTCATCTACGCAAGAGAGAGCAACTGACACGGCAAAGATTGTGGCGCCTGAGTACACTGTAACCCAGCTCAAGGGAATTAAAGAAATGAATTTTGGGTCTTTTGAAGCTCAACCAGAGCATCTCCTACCCAAACATCGTCCAGGTTCACGATCCTTTGAAGATCTCTTGGTCCCATACGGTGGCGAAGATATTCGCAAGGTTGGACAGAGGGTTTTAAAGACTGTCGTAGAGAAAGCAGAAGAACATACTAAAGATGGTGCTGAGAATCTCCTATTTGTCAGTCATGGGGCGGCTTTATGGGGATTAATCATTTTCATGGACTTGGCCTTTCCTGAAGGAGTGGGCTTTGGAAATTGTAATGTTTGTGTTTATGAGTATAATCAAGGTCAATTGGAGCTTCTTCAGGTGATTGATCCGATTTCTGGTTTAGAGGTAACATTATGAAAGAATTTTATTTAATGAGACATGGGCAAACACGGTTTAATGTTCAGCATAGACTTCAGGGGGTCTGCGATGCCCCTTTGACGGAAGTCGGGATCGAACAAGCTAAAAAGGCTGGTCAGTATCTAGCCAAGCAGGAGCCAATTTTTGATCATGTCTTTACTTCAACCTCTGAGAGAGCCAGTGATACTCTAGAAATTGTGACTGGACGAACAGACTATGAAAGACTTAAAGGTCTTAAGGGACAGGATTTTGGAGCTTTTGAGGGCCAGCCAGAGTATCTTACTCCTAAAACCTTACCTGATGGACAAGGCTTTGGTGATTACTTTGTTCAATTTGGTGGGGAGAGTACGATCCAGGTTCGGGATCGTATGGAGTTGACGATTAGGGCCATCATGGAGAGTGTGGCCGATGGTTCTAAGTCCTTGTTAGTTAGTCATGGACCATCTATTTTGCAGTTTTGTAGACGTGTTTTAAATCCCGACCCAGATATCAATGGTCTTAAAAATTGTTGCATCTTACATTTTACCTATGATCAAGGGCAATTTGAATTGCTTTCAGTATATAATCCTGTAGAAGAAGAGTATATCTTTGGAGGCGAAGAATGACACGACTCTATTTAATGCGACATGGACAGACACTTTTTAACACACTCAATCGGATTCAAGGTTGGTGTGATTCTCCCTTGACTGAGAAAGGTCGGGACCAAGCTCGTCAGGTCCGTGCTTATTTTGAAAAACATGATATGACTTTTGATCAGTATTATTGTACGACAACTGAAAGAGCTTCTGATACCATTGAATTGGCGACTGGGCGTACTGATTATAAACGTGTTAAGGGGCTTAAAGAAATGCATTTTGGTATCTTTGAGGGTCAACCAGAGTATCTTCATCCCAAGACATCTGTTGTGGGGCATTTTGGCGACCACTATGCCCAGTTTGGTGGAGAAAGTCAAGATCAGTTCGTTGCGCGTGTGGTTGCGAGTGCTAAGGAGATAGTAGATAAGCATCCTGACCAATCTATTTTAGTCGTTAGTCACGCTGGAGCCTTGATGACTTTTCTTCATGCTGTTGAGCCAATAGCTGATCAAGAGTTGGTGAAATTTTAGCGGCTTTCTATGATCAAAGATAGTAAGAAACCCTTTCTTAGTGTATAATGGAAGGGTATTTTAAATTTTGGAGTTCCTATGAAATTTACAAAAAATCAGTTCATTTGGTTGGCTGTCCTTTTTTTCAGCTGTTTCTTGATTTATACTTACTGGGAAACCGTTGTTTCAATTTGTAACACTATTTATATTGCCAGTCAGCCCTTCCTGGTTGGAGCTGGGATTGCCTTTGTGGTCAATATCCTGATGTCTTTTTATGAGAAGCTACTGGTCAAGTTTATTCCATTTGGTTTTATAGCTAAGATCAAGCGTCCTATTTCTTTGCTCTCGGCATTGGCGACCATTGGTTTGGTCTTTACTTGGGTAGTCTTCACTGTTCTTCCCGATTTGATTGACAGTATCAATACCTTGATTAGTCAAGACCGTTCAGCTATTAATAATTTGATTAATTGGCTGCTTAAAAACAAGTCCTTGCAAAAAATTATTCAAGATCTTGGTGGTGTGACACAGGTTAGAGAGCTAATCAATAGCTACAGTGCTCAGTTGCTTCAACAAATCATGAATGGTTTGACAAGCTTCTTGACTTCGTTAACGAGTCTGCCATCAACCTTGATTAATCTCTTTATTAGTATCGTCTTTTCTTGCTATGTTTTGGCTGGGAAAGAAAAACTTGGAAGTCAGGTCAATCGTTTAGTAGACGTCTATTTAGGACGTTATGGTAAGACTTTCCACTATGTGGTCGCTATTCTCAATAATCGCTTCCGCAATTTCTTCGTTTATCAGTCGATTGAGGCTTGTATCTTGGGAACCTTGTGTTATATTGGGATGCGTATCTTTGATTTTCCATACGCCGCGACTATTTCTATCCTGATTGGCTTTTCAGCTATGATACCAGTTGTGGGGGCCTATATCGGTGTGACAATTGGTACCATCTTGATTATGACACACTCTGTGACCTTGGCACTTTTATTTGTTGCCTATGTGGTTATCTTGCAGCAGTTTGAAGGAAATCTCATCTATCCTTATGTGGTTGGTGGCTCTACCGGACTTCCTGGTATTTGGGTTATCTTCGCTATCACCATAGGTTCTGCTTTGGGTGGTATCTTGGGCATGTTGGTTTCTGTGCCAGTAGCCGCGACCCTTTATCAGATTGTTAAAGATAATGTTGTTAGGCGAGAAGAGGCCAAAGCAGCAAATACTATTGAAAATAATGATTAATTAAAACAGACTTGGGTCTGTTTTTTTCGTACTATAGTATCAGATGTCAATAAGATAGTATAAGTGTAATCGTTTTCTAAGTGTTATACTATTAGTATATTAAACAAGACGAGGAGATAAAAGATGACTTATACATTTCCAAAAGAATTTCTCTGGGGAGGTGCAACAGCTGCCAACCAATTTGAAGGTGCTTACAACTTTGATGGCAAAGGTTTGTCTGTACAGGATGTGACGCCAAAGGGTGGTGTTCCTTTTGAACCTGGGGCTTTGAATCCTTTGATTACAGATCAACCAACAGCAGATAATCTAAAGCTAGAAGGTATAGATTTCTATCACCGTTATAAAGAGGATATAGCACTTTTTGCAGAGATGGGCTTCAAGGTCTTTCGTATGTCGATTGCTTGGTCTCGTATTTTCCCAAATGGTGATGATGCTGAGCCAAATGAAGCTGGCCTAGCCTTCTATGATAAAGTCTTTGATGAATTGGCTGAGTATGGCATCGAACCACTTGTAACCTTGTCTCACTATGAAACACCCCTCAACTTGGCGCGTAAATACAATGGATGGACTAATCGTAAATTAATTGGTTTTTATGAAAACTATGTCCGTACCGTCTTCACACGTTATAAAGATAAGGTCAAATATTGGTTGACATTTAATGAAGTGAACTCTGTTCTACATGCACCTTTCATGTCAGGTGGTATTGCGACACCTATGGAAGAGCTCTCTAAACAGGATCTTTACCAAGCAGTCCACCATGAATTAGTCGCATCAGCTTCAGCAACCAAGATCGGACATGACATCAACCCTGATTTTAAGATTGGGTGTATGGTTCTTGCTATGCCTGCTTATGGGATGACAGCTAATCCTTTGGATCAGTTGGCTGTTCACGAGTTTGAAAATCAAAACTATCTCTTCTCAGATATCCATGCCCGTGGGAAATATCCAAACTATATTAAACGCTATTTAAAAGATAATGGTATTGAAATACAATTCGCTTCTGGAGATGAAGAAATCTTGAAGAATACCGTTGATTTTATTTCATTCTCTTATTATATGTCTGTGGCAACCGCACATAATCCAGAAGACTATACGATTGGTAAAGGAAATATTATGGGTGGTGTTGAAAATCCCTACCTTGAGAAATCTGAGTGGGGTTGGGCTATCGATCCAATCGGTCTTCGTCTAGTTTTGAATGACTTCTATGATCGTTATCAATTGCCATTGTTTATTGTCGAAAATGGTTTGGGTGCCAAGGATGTCCTTGTTGATGGTCCTGATGGTCCAACAGTTGAAGATGATTATCGTATTGATTACCTTCAAAAACACTTGATTCAAGTCGGTGAAGCTCTTCAAGATGGTGTGGAGCTTTGGGGCTATACGACTTGGGGACCAATTGACTTGGTCTCAGCTTCAACGGCTGAACTCAGTAAACGATATGGCTTCATCTACGTTGATCGTAATGATGATGGTAGTGGTAGCTTGGCTCGTTATAAGAAAAAATCATTTGATTGGTATAAGTCTGTTATCGAAAGTAATGGTGCAGCCCTTTACAAATAGAAAATCGTTAAGAATCTCAGCAAAAGCTTGAGATTCTTATTTAGTATTTGAGTACAACGTTGATAAATAGGTGTTTTTACAAATATTACGATGAGTTAAGTATTAAAATACCACAGATTGCAATTTATGTTCATTAACACATTTTCTGAAAAAGTGGTAGAATAAAAGTGTGAAAACGTTCTTATATTTTCTGAAGAAGTAGCTAGTCTATTTCTTTGCTTTTCCTACTTAGATGGAGGTAACGATAATGAATGATTTGAAAAAAGTTCTCTTAGCTGGTATTGGCTTGACTGCTATGACAGTTGATAAAGCTGATAGTTTTGTCAAAGAGTTAGTTGAAAAGGGGCGTTTGACTGTTGAGGAAGGTAAGGAACTAGAACAAGAGCTCAAACGTCAAAGTAAGGAAGAAGCTCAAGAATTTTTGAATAAACTTGATGCTAAGAAATCTTCAGTTGAGTATGCGACTAAGGATGATGTGAAACGTCTTGAAGAAAAACTTGACGCTTTGCTCAGTCAAAATAAATAAAATGTAAGGAGACTAAAATGGCAAGTAAACGATTGAGACATGTGTTGAAGGTTTTCTCGTCAGTTGGTCTCCTTTCTTATCGTGAAAAACACCTTCCTCAAGACCAACAGACAACACCTGTCAAGCTACGCCAAGCCTTTGAGCAATTGGGACCTAGTTTTGTTAAAATTGGTCAAATCCTATCCACGCGCTCTGACCTCTTGCCAGAGGCCTATATCAGAGAATTATCAAAACTCCAGAGTTCAGTTCCTCCCTTGAATAAAGAGGAAGTCATGACGGCCATTAGGAGAGAATTACCCACTGGGCTTTCTGACAGTTTTCTTGATTTTTCGGAAGAGCCCTTGGCTTCTGGTTCTGTAGCTCAGACCCATAGGGCTAGATTGTTGTCTGGTCAGGAAGTAATTGTAAAAATTCAGCGACCTGGTATTGATGAGGTCGTTAAGGAAGATATTCAGCTTCTCATTAAGCTTGCACGCCATATTCCAAAGCATTTTATACCTATGGTCGATGTTCAGGAGGTTTTGGAAAATCTGCGAGAAACCCTAATTAAGGAACTTGATTTCAGAAATGAAGCAGAGGCCATGAAGCGTTTTAAGGCAAATAACAGGGCTGTTGCTTGTCTAGGTGTCCCGGAGGTCTATGATTCCTTTACGACGCCACACCTCATAGTCGAAGAGTACATCGATGGGATTCCACTTAATGACTACAGCCAACTGATTGAGGCTGGTTATGATCTGGAAGACGTGGGCAAGAAACTAATGTTGTCATTTATCAAGCAGGTTTTCAAAGATGGCTATTTTCATGGTGACCCTCATCCTGGAAATCTCTTGGTACGTGATGGCAAGATTTGTTTCATTGACTTTGGGATTATGGGTGAGTTGGAAGTGGGGATGCGTGCGTCCTTAAATGACATCCTATATAGTTTTACCGCACAAGATGTTGACGGCATGACTAAGGCTATCTTGTCAGTTACCCAGTTTGATAATGGGCTAAACCGTGCAGTTCTAAGTCAGGATGTGGAGCAGATGCTGGGGCGTTATTCTGGTGTTGACTTGGGAAGTCTGTCCATGACAGATTTGCTAGAGGATTTACTGACTATTTTCCAGAAGAACCATCTTAAAGCCTCGTCTCAAATTACCATTTTGGAGAAGGCTTCGCTTCAAATCGAAGGTATTTTCCGAGAGTTGGCCCCAAATATGGATTTGATGACTTTGGCCAAGGATTATTTCCTAGAAAATATGGGCCCTGACATGCTTAGGCAGGCCCTGAATAAAGAGAGTATCTTGATTGAACTCTTTTATCTGATTCGCAATGGAAAAAATATTCCGCGTCGCCTACATCAGCTCTTAGAGCAGATTTTAAACGGACGAATTGTGGTAAACCATGATTTTATCAACTTTTCAGGTCGAATTAAAGTCTTTGAGAAAGTTTTAAATAATCTGGTTTTAGCCTTGTTGACATTGGGATTTCTACTTTCCGGTGCCCTTTTGGCCAATAAATCAGGTTTTGAAAATCTTGCCTGGCTATTTCTTGGACTTGGAACTTTTCTAGCTTTAATCACGGTAGTGCGTATAATATTTAAGAAAAAAGGATGAAGTATGATTGAAACAACTAGGCCCGAGCTTGTGGCCTATCAAGAAGAGCGTTTAGCCAAATTTGTGAATGAAAATCAGAAGTTAGACAAAGGCCAAATTGTTTTTGCAGGGGACTCCATCACGGAGTTTTTTGCGTTGAAAAAATATTTGGGTCGAGATTTTCCCTTGGTAAACCGTGGGATTGCAGGAACAGACTCAGTTTGGCTTTTAGAACACCTTAAAGAGCAAGTTTTAGATTTGGAACCCAGTAAATTGGTACTCTTGATTGGTATTAACGACATCGGAAGGGGTTATCCCATTCGAGATATTGTCAATCGTATTTCCGATATTATCATGACAGTTCGTCAGGAATCTCTCCTTACTGAGGTCTATTTGCTGAGTGTCTTTCCGGTTAGTGAAAAATCACAATATGCTTCTAAGGTTAAGATTCGAAATAATGCGTCTGTAGGTGAACTTAATCAACAATTGGCTGTTCTCCCTGGTGTGACCTATGTTGATCTTTATGATTACCTGACAGATGCCCACGGACAGTTAAATGACACTTACACAACGGATGGTTTACACTTGAGTCCACAAGGTTATCAAGTCCTAGCAGAACCAATCAAGAAGGAGATTTTAGAATGAAGGTAGGCTTAGTCCTTGAAGGCGGAGGAATGCGTGGCTTATACACTGCTGGTGTTTTAGATGCTTTTTTAGAAGCTGGTATTAAGGTGGACGGCGTTGTATCAGTATCAGCTGGAGCGCTTTTTGGTGTTAATTACCTTTCTAACCAGCCCAAAAGAGCCCTGCGCTACAACAAGCGATTTATGGGAGACCGTCGCTACATGAGTTTCTGGTCATGGTTGACAACAGGTAACTTCGTTAATAAAGAGTTCTCCTATTATAAGGTTCCTATGGAGTTAGACGTTTTTGATCAGGAGGCCTTTGCTAATTCGGGTGTTCCCTTCTATGTGGTCACTACAGATATTGAGACCGGCAAACCAGACTATATCAAGATTGATCATGTCTTTGAGCAAATGGAAGCCCTTCGTGCAAGTTCCGCCCTGCCTTTGGTTTCTGAAATTGTCGAGTACAAGGGCAAACGCTACATGGATGGTGGTCTGTCTGATAGTCTTCCCATTGATTTTATGGAAAATTTGGGCTTTGACAAACTCATTGTCGTTCTGACGCGTCCTAAGGGTTATCGTAAAGAGCCATCTAAAACGAGTAAGAGAATCTACAAGCTTTTTTACCGAAAATATCCTGAATTTGTCCAAGTAGCATCAAATCGCCATATCCACTACAATAAGAGTATTGAAAAGATTGAGGCTTTGGAAAAAACTGGCAATCTTTATGCCATTCGTCCAGAGCATGCGCTTGAAGTTGGTCGATTGGAGAAGGATCCTGAAAAATTTGAGGCCATCTATCAAGAGGGATTGGAACAAATGCGAAATGAGATGTCTCATCTCAAAACATTTCTTGGAGACAACTAAAAACGTGCTCGGTTGAGCACGTTCTTTTAGTTATTGATTTGTCGAGCTTGACGGCGTTCTTTGACTTTTTGACGACGTCCTTTTTCATTATGGTAAATCAAGTAGAGGAGTCCAACAGGGACAAGACATAGCAACCAGAAATAAACTGGGAGTTGGCTCTTATCTGTTGTTTTAGTAGCCTTTTTATCTTTCTGGTTACTTCCAAAATCGAACCATCCCTTAACTTTAGTTGCCTTAACAGAAGTAGCTTTGATATTAGGTGACACTGTCTTCAGACCATTATCAATGACAATGTGATCATCTTTAACAGAGATTTTAGGGTCTTTACCTTTTTTAACGGTGGCATAGACGTCTTTTTCGACATTGTATTTTTTACCGTCGATTTCTTGTTCACCCTTGCTAAGAACTTTCTTGTATGAGAAGTCTTTGTACATCTTCTCAACGAGAGCATTACCAAAGGTATGACGAATCTCTTCACCTGTTTGGTCAGACCAATCACCAGAACCCATGATGACAGCAATCATACGTTGATCACCACGCTTGATGGTATCAATATAGTTGAAAGCACCTTCTGGGCTAGATCCTGTCTTCAACCCATCAACCCCATCAATTCCGTATTTGGCACCTGGAATAGAGTAGTTGTAAGTCTCGAAGGTTTCCTCGTAAGGTGTTCCTTTTTTAACTGTGACAACAGGTTTGCTAGTGTACTTGAGAATTTCTGGGTATTTCTTGATGAAGTTATAGGTCATGATAGCCAAATCACGCGCAGTAGTTTGGTTGGTTTGGTTGTTATCATAACGTTGAGGACTGTAGTAACCTTTGAAGGCAACAGCAACGGCACCAGAAGCGTTGAACCATTTGGTATTGGTCATCCCTAGCTCTTTAGATTTTTCATTCATCATGTCCAGCCATTTATCAGGATCATTATTGGTCAAGTAGTTGGCCAGCATCACTGTTGTAACGTTAGAGGAAGGTACCGCCGTCATAGTGATGAGTTCTGAAACGGTATAATCAACACCAGCAACAATCTTGTTGTTGGAAATTTCGTAAATATCTGCAATAGCTTGGTCGGTTGGAGTAGCTGTGATAACAGTATCTTCAGAAATTTCTCCTTTAGACATAGCTTCAAAGACCAAATAAAGTGTCATGGCCTTAGACATAGAAGCAGGGTCACGTACCTCGTCAGCATTTTCTTCCCAGAGGACATCTCCGGTATTGCCATCAATTAAGAGGGTTGATTTGGGGCGATAGGCCTCAGTGGCTTCAGTATAACCAGCAGCGCGTGTGATATCCATCAATTCGTCTGCACTAGACAAACTCGGTGCTAGGGCTAGACAAGCTGCTAAAAGGACGGCAACAATTTTCTTTTTCACAATGTGTCTCCTTTAATATCTATGGGGTTCTGTAGCTGGCAGAACCTATTTCTATCTATTAATAACATTTGCCTGTCAAAACCCTAAATTCAGTAGTGACAAACACCTTAATTATAACATATAAAAGTTAGAGTTTTCCCAACATTCGGCATTTTAATGTAATTTTTAGATTCGTATGAATGTTACACAAAATATAGTTGGAAACAGAAAAAAACGAGCTTACTTGCTCGTTACTTTTCATCTTTTATCCTTGTCACTTGGTGGTAAATCATGAACCAGGTTTCATTTCGACGCCAGATACTAGTGTGAAAATTTCCTCCCAACTCATAACTAATTAATTTCGTTTTTTGACTGACAGATGTCATCTTGAAGCTGTCAAAGTTATTGAGAAGTGGTTGTTGATTGGCAATGACTTCTTCACGAGTGTGATGATGACCATTTTCATCGATTAAGTAGAAGTCAGGTGCCAAGAGATTTTCATAGTCAGGAATTTTTGACAGTATAATCTTTTCATTGCGAGAGAGTTTGTGAAGGACATTGCCATAAATTTCGTCTTCAGGAATAGCAGCGGGTTCTACATGGACATCAGTGTCGTAGACAGAGAAACGCTTGCTGAGGACCTCTTCAATTTGTTCGGTAATGGCATGACTCTCGTAAACAGAGAGGTCAGGGTTCATCTCAACCACAATATCAAGATAGACGTTGCTACCATAAGAACGGCCACGTTGCTTTTTAACCTTAGTGACTTTTGGAATCTCAAGAATGGCTTTTTCATAGGCTTTGAGGTTTCTCTCATCGAAACCGTCTGACAAACTAAAGGTTGCTTCCATGAAGATATCATAGGCTGTCTTTAGAATGAAGGAGGTAATGATAATGGCTGTAATATAGTCAATAATCGTGAGGTTGAAGGATGCTGCAACAATGGCGATTGACGTTCCAATAGAAGTTACGGCATCGGAGAGATTATCCTTAGCGGCCGCAATCAAAGCGCTAGATTTCAGCTTTTTGGCAAGTCCTTTATTGTATAAGTAAACGCTACACATGATGATAGCAGAAAGAACTCCGACGGTTGCGCCAAGGGGATCGACTACAGTTTCCTCTCTTAGAAAAATCTTTCGAACTGTTTGAATTAAGACTTGGAAGCCCACCACGAACATGATAAAGGAAGTGACTAGGCTTGATAAGTCTTCAATCTTCCAATGACCAAACCTATGATCTGCATCAGCAGGTTGACTAGCTAGGTGCAATCCAATGAGTAGGGCCACGTTCCCTAAAATATCTGACAAGTTATTGAAACCATCGGCAATCAAAGAGCTAGAATTTAAAAAGTGTCCAGCTAGAAGTTTTGCAATGGTAAGAAGAAGGTAGGCAGCGATGCTGACAATGGGACCTCGTCTGGCTGCTCTTAAATTTTCATACGTAGTCATAGGGTTACCTTTTCTGTTAAAATACAAGTTTAAATTATAGCATAAAACTATAACGAGTTAAAGGTTGTAAGCCCTTTAAACTTGTGGAGTAATGTATTTTTAAAACTTGATAGGAAATGCTTCGTAATCATGGTGCTTTTTCAGTATTTTCCGAATATTCCCTACAAATTATGGTATAATTTAGGGTGTAAAACAGTCTAAAAAGAGGTTTTTATGGAACATTCGACATGGCACAAGCTTCTGAAAGAGGAGCTGCCTGACCATTATTTTTCAAAGATAAATCAGTTTATGGACCAGGTTTATAGCCAGGGGACGGTTTATCCGCCGCGTGACAAGGTTTTTAATGCCTTGTTGGAGACTCCGTTTGAAGAAGTGCGGGTGGTAATCCTTGGTCAGGACCCTTATCATGGGCCTCATCAAGCACAGGGACTTTCCTTCTCGGTACCTGATAGCCTTCCAGCTCCCCCGTCTTTGAAAAATATTCTCAAGGAATTAGAGGAAGATTTAGGTCCTAGATCCTTTCATGATTTAACGTCGTGGGCAGAGCAGGGGGTGCTTTTGCTTAATGCCTGTCTAACAGTTCCAGCAGGTCAAGCAAATGGGCATGCTGGTCAGGTTTGGGAACCTTTTACAGATGCTGTGATTAAGGTTCTCAATCAAAAGGATACTCCTGTTGTCTTTATACTTTGGGGTGGCTATGCTCGTAAGAAGAAGGCGCTAGTGACTAATTCTAAACATGCCATTATTGAGAGTGCCCATCCGAGTCCCTTGTCGGCCTATCGTGGTTTTTTTGGCAGCAAGCCATTTTCAAAAGCCAATGCCTACCTTGTATCCCAAGGCCAATCCCCAATTGATTGGTTGAAGTAAAATAGAAAGTTGGAAGATTATGTTACTGATTAAAAATGGTCGTGTTGTAGACCCTAAGTCTGGTTTGGATACGCAAGCTGATGTTCTTGTTGATGGTAAAAAAGTCGTTAAGATTGCTGAAAATATCGAAGCTGGAGATGCTCAAGTCATCGATGCGACTGGTCTTGTGGTTGCTCCTGGCTTGGTGGATATCCATGTTCACTTCCGTGAGCCAGGTCAAACTCATAAGGAAGACATTCATACTGGGGCCTTGGCAGCTGCTGCCGGTGGTTTTACAACGGTTGTAATGATGGCTAACACTAATCCAACGATTTCAGATAAGGAAACCTTGGAGGAGGTCTTGACTTCGGCAGCTAAGGAAAATATCCATGTTAAGTCTGTTGCGACTATTACGAAGAATTTTGATGGTGAAAACCTCACTGATTTTAAAGGTTTGCTTGAAGCCGGTGCTGTCGGATTCTCAGATGATGGTATTCCATTGACCAATGCTGGTATTGTCAAAAAAGCCATGGAGCTAGCTAAGGAGAATAATACCTTTATCAGCCTTCACGAGGAGGATCCTGATTTAAATGGTATTCTCGGTTTCAATGAAAATATTGCTAAAAAAGAATTCCATATTTGTGGGGCAACAGGTGTAGCTGAGTACAGTATGATTGCGCGTGATGTCATGATTTCTTATGATACACAAGCCCATGTTCATATTCAACACTTGTCAAAAGCTGAATCTGTAAAAGTGGTTGAATTTGCTCAAAAACTTGGAGCACAAGTTACAGCCGAAGTGGCACCACAACATTTCTCTAAGACAGAAGACCTCTTGCTCTCAAAAGGTGCTAATGCCAAGATGAACCCACCACTTCGTTTGGAATCTGACCGTCAGGCCGTCATCGAAGGGTTGAAATCTGGAGTCATCTCAGTCATTGCCACAGACCACGCACCACACCATGCCGATGAAAAGAATGTCGATGATGTGACTAAAGCACCATCAGGAATGACAGGACTTGAAACGTCTCTATCTCTTGGATTGACATACTTAGTCGATGCAGGCCATTTGAATTTAATTGAGCTATTGAAAGTGATGACCAGCAATCCATCTGATCTTTATGGCTTCGATGCTGGTTATTTGGCTGAAAATGGACCAGCTGACCTTGTGATTTTTGCAGACAAGGAAAAACGTCAGGTCACAGCAGACTTTAAGTCTAAAGCAGCCAATTCACCATTTGTAGGCGAAGAACTTACGGGAAGTGTTAAATACACTATCTGTGACGGTGAGATTGTTTATCAAGCCTAGTCATAAGAGAAGAGAGGTAAAACGCTTATGTTTCAATCTCGATATTTAAAGATTGACTGATATGTAAGGAGTGACTGATGAAAAAAGGACTGCTTTGGTTAGGACTAGTCTTAGCTATGATACTAACGATTGGAGCTTGTGACATCGCTAAAGCCAGTGATAGCGATAATGAGGTGTCGTATAGCATTCCAAGTTATAAGGGACACTTGGCTATTCACGAGGATGGCGGAGCGACCTTTACCCAAGAAGTGACTTATGATTTTTCAAGTTCTTATAATGGTCAGTACGTGACATTAGGCAGTGTAAAACCACTTCCAAAAGGTTTTAATATTGAAGAAAATCCAACTGTCACAGTCTCTGATAAAGCTGAAAAAATAACCACAGAAAATGGTGTGGAAACTGTCTTTACGAAAAGACAGATACGTGTGGAATCAGAAAAACTCAAAGACGGTATCAAACTAAAGGTCTATAATCCTGGGGCTTATGATAAAGTGGTTCTTAAGGTGACTTGGCAAATCAAACACATGTTAGACCTCTATTCTGATGTGGCTGCCTTAAACTGGTTCCCTATCTCAGATTGGGATAACTCCATTGAACATGTTGATTTTACGGTTACTGGTTTAGACGCTGCTAAGGGTGATTTGTATGCCCATACAGGCTTTTTCAATAAAAAGCCAACAGTTACTCGTACTCCAGATGGATTTAAGATACATATCGATGATTTAGCCCCAAAAGGAAAGTTAGAACTCCATGCTTATTGGCCAATGACTAAGACCTTAAAAGAGGCTAATGCCTCCTATATCAAAAATGAGGCGCATAAGACTACTTTTCTTAAAAAAGAAGCTCATATCGTCAGAATGGGTGTCTTCTTTCGTTTCCTAAGCTTCCAGTTAATTCCAAGCTTAATCATCATAGTAACGCTTATGGGAATTCTCTTTTTTATCTGGCTTCTCATCAGTACAAGGCTTCCTGACTTTCCAAAAAATGCAAGACTTTATGAGGCACCAAACAATCTAGCACCTTTAGTTGTTGCTAAATCCATCTATAACCAGTCCTTTGATAAGATAAGCTTGAAAGAAGAAAAAGGTCCTCTTTCTTTCGGACATATGATTCAAGCTACGATTTTAGACTTGCTAGATAGAGGCCATATCGTCTCCAAGTCATCGACGTTGGCCGTCATCCAAAAAGAGGGTCTTTCAACATTCGAAGAGACTTTTATCGATATGATGTTTGATGGTCGCAGTGAAATCACAAAAGGCGATATATTTTCGCGGTATTATATTGATAAAAAAGAACTAAGCACAAAATTCAAAAAAGCTAAAAGCACTGTTGAAAGAGAAAAGATTAAGGATATCGGGCTAAAAGTGAAAGCTCAGTTTTCATCTGACGTTTATAAGCTTTCAAAAGAAGTTGACCGTGAGGTTCGAAATCTGGGGCTTGTAAAGATCTATAGAGAATTCACACCTCTTGAAAAACGCCTATCTCTGTATAGTCATTTAAGCTTTGCATTTGCATTCGTAGTTTCATTTGTTAGTGGTTTATTCTTTGCTATTGCTTTTGGGGCCTCTCTTAGTGTATTTTACTTTTTTGCTATCATACCAATCTTCCTGTTATGGCTAATAGTAACACGCATTGTTAAAAAACGTCGAAAGAGGTGTCTTGATAAGGCGACCATAGATACTTACTATCAGTGGTATAGTTTTAGAAATATGATAAAGAGTATTCCAAGCTTCAAACAAACCGAAATTGACGCTATCGTCTTATGGAACCGTATTTTGGTTTATGCGACCCTATATGGATACGCTAAGAAAGTTACCGAGACCTTGAAAAAATATCATATTCACTTATCAAACCCTTCTTTGGAATCGACTCTTGATTCAGATACGTCCTTTAACACTTATGTTGCAAGCCAAATGCTTCAAGGCTATATCAGCAACTCAGATACCGTAAGTAGCTTTTCTATCAATTCAAATAGTGGTAGTGGCGGCTTTGGAGGCGGTGGCTTCTCTGGTGGTGGCGGAGGAGGCGGTGGTGGCGCCTTCTAAGCTACGCTAGTTGGAGTTTACTATCAATAGAGACACTCAGTCTATACGATCTTGGGTGTCTTTTTGTTTGGCGAATAATTCCTTTCATTCTAAACTGTTAGGAATTTTTAGTGAGAAGAGATATAAAGTAACAAAAAAAGAGCCAGTGGCTCTTTTTAAATATGATCTTAATAACCAGGTTCAAAGATTTCAATAATTTGAGTCAGATAACCTGCATGTAAACCGATGCGATAGTCAACATTTGGCAAACTCTTTACTAAATCATTCAGTTCTTTATCTTTGCTAACCTTATCAGCCAAAACTGGTAATTCAACAACAAGGAGTTGTGAGTGATCTAGTTGAAGGTAACTACTATTGACCTTGACATCAGGACGAAGTAGTTTAAATATCGCTCTTTCCGAAGCTTGGAGCAGTTGATATAAATCGAGGTCAGATAAAGGAATCTCACCAAACTGAGGACTGATGTTTATAGCAATATCAATATGAGCAGCTCGCATTTCTAAAATGCGGTTAGAGAGGAAACTAGATATTATTGGATTGCTAAGCCTATCCAAGTTTTCTTGAGTCTCTGGATTACCAATGCTAGTATTGTCCGTTTTATAAATCTCAAGTAGACTAGTAGCTTTGGCAGTATCTTCATTTTCCAAGGCAAGAGAAACCTCCTTGAGATTTTTCTTGAATAAGTCGAAAGACGTTTGCTTTTGCATAATAATCTGGATAAAGGATTTGCTATAGTTAGTCATAGTACCCAACAATTTATGACGTTCTTTGTTCAGTCTATCGATAGATTGTTGGTGGACAGCCTGGTTCCAATTGTAAAAATCCCATAGTAGTAGGGCAATATAGAGAACTAAGATAACAGAACTATTAGGACTGACCTTGAAAACTATTTCAAATAAATTTTTAGGGTCATTTGCTGTTGGAAGAATACTGTTAAGACCATGGATAACAGTAAAGAAGACATAATAGACAGCTAGGAAGGCAGTGCTTCGCAACCAGTTACGTCTAGCCCAAGCTTCGTCAAGACTACTCATCTGATTTAGGTCTACGGCGAAGATTTTAAGCATTAGGTAAATGATTAATGGTGCTAAGATGTAGGCCAAGATATGTAAGTTAGTGTTGAGGGTAATATCACCTTTGATATGTAAGACGTGAGGGATAATGACAATTGAAAGTAGTCGTGTTGCCATATCAAAAAGGATAGTTGGATAAAAAGCGTAAAGCAATCGATGATAGAAAGAACGCTCTTTGACAAGGGCCAAATCGGCAACAAGGAAGAAAAGCGGGTCCACAACGATTTTTACGAGACTAAAATAGGACGCTGCAGCTACATAGGACAAAAATAGAAGTAAAAGGTGTCCTCGTAGTGGCTTAATCTTAGACATAGTCTGGTAGAGGTACCAAATAGAAATGAAACTAACGGCCTGTAAGAGAGGATTGATAATATTAGTAATCATTGTAACCTCCTTTAGTCATGTCAATCTCAATTTGTAAGCGATAAATCCCAGCACGTGTATTTGAAACAATGTTAACATTTGGATAAGTAGATAGAATAGTATTGACGCGTTTTAGTTCAGGATCAGAGAAATCAGATGTAATAGCTGAATCTTCTTTAGTGCTTGAACTTTCAACGACAAAGTGTTGACTATCCTCATCTTTAAAATAAGCATAGCTAAGGTATTTCTGTTCACTATCTTGTGCTTGGTCAATGACATGATCCAAGATAGTTGATAGGACATATACCCAGTCTAAAGGATAAATAGGATAGACGGTAATAGGTTCTGGGACCTCCATACTAACCCAAACATCCAGTTCTTTTGCCTTTAGAAATTTAGCTTCAAAGAGTACCTGTAAATCTGGCAGTTTAATATTTTCTAGTTTGTCTCGATAAAAATGATCAATCTTCTTATCTAACGGATTCGGTGTCAGCAAGTAGTCAATTAACTCCTGAGCTTCCTCATTTTGTTGAAAACGGATGATATCGTAGAGGTTTTCAGCTTCGTCTTTGATGAAGAGCTCTTGGCTAGTCTTTTTCTGGTACCAGGTATTGATGTTCTGACTTGATTTTTGAAGAAGGAGAGAATGTTCCTCTTGGGCTGCTTGTGTTTGAGCATTGAGGTCTTTTCTATAGAGTTTAACCTGCTTAGATAGAATCAGAGCAGTAATGATAAGAAACGCAATGGTAAAGTGAATGTCTGTTGAAACGAGTTCAGAAGCAAAGTAAATAAAGGCTAAGCTACAAAGAGCGACAGACGTTGACCTGTACCATGGTCTTACTTTATCAATTTGCATCATTCGAGAGTAGTCCACCTGAAGAAGGGCACTTTGTGCAAACCAAAGTAAAAAAGCAAGAAAGAGAATAAAGGGACCAGCAAAATAGTAATCCAAGACTGCAGGGAAAAAAATTGGAATAATCAGGAAAATGACCAATCTTACCGTTAAGGCAAAGGTGAAAGGTATGAAGAAAGTCTCCAAAATGGTATGTCTTAGATTTTTGTAGGATTTGGCAGCTAGAAAGAGTACAAGTGCAATAAAACCGGATTTTGGATACAAAATGCCCAAATAACTAGAGGCAAAAATTGCTATACCAGCTAAAATAATAATCCAGTATCTAAGCGGCCTTTGCGTGGTCACCTTGAAGATAATAATTTGTAAAATAAAAGCTATACATGCCGTAAGCCCGTGAATTATGACATCACTCAATATCAAATATTCTCCTATTCGGGTAAAATCTATACAATCATACTATTATACCATATCACAAACAAAAAGAGCATACGAATTGCCTATAAGTGATAAAGATGTAAGGCTTTTCATTTTTCAAGCATATTTCTTGCCCATTAAGTTTTTTTAACCTATCCTAGATGTATAGTAAAATTTCGATAGAGGAGATCGATATGGTAAAACTTTCTAAAGAGACACATCTTGAGATGTTCACTAAAATGGAACGTATTCGTGAATTTGATTCACGTATTAATAAATTGGTTCGTCGTGGTTTTGTTCAAGGAATGACTCACTTTTCAGTTGGTGAGGAAGCAGCCAACGTTGGGGCTGTTCAACACTTGAGCTATGACGATATCTTCTTTTCAAATCACCGTGGTCACGGACAATCTATTGCCCAAGACATGGATTTGAATAAAATGATGGCGGAGCTTGCAGGTAAGGCGACAGGTGTTTCTAAGGGCCGTGGTGGTTCTATGCATTTGGCTGACTTTGAAAAAGGTAACTACGGAACTAACGGTATTGTTGGTGGTGGTTATGCTCTTGCCGTAGGTGCAGCTCTCACTCAGCAATACAAAGAAACAGGTAACATTGTTGTGGTCTTTTCAGGAGATGGCGCAACTAATGAAGGCTCATTCCATGAATCAGTCAATATGGCAGCTACTTGGAAATTGCCGGTTATCTTCTTTATCATCAATAACCGTTATGGTATCTCAATGGATATCCATAAAGCAACAAACACACCCCACCTTTATACACGTGCGGAAGCTTATGGTATTCCTGGTTTCTACTGTGAAGATGGTAACGATGTTTTGGCTGTATACGAAACAATGGGCAAGGCTGTTGAGCATGTCCGTGGTGGCAATGGTCCCGCTATCGTTGAGGTAGAATCTTACCGTTGGTTTGGTCACTCAACTGCTGATGCAGGTGTTTACCGTACTAAGGAAGAAGTTGACGAGTGGAAGAACAATAACGACCCAATTATTAAATACCGTAACTATCTCGTTTCTGAAAATATCGCAAGCGCTGAAGAGTTAGATGCTATCCAAAGCCAAGTTAAGGCAGAGGTTGATGCAGCTTATGAGTTCGCCCAAAATAGCCCAGATCCAGAACTTTCAGTTGCCTTTGAAGATGTATGGGTAGACTAAAGAGAAAGGTTGAGGAATACAAGTATGAGTGAAACAAAATTGATGGCCTTGCGTGAGGCAGTAAACCTTGCTATGAGTGAGGAGATGCGTAAAGACGAAAACATCTTCCTTATGGGTGAAGATGTCGGTATCTATGGTGGTGACTTCGGTACATCAGTTGGGATGCTGGCAGAATTTGGTGAAAAACGTGTTAAAGATACACCAATTTCAGAGGCAGCTATCGCTGGTGCAGCTGTTGGATCTGCCATCACAGGTCTTCGTCCAATCGTTGACTTGACTTTCATGGACTTCATCACGATTGCCCTTGATGCTATCGTTAATAATGGTGCAAAAAACAACTACATGTTTGGTGGTGGTTTGAAGACTCCTGTAACTTTCCGTGTAGCTTCTGGTTCAGGGATTGGTTCTGCGGCACAGCACTCACAATCTCTTGAGTCATGGTTGACTCACATTCCAGGGATTAAAGTGGTTGCTCCAGGTAATGCTAACGATGCTAAAGGTCTTTTGAAATCTGCTATTCAGGACAATAACATTGTTATTTTCATGGAACCAAAAGCACTTTACGGTAAGAAAGAGGAAGTGACTCAAGATCCTGATTTCTACATTCCACTTGGAAAAGGTGAAATCAAGCGTGAAGGGACTGACCTTACTATTGTCACATATGGTCGTATGTTGGAACGTGTTCTTAAGGCTGCTGAAGAAGTAGCTGAACAAGGTATCAATGTTGAGGTTGTCGACCCACGTACGCTTATCCCACTTGATAAGGAATTGATTTTCGAGTCAGTTAAGAAGACTGGTAAACTTATGTTGGTCAATGATGCTTATAAGACTGGTGGATTCATCGGTGAAATTGCTGCTATGGTTACAGAAAGTGAAGCATTTGATTACCTTGACCACCCAATTGTACGTTTGGCAAGTGAAGATGTGCCTGTACCTTATGCGCGTGTCTTGGAACAAGCGGTTCTTCCAGATGTTGAAAAGATCAAGGCTGCTATTATCAAGATGGCCAATAAAGGAAACTAACTTTCTAGCGATGGTTAAGTGATATTTCTCGCTAGTAAAATGTGTTTCTTGTTTTAACTGTGGGAGTATCGGAAATTATAATTTAAAGTAGAAAGGAGAGGGCGTTAAAGCGTTTGAGTCGATTTGAACTCGAACGAAATGCTTCGGAATTTATATAGTTTTACTTGTGTGCAAGCACACTAACGTAAAACTCCTAAAATTCTGTCGCATTTTAGCGTTCTTAGTATCATAAAATATGGCTTTTGAGATTATTATGCCTAAGCTTGGTGTTGATATGCAGGAAGGCGAAATCATCGAGTGGAAGAAACAAGAGGGTGATGTGGTTAATGAGGGAGATATCCTTCTTGAAATCATGTCAGATAAAACGAACATGGAACTTGAAGCAGAAGATTCTGGTGTTCTTTTGAAGATTACGCGTCAGGCTGGTGAAACTGTACCAGTTACTGAGGTTATTGGTTATATTGGAGCAGAAGGTGAAGTTGTGGCTGACAAGGCAGCTAGCGCGCCAGCTGCTGAACCTACGCCAAAAGTTGAAGAAGTTGCCGCTGTAGCAGAGCCTGTAGTAGCAGCGCAAACGCAAGCACCTGTCGTTCACGAAGGTGGCAAAGTACGTGCAACACCTAAGGCTCGTAAGTTGGCGCGTGAGTTGGGTATTGACCTCGCTCAAGTTCCAGGAACTGGAGCAAAAGGTCGTGTTCATGCTGATGACGTTGAAAACTTTAAGGGTGCTCAACCTAAGGCGACTCCATTGGCACGTAAGATTGCAGCGGACCTTGGTATTGACTTAGCTAGCGTATCTGGAACAGGCTTTGGTGGCAAGATTACTAAGGAAGATATCCTTGCAATCAGTGCTCCAGCGCAAGTTAAAGAAGCGGCGGCTGCACCTGTAGTTGAAGCTAAACCTGAAAAAGTCTTGCCAGAAGGCGTGGAAGTTATCCCAATGTCTGCTATGCGTAAGGCGATTTCTAAGGGGATGACGCACTCATACTTGACTGCGCCAACCTTCACCCTTAACTATGATGTTGACATGACTAACCTTATGGCTCTTCGTAAGCAAGTCCTTGATCCAATCATGAATAAGACTGGTATGAAGGTAACCTTCACGGATTTGATTGGTTTGGCAGTTGTGCGTACCCTTATGAAAGAGGAACACCGTTACCTCAATGCGTCATTGATTGATGATGCACAAAATATCGAATTACATAAATTTGTTAATCTCGGTATTGCCGTTGGTCTCGATGATGGCTTGATTGTACCTGTCGTTCACGGTGCAGATAAGATGAGTTTGTCTGAGTTCGTTGTGGCTTCTAAGGATGTCATCAAGAAGGCTCAAGCTGGTAAATTGAAGGCTGCTGAAATGTCAGGTTCAACCTTCTCTATTACTAACTTGGGAATGTTTGGAACCAAATCATTTAACCCAATCATCAACCAACCAAACTCAGCTATCCTTGGTGTTTCAGCAACGATTCAAACTCCAGTTGTTGTTGATGGGGAAGTTGTCGTACGTCCAATCATGGGTCTATGCTTGACAATTGACCACCGTATTGTAGATGGTATGAATGGTGCCAAATTCATGGTTGATTTGAAACATTTGATTGAAAATCCTATGGAATTGTTGATTTAAGAAAAAAATATCTGAAAACTGAAGTTTTAATAGAAAGGAGAGGGCGAACCAGAGGGTATAACTGAACCCGAGCGGAAAGCTTGGAAAATAGACCGTCTGTCTACGTCAGCAGGCTGACATGTCAGACGCCTAATTTTCAGTCGCTTTCTGGTCGCTCTTGGTATCTTATAAATGGCTTTTGAGATTATTATGCCTAAGCTTGGTGTTGATATGCAGGAAGGCGAAATCATCGAGTGGAAGAAACAAGAGGGTGATGTGGTTAATGAGGGAGATATCCTTCTTGAAATCATGTCAGATAAAACGAACATGGAACTTGAAGCAGAAGATTCTGGTGTTCTTTTGAAGATTACGCGTCAGGCTGGTGAAACTGTACCAGTTACTGAGGTTATTGGTTATATTGGAGCAGAAGGTGAAGTTGTGGCTGATAAGGCAGCTAGCGCACCTGTTGCAGAAGCAACTGCTCAGTTGGAATCAGCTGGTCTTGAAGTTCCTAAAACTCCTGCCCAAGCTGCTCCGGCAGCCGCTGCAGAAACAGCACCGCTTGCTGACAATGAGTACGATATTATCGTTGTCGGTGGTGGTCCAGCTGGATACTATTCTGCCATTCGTGGTGCACAACTTGGTGGTAAGGTTGCTATCGTTGAAAAATCTGAATTTGGTGGAACATGTTTGAATAAAGGATGTATCCCAACTAAGACCTACCTTAAAAATGCAGAAATCCTTGATGGACTTAAGATTGCTGCAGGTCGTGGTATCAACCTAGCGTCAACAAACTACACTATCGATATGGATAAGACAGTTGACTTTAAGAACTCTGTCGTTAAGACCCTTACTGGTGGTGTTCAAGGTCTTTTGAAGGCTAACAAGGTCACTATTTTCAACGGTCTTGGTCAAGTTAACCCAGATAAGACAGTTACTATTGGTTCAGAAACAATCAAGGGACGCAATATCATCCTTGCGACTGGATCAAAAGTATCTCGTATCAATATTCCTGGTATTGAGTCACAACTTGTGATGACATCAGATGATATTCTTGACTTACGTGAATTGCCTAAATCACTTGCTGTTATGGGTGGTGGTGTCGTTGGTATCGAGCTTGGTCTTGTTTATGCCTCATACGGTGTAGAAGTGACTGTTGTTGAGATGGCTGACCGCATTATTCCTGCTATGGATAAGGAAGTATCTCTTGAACTTCAAAAAATCCTTGCTAAGAAGGGTATGAAGATCATGACATCTGTTGGGGTTTCTGAGATTGTAGAAGCTAACAACCAATTGACCCTTAAACTTAATAATGGTGAAGAGATTGTAGCGGATCGTGCCCTTCTTTCAATCGGTCGTGTCCCACAATTGGATGGTCTTGAAAATCTTAACCTTGAACTTGACCGCGGTCGTATCAAGGTTAATGCTTATCAAGAAACATCAATCCCAGGAATTTACGCACCAGGTGATGTTAACGGAACTAAGATGCTTGCTCACGCGGCTTACCGTATGGGTGAAGTTGCAGCTGAAAATGCTATGCGTGGCAATGTCCGTAAGGCTCACCTTGACTACACACCAGCAGCTGTCTACACTCATCCAGAAGTAGCAATGTGTGGTCTTACTGAAGAAGATGCACGCGCTAAATACGGTGATGTTCTCATTGGTAAATCAAGCTTTGCTGGTAACGGACGTGCCATCGCTTCAAATGAAGCTCAAGGTTTTGTTAAAGTCGTTGCAGATGCGAAGTACCATGAAATCCTTGGTGTTCATATTATCGGTCCAGCCGCAGCTGAATTGATTAACGAAGCATCAACAATTATGGAAAATGAATTGACTGTAGATGAACTCTTGCAATCTATCCACGGTCACCCAACCTTCTCTGAAAACATGTATGAAGCCTTTGCTGACGTACTTGGAGAAGCTATCCATAACCCACCAAAACGTAAATAAAGCTGATAAAATTCTCGGACGGAAGTTCGGGGATTTTTTCTTTTGTCACACATTTTCATCTTTATCTATATCTTGTAAATATCTTTGCATTTTTAGTGTTAAATACGAATAGGTAGTTAAAGGGTTTTCAAATAAGATAAATCGCAATTTTGGAGCGTTTAGAATTTTATAATATTTCTGCCTTATTTAGAAAACTTTTAATAATGACCTTTCCATGAGAGTTTATCTATGGTAAAATGGTTAAAGTATTATAAAAATGCAAAAGGAAAGTTAAATGCGAACTAAAGATTTTATCTACTATGCTAGTGCGGCTGTTCTTTTAGCCGTGACAACTCAGGTTGCTCAGGCAGATGAAGTGGCGACACAAACACCTTCTGTTACTGAAGGAAATCAGTATCAACCTGCGACAGCGGCTGAGATTTTTGGTGGAGAAGCAGCCTTACCTGCAACTCCTAGTTCAACTGTTTCAGCACCCGTAGCTACGAGTGAGGTGGCAAAACCTAGTGCTTCTGCGGTATCTACGTCACTTGCAGCACAAAGTTCAGAGGCTGTAACAACTGTGGCATCAACTTCAGTAGCTAACTCTACTGTTGCTGTGTCATCAAATTCAGTAACATCTTCAGTTGTTAGTTCAGAAAGTGCAACAGCTTCTTCAAGTGCGACAAATTCTGAAACGTCAAACAGTGCTGTAGCAACACCTGCTAAATTGACGAATTCTACGGATGTTCCTTCGCCAACGCTTAAGGTGCAACCAAAGACTTTTATCGATGTCAGCAGCCATAATGGTGAGATCAGTGTAGATGACTATCGTGCACTTGCACGCCAAGGTGTGGGTGGTGTCGTTGTAAAGTTGACTGAGGACACTTGGTACAACAACCCTAAAGCACCCTCACAAGTTCGCAATGCTCAAATTGCTGGTCTTCAAGTATCAACCTATCATTTTTCTCGATACACAACTGAGGAAGAAGCACGTGCAGAAGCTCGTTTCTACATCCAAGCTGCACAAAAACTAAACCTTCCAAAAAGTACTGTTATGGTTAATGATTTCGAAGACCCTAAGATGCTTCCAAATATCAACCGTAACACCCAAGCTTGGGTTAACGAAATGCGTAAGCATGGATACAACAACTTGATGTTCTATACAAGTGCCAGCTGGTTGGATGAGAACAATCTAGGCTACCGTGGACCTGTATCAACCTCTCAATTTGGGATTGAGAATTTCTGGGTTGCCCAGTATCCATCAACAACTCTTACAGCAACAAGTGCTAAGAACATGCGCTATAATGCCAAAACTGGAGCATGGCAGTTTTCAGCTACGGCTAATCTCTTGCCAGGTAAACATGTCTTTGACCACAGCGTGGACTATACAGGACGTTTCACAGCTAATGCCAGTGCTGAGGTTGATGCCACCCAAGGCGATTTGAGTGGAACCATTTCTATTGTCAATAACAATCCAACTCTTGGTAGCTTTGATGTTGTCATCTCTAATGTTAAGGCACCAAACGGTGTTGAAACTGTCTCTGTTCCAATTTGGTCAGAAATTAATGGCCAAGATGACATTATCTGGTATACGGCTAACCGTCAAAATAATGGAACTTATACAGTAAACGTTAAGGCTTCAGCTCATAAAAACTCAACCGGTCTTTATAACATCCATCTTTATTATATTCAAAAAGATGGTCAAATGACGGGTGTTGGTGGAACAACTACGCAGGTCTTCATTGGTAAGACACCAGAGCAGTTGAAACCTAAAGCAAGTTTTGCTATTGAAAATAATAATGCTAAGGCAGGAACTTTTGACGCCGTTATCACTAATATCTCAGCACCACTAGGTGTTAAAGAAGTGTTAGTCCCATCATGGAGTCTTGAAAATGGTCAAGACGACCTTATTTGGCACAAGGCAACTAAGCAAAATGATGGTAGCTATCGTGTAACAATTAAGGCAAGTGAGCATAAGGGCAATAAAGGGAATTACCGTGCTGATGCCTACATCGTGGACAACGCTAACAATCGTCATTATATTGCCGAAAAAGTAGTGTCTGTTGATTATGCTCGACCAAGTGGTGTCCTTACAATTGAAAACAACAATACTGCAGCAGGTACTTTTGATGCCGTTGTTCGTAATATTGTTGCTCCTACAGGTTTGAAAGAGGTTCTTGTTCCTTCGTGGAGTTTAGCTGGTGGTCAAGATGACCTTATCTGGCATAAGGCAACTCGTCAAGCTGATGGTTCTTACCGAGTGACTATCAAGGCAACGGATCATAAGAATTCAACAGGTAAATACCGTGCTGATGCCTACATTGTAGATGACTCTAACAAACGTTTCTATCTCACTGAAAAAGTGGTAGAAGTTACTCAAACTCGCCCTAGCGCAAGTCTCGTTATTGAAAATAATAATGCTGATTTAGGTACTTTTGACGCTGTTATCCGCAATATCGTAGCACCAAATGGGGTTAAGGAAGTCTTAGTTCCATCATGGAGCTTGGTTAACGGACAAGATGATCTGGTTTGGCACAAAGCTAGTCGCCAATCTGATGGTAGCTATCGTGTTACTATTAAGGCAAGTGAGCATAAGAATTCTCTAGGCAATTACCGTGCGGACGTTTATATCGTAGATAATGCCAACCAACGTCATTATGTCACTGAAACAATTGTGGATGTGAAACATAATAAACCAGTCGGTACTATTTCAGTAGTTAATAACAATAAAGATACTGGAACCTTTGATGTTATTATCAGTGATGTTTATAGTCCTAAAGGTGTTCGTACTGTTCAAGTACCTATTTGGTCTGAAAAAGACGGACAAGATGATATTCGTTGGTATGAAGCAACACGTCAAGCTAATGGCACTTATACAGTAAATGTTCAAGCTACTAACCATAAAAACTCAACAGGCTTGTACAATATTCATTTGTACTACATTTTAAATGATGGTTCACAAGTTGGTGTCGGTGGCACAACGACGACAGTTGAATTCCGTAATGCTAAGACTAAAACGCAAACCTATATCACTAATGTTAATTCAGAAGCTGGTAGTTACACAGTAGTGGTTGATCAGGCACCACAAGGACGTCAAATTAAGAATATCCGTGTAGCTGTATGGTCAGAAAGCAACCAAGGAAACCTTTCTTGGTACAATACGGCACCTACTGGAACACATACTGAAATCAATGTATCGACTGTTAATCATAAGAATCTCATTGGTAACTATACGACTCATGTTTATGTAGACTATGTAGACAATACTGTAGACGGATTCAACCTTGGTGAGACAGCTCTTGCTCCACGTAATCGTCGTGTTGAGCCTCAGACGACTTATTATTCTCAACGTGATCCTCGTTGGGCTTCTAAGTGGTATGGTGTCAGCAATATGGACCAGTCAGGCTGTGTTCCAACATCACTTGCCATGACTTTTACTGATATCTTGGGAACTGTAATTGCACCAACGACAGTTGCGGATTATTTGTACTACAATACAAATTCATTCAATAAAACATCAGTTGCTGGTACAGACGCGGATGGTATTGTATTAGCAAGTAAAAATTGGGGTCTCAATAGCAACGTGCTTTCAAGCATTGCTAATATTGCTTCAGCTTTGATGTCAGGCCAACACGTTCTGGCAGCAGTAGGAGCAAGCCAATTTATCAATTATCCTTACACGCACGAAATCGTGCTTCATGGCTATGATAATGGTAAAACTTATGTTCGTGATCCATTTAACGCCAATAACAATGGTTGGTATTCATTGGATTACATTCATGGTGTTCAGAGTCGAGATGCAATGGATACTAAGCTTGGTGCACCATTCTTCTCAATCTTTGCTTAATCTATTAATGAAAGGTCTTTAGAAGGAAACTTCTAAGGGCTTTTTTGGTGTTCATTTTTGATAGTCATATTTTTTTATTTTCAGAATATTATATATACATTTGAAATCTCTTATTTATAGGTTTTTAGGTTCTTTATTTGGATGACATTGATACTTTTAGTATGGAAATTACTTATTTTTTTATCATTTTTATAGTTTTTTTAGAGAATTATCACTTTTGCTCTATTCGTAAGACATTTTCTATGGTAAAATGGGTGACGTATTAAAAAGTGTCAAAGGAAAGTTAAATGCGAACAAAAGATTTTATCTACTATGCCAGTGCAGCTGTTCTCATGGCAGTGACTACTCAGGTGGCCAGTGCGGATGAGGTAGCTACGCAAATGCCTACGGTTACTGAAGGGAACCAGTATCAACCTGCGACTGCAGCTGATATTTTTGGTGGTGGGGCAGTTCTTGCACAAGAGTCACCATCAGCAAGACCAAGTTCAACTGTGGCGGCAGCATCTACAGCAACAAGTGAGGTGGCAAACTCAAGTACTCCACAAGTTAGCCAAGCAAGCTCAACAACACTTGAATCATCTGAATCAAAAGGAGTTACCTCTGAGTCTGTAGCTCCAATGAACGCAGTAGCAAGTTCAGAAAATGCGACTGTATCGGCTGCTTCTGAGGTTTCAAATACTACGGTAACTGAACCAGCTAAGTTGACTCATGCCTCAGCTTCGTCTTATGATACCGATGTCTTAAAACCAAAGGCAAGCTTCTCAATTGAGAATAACAATAAGGCAACTGGTGCCTTCGATGCGGTTATTCGAGATATTGTTGCACCTTTGGGGGTTAAAGAAGTTCTTGTACCATCTTGGAGTCTAGCCAATGGCCAAGATGACTTGATTTGGCATAAGGCAGTCAAGCAAATGGACGGTTCTTATCGTGTAACTATTAAGGCGGTTGATCACAAGGGTGAGGCTGGCAATTACCGTGCGGATGCCTATATTGTTGACCGAACAAATAAGAGACACTATATTTCTGAGAAAGTAGTCTCTGTTAATTACTCACGTCCAAGCGCAAGCCTGACTATTGAAAATAATAACGCAGTTACAGGCACGTTTGACGCTGTGGTGAAAAATATTATTGCCTCTACAGGTGTGAAAGAAATCTTAGTACCGTCATGGAGTCTCGTTGGTGGTCAAGATGATTTGATTTGGCACAAGGCTACGAAACAAGCGGATGGTTCCTACCGTGCGACTATTAAGGCAAGTGACCACAAACATTCAACTGGTAAGTATCGTGCAGATGCCTACATCGTAGATAATTTTAATAAGCGTTTCTACTTGACTGAAAAAGTGGTGGAAGTTAGCCAAGCTCGTCCAAGTGCAAGCTTAGCTATTGAAAATAATAATGCTACAACAGGTTCTTTTGATGCGGTTGTTCGTAATATTGTTGCTCCTAATGGCATTAAAGAAATTTTGGTACCATCATGGAGTCTGGTTAATGGACAGGACGATTTGGTTTGGCATAAGGCAAGTAAGCAAGCAGACGGTAGCTATCGTGTGACGATTAAAGCTTCAGACCACAAACATTCAACTGGAAAATACCGAGCAGATGTTTATCTTGTAGATAATTCTGGTAACCGTCAGTATTTGACTGAGACTGTGGTTGATGTCAATGAAACTAAGCCAAGTGGTAGTATTTCTATTTTAAATAATAAAGGGGCTGGAAGTTTTGATGTAGTCATCAGTGATGTCTATAGTCCTATGGGTGTGCGTACAGTTCAGGTTCCAATCTGGTCTGAGGTTGATGGCCAAGATGATATTCGCTGGTATGAAGCCACACGTCAAACAGATGGCAATTACAAGGTTACTGTCCAAGTGGCTGACCACAAAAACTCAACTGGCCTTTACAATGTTCATCTTTACTATGTCCAAAATGATGGCTCACGAATCGGTGTAGGGGGAACACAAACAAAAGTTACTTTGTCAGAACCCAAAGCCGACCTTGCCATCATTGGTCTCAACAATGCTACTGGTAGCTATGATGTTGTTATCTCAAACTTGGTTGCACCACGTGGCTTCAAAGAAGTACTAGTTCCTACTTGGTCAGAAAAGAACGGCCAAGATGATATCATCTGGTACAAGGCAGCTAAGCAAGCCAACGGAGACTATAAAGTAACTGTTCGTTCAAGCAACCATAAGGGTGATAGTGGTCTTTATAATTCTCATGTTTACTTGGTTGATAATGAGGGGAAATACATTGGCCTAGGTGGCAAACAAGTGACACTTGATATCACTAAGACTCAGGGAACTTTGACCATCACAAACAACGATAAAAATCGTGGAACTTTTGATGTTCTTATCACCAACCTGACCAATCCAAGTGGTATTTCAGGTGTCCTTATCCCTGTTTGGTCTGAGCAAAATGGTCAGGATAATCTTGTTTGGCATAATGCCACAAAACAAGATGATGGTTCTTATAAAGTGACTATTTCAGCCAGCCAGCACAAGTGGAATTCAGGCAAGTACATCGTTCATG
>NZ_KV794093.1:32043-202089 GCF_001808655.1 Streptococcus sp. HMSC078H03
CAGGTAAGAATATCGGCTTTGGGGCAACTTCAGCCGATGTGGTAGTCCCTAAGAAAATCGGTTCGGCCTCAAGAGGAAACTACGATGTTTTAAATAAGGTTGTCTATCTCGATGCTGGTCATGGTGGCTATGATCCAGGAGCTTCTTACTTTGGTATCTCTGAAAAGAGCTTGACCTTGGCTATCCAAAGCCGCGTGAAAGCTAAACTAGAAGCAGAAGGTTATCAAGTTGTAACCACACGCACCAGCGATACCTATGTTGACTTGACGGATCGTTCCCGTGCAGCTAATGCCTCTGAATCAGATATCTTCGTAAGTATTCACATCAATGCTTCAGGAAGTTCTGCAGCACAGGGAATCGAGACTTACTATTACCAACCTTATGCAGAATACCCATCACGCATTAATGCTACCTACCACGCTAATCCAACTCGTTTGAGCATGAGTGATACCTTGGCCAATGCCATCCAGTCTAGCTTGATTAATGCGACTGGAGCCCAGAATCAAGGTGTGAAACGTCAAACCTTTGCGGTCTTGCGTGAGACAACAGCTCCGGCAGTCCTTCTTGAACTTGGTTTCTTGTCAAATCCACAAGAAGCAGCTCGTTTGAATACCTCTGCTTATCAGGAGACTTTAGCTAATGCAATTGTGGCAGGGATTAAGCGTTACTATTCTATTTATAATTAATAGATTGAGAGAATCTTATGGTTCTCTCTTTTTTAATTTTTAAAGAGAGAAAACGCTTGCATAAATGAAAGCTAAATGGTATATTAAAAAACATGAAAACGTTAACAAAAGGAGTTTTTATGAAAAGAAATACTCAAGCTAATGATGAAAAAGTTCTTCGTTATAGTCTTCGCAAGTACAAGTTAGGGTTGGCTTCTGTAACCATTGGAGCTGTTTTTTTGAGCTTTGCTGCTACTAATGGAGTCAAGGCAGAAGATGTAGTGTCAACACCTGCCTCAAGTACACAGGTAGAGTCAGCTGATTCTAGTCTTACCACCAGTGGTCTAGTAACTGAATCGCCAACAGCTCCTCTAACAGCTGAGAATGGCACAGTGTCCAAGGAAAATGAGCCAGTTTCTCTTCCAGCAGAAAATACTAGCCGTACTGAGCCTTCCAAGCTAACTGAAACTAGCGAAAACACGCCAAAAACAGTAGGTACTAATAATAGTCAAACTCTTACGAATGCGTCTGAGGATCCTATTGCTGAGGGGACTATTCGCTTGCATTTCCAAGAGTTGCCAAGTCAGGATAAGGCATCACTTGGGCTTTGGACTTGGGATGATGTGGAGACGCCATCATCTCAGAAAGGTGCTTGGCCAACAGGGGCAACCTCATTTGCAGAAGCGAAACAAGATGATTATGGTGTTTACCTGGATGTGAAGTTGTCTTCAACACCTAAAAAACTTAGCTTCCTTATTAATAATGCCGCTGGAACGAACCTTTCAGGG
The DNA here is from genome assembly GCF_001808655.1 of Streptococcus sp. HMSC078H03. Lineage (NCBI taxonomy): Bacteria > Bacillati > Bacillota > Bacilli > Lactobacillales > Streptococcaceae > Streptococcus > Streptococcus sp. HMSC078H03. Next base: position 33,497 of record NZ_KV794093.1, read on the forward strand.
GATAAAGCAGTAGAAATTCTTAGTCCTCAAATGAATGAGGCTTGGATTGACAAGGATTTTCAAGTTTACAGTTATCAACCTATCCCTCAAGATCACATTCGTATCAATTATTTCCGTACGGATGGCGACTATGGCAATAAGTCTGTATGGTATTGGGGAGATGTAAAGGATGCCCCAAGTAATTGGCCTGATGGTGTCAATTTCCAACCAAATGGTAAGTATGGTGCCTATTTAGACATTCCGCTAACCGAGGCTGCTAAATCTATAGGATTTTTACTTTTAGATGAGAGTAAAACAGGAGATGATGTGAAAATTCAACCAAATGATTATAAATTTAGTGACTTGAAAAAAACTCGTCAGCTTTTCGTACGAGATACTGATACGACAGTCTACACCAACCCTTACTTTGTCAAGGATGTGCGTTTGACTGGGGCTCAGCAACTTAGTCCAAGCCAAATCGAACTTAGCTTCACCAATTTAGAAGATATTTCATCTGAAGATATTCTCAAAGACCTAAAGGTGACAGACAAGGATGGTAACAGTGCAACTCTTAAACAGCTTGAGTTGGATGCTAAACTAAAAAAAGCTACATTAACAGGTGATTTTGCTGCGAAAAATCTGCCTTACAAGGTCACTTTGGGCAATGATAGTTTTAAAACGTCTGAGAGTTGGCAATTGAAGGATGCGCTCTACAGTTACGATGGTGAATTGGGTGCCCGTCTTCAAGAGAATGGTACTAAGGCACATGTGACACTTTGGTCACCAAGTGCAGATCAAGTAGATATCATTGTCTATGATAAGAATAATCAAGACATGGTTCTTGCTGAACATGCCCTAAGCAAAGGACCTCGAGGGACTTGGCAAGCTGACTTGATTGCGACTGATCTTGGTTTGGAAAACTTAACAGGTTATTTCTATCAGTACCGCATTAAACGTGGTGATCAGTCTGTAATCGTTTTGGATCCTTATGCTAAGTCTTTGGCTGCTTGGAATAGTGACGATGCCAGCAAGGGACCTGAACACAAGATTGCCAAGGCTGCCTTTGTAGATCCTGCTAATTATGGACCAAAAGATCTTGACTACGCTAAGATTCCAAACTTTAAATCTCGAGAAGATGCCATCATTTATGAGGCTCATGTCCGAGATTTCACCTCTGATAAGGCTATCTCAGCTGAATTGAAACACCAGTTTGGGACTTTCGCAGCCTTTGCAGAGCGTTTGGATTATCTTAAAGATCTCGGTGTTACCCATATTCAGCTTTTACCAGTATTAAGCTACTATTTTGTCAATGAAATGCAAAATGGGAAGCGTTTGGATGCCTATGCATCAAGTGATAGTAACTACAACTGGGGCTATGATCCACAAAACTATTTCTCTTTGACGGGTATGTATTCTGAAAAGCCAAGTGAACCAGCTAAACGTATCGAAGAATTCAAGAATTTAGTTGCTGCTATTCATGCCCACGGTATGGGCGTTATCTTGGATGTGGTCTATAATCATACAGCCAAGGCAGCTATTTTTGAAGACCTTGAGCCAAATTATTATCACTTTATGGATGCTGATGGTACTCCTCGTTCGAGTTTTGGAGGGGGGCGTCTAGGCACGACTCACTATATGAGTCGTCGTGTCTTGGTTGATTCGATTGCTTATCTTACTAAGGAATACAAGGTGGATGGTTTCCGTTTTGATATGATGGGTGACCATGATGCTGAAAGTATCGAGCAAGCTTATCATGCTGCACGTGCCCTTAATCCAAACCTTATTATGCTTGGTGAGGGCTGGGTGACTTATACTGGCGATGAAAATAGCCCTGTTCAGCCTGCCGATCAGTCTTGGATGAAAGACACAGATACCGTAGCTGTATTTTCAGACGATATTCGAAACACCCTCAAATCAGGTTATCCAAACGAGGGGACACCTGCCTTTATCACAGGTGGCAAACGTGATATTAATAAGGTCTTTGACAATATCAAGGCACAACCAACTAACTTCGAGGCTGATTCTCCAGGTGATGTGATTCATTATATTGCTGCTCACGATAATTTGACCCTTTTTGATATCATCGCCCAATCAATCAAGAAGGATCCAAGCAAGCCTGAGAATAATGCTGAAATTCATCGTCGCTTGCGTCTAGGAAACCTCATGGTATTGACTGCTCAGGGAACACCATTTATTCACTCTGGTCAGGAATACGGCCGCACCAAACAGTTCCGTGATCCTGTCTACCGTTATCCTGTGTCTGAGGACAAGGTGCCGAATAAGTCACATCTCTTAGTGGATGAAAAGGGCAATCCATTTGACTATCCTTACTTTATCCATGATTCTTATGATTCTAGTGATGCCGTCAATCATTTTGATTGGACTAAAGCAACTGATAGTCAGGCATTTCCAGAAAATACGAAAACTCGCGCCTTTACCAAAGGGTTAATCGCCTTACGTAAGTCGACAGATGCCTTCAATTTCAAATCAAAAGCAGATGTAGATGCACGTCTAACGCTATTGACAGTTCCTGGTCAGGACAATGTCGCTCAAGAAGATTTGGTATTGGGATACCAAACTGTTGCTTCGAATGGAGACCGTTACCTTGTCTATGTCAATGCTGATAGCAAGGCTCGTCAGTTTGATTTGAGCAAGATTACAAATGGCCTATCTTATCTGGTTTTGGCAGATGGCAGTCAAGTCAATTTATCTGGAATTAGTGAGTTATCAGGTGTTGCAATCAACAATCATATCTTGACCTTGGACCCACTAACAGCGACTATTATTCGTTTGACTAATGCTCAGACGCCAACTGAGGCAGTAGATCAGCCTTCTGAGAAGACTGAGTCATTTGGTGGAAAAGAGACTGAGGTAACTAAAACAAGAGTCCAGACCTCAAGTCAAGAGGACCTTGTCGGAGATGCTGAGCTTGTTAACCATGGCAATGGTCAGGCTAAGACTGAAGCTAGTCGTCAAACTGATAAGCAACTGCCATCTACTGGTGAAAAGACAAATCGTGGACTCTTTGTAGCAGGTCTGCTAAGTATTCTTAGCCTAGGATTCCTTCGAAAACGTCGTCCAAAATAATAAGTAACAACAGGTTATTTCCTGTTGTTTTTCTTTTATTTAGAATCATTCTTATCTGCTCTTTAGAATAGTTCTTAAATAGCCTAAAACCGTTGACAGTGCTGGTTTCTTCTGTTAGTTTAGAATATGTTCTCTTACATATGAGAGACCATTATTGACTTATCATCGTTCGTTTTTCATATCGAAATAACAAACGATTCACATATATAACGACAAATGTCGAACACTATCTTGAAAATAGGAGACATTCATGAAAAAACTTAACAAACTTGGTGTTGTTCTTTTGGCATCAGGACTTTTATTGACGGCTTGTGCCAAATCTGGTAATTCAAGTAATTCTAGCTCATCTAGCTCATCTAGCTCAAAACTCACAGCTAGTGAGCAAAAACAATTGAAGCAGGCTACAAGTGATTACAAGACTTTCGTTGAAGGCGAAATCGATCAGCTTTTGAAAGATACTGAAGGATTCAGTGAAACCCTCAAGTCAGGAAATCTTGAAGAAGCCAAGAAACAATACCCATTGGTTCGTATGGCTTACGAACGTTCAGAACCAATTGCCGAAAGCTTCGGTGAGTCTGATGTGAAAATCGACTACCGTTTGGTTGATTACATGGACGAAAATAAATCAGAAGATGGCTGGTCAGGTTTCCACCGTATTGAACGTATCATGTGGCAAGACAACACGACTGATGGAACAGCTGCCTATGCAGATCAATTGGTCAACGATATCAAGGAACTCAAGGCTAAAATTGCAACTGTTAAAGTCACTCCAGATATCATGTTGACTGGAGCTGTAGACCTTCTTAACGAAGTTGCCACTCAAAAGATTACAGGTGAAGAAGAAGTCTTCTCGCACACTGATCTTTACGACTTCCGTGCCAATATTGAAGGGGCAGAAAAAATCTTTGAACTCTTCAAGCCGTTGATCCAAAAGAAAGATGCTAAGCTTGTTAAGACTTTGGAAACAGAATTCAAGAATGTCAATGGTCTTTTGGACAAACACATGACTGATGAGAAAAACTATAAATCTTATACAGATTTGAGTGAGGCAGATACTAAGGAATTGGCCGAAGCTGTAACTAAACTTGGTGAACCATTATCACAAATGGGTGTTATCCTAGATGGGAAATAAGAAAAATGACTGACGAAAAATTTTTGGATAAAAAAATGGACCGTCGTGAATTTCTTAAAAAAGCAGGTATTGGAGGGGCTGGGCTTGCGCTTGGTCTTTCTGGTGCATCTGCTTTTTTCGCTAATCAGGATAGTTCAACAAAAAAAGCCCTTGATGGGGATGAAGATATTAGCTTCTATGGTAAGCATCAGGCTGGGATTACGACTCCCATGCAGAAGGCTTGCTACTTGGTGGTTCTAGATCTTCATACAACTGATAAAAAAGAAGTGATTCAGCTTTTTAAAGACTGGACAGATTATAGTAGTAAATTGGTCGAAGGGGAGCTAGTCAAAAAAGATGGCTCCAATGCCCTCTTACCTCCAACAGATACAGGTGAAACAGTGGGACTCAACCCCTATCGCTTGAGCCTGACTTTTGGCGTTTCGGCTGATTTTCTTAAAAAACTTGGCTTGGAATCTAAGCGTCCTAAGCTCTTTCGTGATTTGCCTCCATTTCCAAAGGAGCAGTTGCAGGACAAGTATACTGGTGGAGATATCGTCATCCAAGCCTGTGCGGATGATGAACAGGTAGCCTTTCATGCTGTTCGAAATCTGATCCGCAAAGGTCGTAATAAAATCACCATGAAGTGGAGCAAATCTGGTTTTGCAGCTATCGGAGACCGTAAGGAGACGCCGCGAAATCTCTTTGGTTTCAAGGACGGTACTGCCAATGTTACGACGGAAAAGGAATTCGACAAGGTTGTCTGGACTGATAGTAAAGATTGGATGAAGGGTGGTTCTTATATGGCTCTTCGTCTGGTACAGATGCACTTGGAGACTTGGGATCGTACCAATTTGCAGGAGCAGGAAAACACCTTTGGTCGCTATAAAGAATCAGGTGCTCCCTTTGGTAAGAAAGATGAGTTTGACGAAGTAGATCTCTCAAAACTACCAGTCGATTCGCATGTCCGTTTGGCTAAAGAAGTAGATCTTCCTATCTTACGTCGTTCCTATTCTTATTCTGATGGCATTGATGAGAGAACTGGTCAGTTTGATGCAGGCTTGATATTCATTGCCTACCAGAAGGATCCAGACCGTTTTGTCAAAATACAGACCAACCTTGGTGCTGTAGACAAGATGAATGAGTACATCACTCATATCGGAAGCGGGCTCTTTGCTTGCTTTGCTGGGGTGGAGAAAGGAGGCTACCTTGGTCAAGCACTCTTTGAATAAACTCATCGTTTTACTTGGGCTTTTAGCCTTATTCTGGACCTATCCAGTAGCTGCTGAATCATACAGTGACCTCTATATCAAAATTACAGATGCGACAACAGCTGTTCAAAATAAAGATCAAGCTAAAGCTAAGGAATTGGTTGCTGAGATTAAGACTGATTTCGAAACAAAAGAAAATCACGATTCCAAGGGGGGTAAAAAAGTTAGCAAGGCTCTTGATATTAAGGGTGACGTGACAGAAGAGGACCTAACCTCTATTTCGTCAGCCCTTCTTAAATTTGAGAAAGAGCAAAATCCTGTTGATTTAGATGCCGAAAAGGAAAAACTTGAAACACGCCTAGAGCCTTATTTCAAAAACTTACAGGATGCCATTACGGCCAAAGACCTGGCTGCAACACGCAAAACTTACAGTGAATTAAATAATGCTTGGACGAGAAATGAAGCTGTTGTCCGTGACCACAGTACTGCCTACTACGGCAAGATTGAGACGGCCATTTCACTTTTGCGAAGTAGCATTGAGACGGAGCCTACTGATTTCACCAGCATCCAGTCATCTTATGATGATCTCAAGAGTGGGATTGATGACTTTATCAAGGGTGTCCCTCTTGATAGCACAAGCTCAAGTTTAACCCTAAAAGATGGTATTAAGCTCTTGGAAAAGGCTCTCGGTCAATTCCAAGCAGGTGATGAAAAAACGGCTGCGGCAACTATGAAGAAGTTCATCACTATCTGGCCAACCATTGAAGGCGATGTAAGCACAACTAATCCAAGCCTTTATACGCGTGTGGAAAGTGAAACACCTGTTATCATGGTTAAGGGAAAAGAAAAAGCTTATCAGGACAAACTGCAAGCCTTGATCACAGACTTATCTGCTATTGATACAAGTGCTTCTTATAATGCCTTTGATGCCATGTTGATTCTCTTACGTGAAGGGGTTGAAGCCCTCCTCATTGTTATGGCACTTGTGACAACTCTTAAGGCAGCCAAGATGCGTAAGGGACTCAAATGGGTTTATGGCGGAGCCATTGCTGGTGTTCTTGCTAGCGCAGTTATAGCTGTTATCTTACAAGTTGTCTTTCCAGCTGTGACCTCGGGGGCTAACCGTGAAATTATTGAAGGTGGCGTTGGTATCTTTGCAGTTGCGATGATGATTCTGATTGGAATTTGGCTCCATAGCAAGTCTTCAGTCAAACAGTGGAATGACTTTATGGATCGCCAGATGAAGACGGTGACGGCTACTGGAAGCTTTGTGTCCATGTTTGCACTCAGTTTCTTGGCTGTCTTCCGTGAAGGTGCCGAGACTATTCTTTTCTATGTCGGTATTGTCCCACGTATCACGACAGCTAATTTCTTGATTGGTATTGCTTCAGCCATTGCAGTTCTTGTTATCATTGCTGTGGCTATGACTAAAGCGAGTCACTATATTAAACCGCACCGCATTTTCTTTATTTTGACTTGGTTGATTTATGCCTTGGCCTTCAAGATGCTCGGTGTCAGTCTTCATGCCCTTCAGTTAACTAATATGATGTCTAATCATTTGATTAGTGGTTTCCCAACAATTGATTGGGCTGGTATCTATCCAAGCTGGGAAGTCTTGATTCCACAACTTATCTTTATTGCTATTATTGCCTTTGTGACGGTGAAACAGCATGGCAAGAAATAAAGATGAGATGACTATTGTTGAGCATCTGGTGGAATTTCGGAGACGTTTCATTGCAGTAGTGTTATGCTTTTTCCTAGTTTTTTGTATTACTCTGTTGTTTGCTGGGCAACTCTATGCTTATCTAACCAGAGGATTTGACAAGCCTTTATTAGTTCTAGGGCCTAACGATATTCTTTGGATTTACATTAACCTAGCAAGTCTTATGGCTTTTACGGTGACGCTGCCTTTTACCACTTACCAGATTTGGCAGTTTGTGAAACCAGGTTTAAGGGACAATGAAGCGCGTGCTATCTTTGCTTATATCCCAGCAACTTTTGTCTGTTTTGTATTGGGCTTGGCTTTTGGTTATTATTTTGTGAGTCCAGCTATCTTAGAAGTGCTTTTAAAACTAGGCGAAGGGCTCTTTGATACACAAATTACAGCACAGAACTACCTTAGTTTTTTACTGCATACGACAGTGCCTTTGGCTGTTCTCTTTGAACTTCCCGTAGTTGTGAGTTTTTTGACATCTATCGGCATAATAACACCAGTTTTTCTGACACACTATAGACGCTATGCTTACTTTATTCTCTTGGTTTTGGCGGTCATTCTAACACCAGCTGACTTTATCAGTGACCTGGCCATGACGGCACCCTTAATCTTGCTTTATGAAGTTAGCGTAACTCTAAGTAAGCTCATTTATAAACGTAAACAAAGAAAATATAAAGATAAATAGAAAGGAAATCTCATGGGAATTCTACGTGATATCGGAGCCCCAGGACTTATCATTATTGTTCTAGGAGCCCTCCTCATATTTGGTCCTAAACGCTTGCCAGAACTCGGGCAATCCATCGGTAAAATGCTAGCCGAATTTAAAGCAGCTGTAAATAAGACTGATGAAGATAAAAAGGATCAAGAGACTGGGAAGAAAGACTAGTTTCTAGATACTCTATTTTCTTGACAATTCTAAGCTTTTGTGACATAATACACTTGTATTGAATAGTAAGTCTATATCATAGGCAAGAAAAGACCCCAAGCTAACTTCCACATAAGCTCGGGGTCTTTTTTAGCACTATCTATCCTTGTTTAACCACTTGTCGATCAGACGAAGGATAACACCGACCACAATAGGTCCGATGATAGTTTTGAATAGTAAATCCATCATAGGCAAACTCACCTCCCTTCGTAGGCGGTGTCGAGGTGCCAAGGGATATTATATCATAGATTGAGAGAGTTGTTTAGTGAGTGTCAGGAAGTAAAAGTTAAAAGGTAGTTTGATCATGCCATACAAAAAAATCAGCCTTCTTGAGCTGATTTTTTTATTTTACAAACTGATACGTTTTTCTGTCTCAGCGTCGAAGAAATGACCTTTTGCAACACTGAAAGTAAGATTTACTTTTTCACCTGGATTGTGGAAGTCACGCGCATCAACACGGGCAGCAAATTCAGTTTCTCCAAGTTTTAGGTAAAGCATTGTTTCTGCACCAAGGAGCTCTGAAACGACGACTTCAGCATCTACATTGGCATCTGGATATACTTCTTGAACGATTGGACGGCTTGAAACATCTTCAGGACGGATACCAAAGATAACTTCTTTGCCTTGATAACCTGTTTCTTTCAAGATTTTAGCTTGACCTTCAGAAATTGCAATATCCAAGCCTTCAGAGTTAGTGATACGGTTGCCATCAACCTTAACATTGAAGAAGTTCATAGCAGGACTTCCGATAAATCCAGCAACAAATTTGTTGGCTGGTTCATTGTAAAGTTCCTGAGGTGTACCAATTTGTTCGATACGACCGATAGTACCAGAACCATCAGGGTTTTTAGTAGAACTCATGATAACGATACGGTCAGCAAGAGTCATGGCTTCTGTTTGGTCGTGAGTAACATAGATAGTTGTTGCGCCAATATTACGAGTAATTTTAGCAATTTCAGCACGCATAGTGACACGAAGTTTAGCATCCAAGTTTGAGAGAGGTTCATCCATGAGGAAGACTTTAGCATCACGAACGATGGCACGTCCCATAGCTACACGCTGACGTTGACCACCAGAAAGATCTGCCGGCTTACGATCTAAGAACTCAGTCAACCCAAGGCTAGCAGCAGCTTCACGCACACGTTTGTCGATATCGTCTTTTTTATATTTACGAAGTTTAAGACCAAAGGCCATATTTTCATAGACAGTCATGTGTGGGTAAAGTGCGTAGTTTTGGAATACCATGGCAATGTCACGGTCTTTTGGTGATTTGTCATTAACCACTTCACCATCAATATAGAGTTTACCTTCAGTGATTTCTTCAAGACCAGCAACCATACGGAGAGTTGTTGATTTACCACATCCTGAAGGACCTACGAAAACGATGAATTCCTTGTCTTTGATGTCGATACTGAAATCTTCAACAGAGTAGTGAGTTGCATTTGGGTATTTTTTGTAAATTTTATCCAGTTTAAGAGTTGTCATATCATTTATCCTTTATTATTTAACTGATCCGCCGGTTACACCTTCAACATAGTATTTCTGCATGAAGATAAAGAGAAGGGTGATTGGGATGGCGATGATAATAGCACCTGAGGTAAATGGAAGGAACCATTCATTGATAGCGTCTTGGTTAAGCATTTGGTAGAGTCCAAGGGCAACGGTATATTTATCTTTAACGTCACCAAGGATAACAGATGCAAAGATGAAGTCTACCCAAGGTCCCATGAAGGCCATGAGGGCAGTGTAGACGATGATTGGTTTAGAAAGTGGCAAGGTAATCTTAGTGAAGATTTGAAGACGAGTTGCCCCATCAATCATTGCTGATTCATCCAAAGAGTAAGGAATGGTATCAAAGAAACCTTTCGCAATGTAGAAACCAAGAGCTGCCCCAGCAGAATATACCAAGACCAAAGATGTCAGGGTTTGTGTCAAATTGAGGGCCTTCAAAATGTAGTAGACCGCAATCATTGACATGAATCCAGGGAACATGTTAAGTACAAGTGCCAATTTCAAGAAGCCATTTCTGTGTTTGAATTTAATACGGCTAAGTGAGTAGGCCATACCTACGGTAATCAAAGTTGAGAGGATACATGTACATGTGGCAACGATGAAAGTATTGATGAACCATTTTCCAAATGGATAAGCATCGCTGGTAAACAGTTTAATGTAGTTATTAAAAGTGTAAGTCTTAGGGAAGAAGTAAGGCACCGCATTAGCTCCTTCACCACGGAAACTTGTAAGGAAGATCCAGATAATAGGGATCAACCAGATAACAGCTAGAACTGTCAATAGAATATAAGTACCAGTTAGGTAAAGATTTTTCTTACGTTTCATTATTTAGCAGCCCCTTCCTTGAATGAAGATGATCTTGTGTAGGCCAAGAGACTGAATGTTGCAGAGATGGCGAAAATCAAGATACCGATAACAGATGCCAAGTTATAGTCTTTAGCGCTAACAGTCAGTTTGTAGAGCCAAGTTACCAAGAGGTCAGTTGAACCCGCTTGATAGTATTCAGAATTTTTAGGTCCACCACCAGTAAGGAAGTAGATAACGTTGAAGTTATTGATATTACCGATGAATTGTTGAATCAATGATGGTGCCATAATCAAGAGAATTTGTGGGAAAGTGATACTCTTGAAAATTTGGAATTTACTTGCTCCATCAATTTCAGCTGCTTCAATCTGCTCAGTTGGCAAGTTCATGATGATACCAGTTGCAACCAACATTGTGAACGGAATACCAATCCACATATTAACAAAGATAATAGAGAACTTAGCCCAGAGAGGGTCAGTCAAGAATGGAATTGGTCCATTAGTGAGATGCAAGGTTTGAAGCAAACCATTCAAAGGACCATGGTCATTAAGGAAGTTACGCATCAAAAGAAGGGATACGAACTGAGGAACGGCGATAGTGATAACAAAGAGTGTACGCCAAACTTTCTTGAATTTAAGCCCCTTAGTGTTGAGCAAGAGAGCAAGGACAATACCGAAGAAGAAAGTTGTTGCTGTTGCAGCAACTGCCCAAATCAAGGTCCATGTCAAAAGTGGGAAGAAAGTACCAGCCATACGACCTTGTAAAACTTCACCAAAACTTGAGAAACCAACCCAGTCAAAGAGTGATTTAGGTGCTGGGTGATTGTGGTCAAAGTTAGTAAAGGCCAAACAGATCATGTAGATCAAAGGCAAGATTGTGAAGAGCAAAACTCCAATCAATGGTACAGTCATAAGTCCCATGTGGAAACGACCATCAGCCAAGGTCTTGAAGTCTTCGACAAAGTTGGGAACTTTACGTCCAGACTGTTTGAGAGCCATGAGATGACGAGCACTCTTAAGATTACACCAGTAAATATAAGCGAAAACTGCACAGAAGATTAATGATGCAAGTCCAAAAATCAACAAGAGCATAGAGTTATCTCCAGCGACCTGAACAGTAAGCTTAACCCCATTAACCTCTTTAATAGCTTCACCCTGTTCTTGAGTCCCCAAGGTAATCATCCCTTTAAGTGCAGGAATAATTTGGATAACGAAGGCTACTAAGAAGGCAATCTCAGAAAGGAGGAAGAGCAAGCCCTTAGTGAACTGTTTGTTGACCAAGTTTGCCAATCCCATTACCAGAAAGGATAATTTGACATCCCATGTACCTTCTTTGAAGACCTGGCGCATAGGAGTTGTGTCGTAGATTGTTTGTGACATAGATATCTCCTCAGATAAATGTTTAATTAGTGATAGATAAAGAGGCTAGGAACTTGACCTGCCTCTTTACCTTCTCATAGTTAGGATTCTTATTTAGCTGCTGCCAAATCTTTATCAAATTGTTGTAATTTAGTAAGGAATTGGTCTTCCTTGATTTTACCGTTATATGCATCACTCATAAGAGCAGCACTTTCAGTCCAGAAGACTGACATTTGACTAAGTTTAGGCATAACAGTTGTGTACTGATCAGATGAACCCATAGTAATTACAGCTTGTGCAAGTGCATCCTTTTGAACAGCTTCAGAAGCTTGAACTTCTTTGTTAGCTGGGATGATGTGACGGTCTTCATTAGTGAATTGGTTATTTTGACTGTCTTTGCTTGTCAAAGCTTGTGCCAATTGGTAAGAAGCAGCGATACGTTCTGCGTTACCTTTAGATGGTGTTTGGTTAACTGCGTAAAGTTTAACACCCATGAAGGCTTTTTGTTGAACGTCTTGACCACCGATATTAACTGTTGGGTAAACAGCAACACCAAGATTGTCTTTACCAACAGCTTTAGCAGCTGCAGCGTAGTCCCATGGTCCTGATTGGAAAGCATCAACAGAACCATCTTCGAATTTAGCCATCATATTAGCTGAATCGACATTAACAAATCCTTTATTGTCTTTTTGAGCTGCGATGAATTTAAGAACATTCACACCAGCTTCGTTACCCCAGTTAGTACCTTTCACATCTTCACCGTTAGGACCAAAGAGTGTGTCACCAACTGAAAGGAAGAGAGGAGCAGTTACATAAGCGTTAACTTCTTTCAAGTTGCTACCAAATTTAGCTTTAGAAGTGATTGTTTCATATGATTTCACATCTTCTTCATTAAGTTTAGATTTGTTGTAGTATGTAACTTGTGTTTCGATACCGTATGGGAAGGCGTAAGTTTTACCTTTGTATTGAGCACCTACAGCAGCTTGTTCAGTATCTTGCTCAGCAATTTCTTTTGAGTATTGCTCTGGAATTTCTTGGATAGCTCCAGCGTCTACCAATTTACCGAGTTGGTCATGTGGAAGTGAGAAGACATCTGCAGCAGTAGAAGCGTCCTTAGTCAAGTTTTCTTGAGCATTTGGATCTTCCATTTCAACCATATCAACTTTGTAACCAGATTTCTTTTCAAACTGTGCTACTGTATCTGAGTATGATTTCTTAGCACCAGTTGGTACCCAAAGTTTCAAAGTCTTGCTATCTGAGCTTGAGCTCTTGCTTGAGTTTGAGCCACAAGCTACCAAGAGCGATCCAGCCACAAGTAATCCAGCACTACCAAGTAATACCTTTTGCCATTTTTTCATTTCTATTTCCTCCAGAAATTTAGTTTACGATAAACATTATGCAACCGTTTCCACAATCTGTCAAGTATTTTATAAAAAAATTTTTAACTTTGTGCAAACGATTGCAAAACTAAATTGTTTCGGTTATAATTGTTCTTGTATTTTACGACTATAAATATTTATGAGAATGAGAGGAAAATAATGGCTACAATTAAGGATGTTGCCCAAAAAGCAGGAGTAAGTCCTTCAACGGTTAGTAGGACCTTAAAAGATAATCCAGCCATTTCTGAAGAAACAAAAAACAAGGTGCGGGCGGCTATGGATGAATTAGGTTATGTCCCCAATCTTGCAGCTCAGATGTTGGCAACTGGCTTAACTCATAGTTTAGGTGTGATTCTTCCTCCTTTGGCGAATAGAGAAAATATCAGTCAACCCTTCTATATGGAAATTCTAACGGCTATCAATGAAGAAGCAAGTCGCAATTCTCAGGTCGTCAGTATTGCCACAGGTGCTAGTTTGGATGAATTGGTTAAACAAGTCGAACTCATGCATCGCCAAAAACGAGCTGATGGTTTCATTATTCTCTACTCTGAGAAGAATGATCCTGTTAAATCCTATCTCCTAAAAGAAAAAGTTCCTTTTGTCGTCATTGGAGCTGCAGGTGATACAAAAGATAAGGTTACCTACATCGATAATGACAATAAGGCCTTAGGTAAGGAAGCAGTGACTTATTTATCATCTCATGGTCATAAAAAAATAGGTTTTATTACGGATGACCTTTTTGGTCAAGTAGGACAGGAACGTTATCGAGGTTATAAAGAAGCAGCAGATGAACTAGAATTAGAAATCTTACCTGAACTTGTATTTTCATCTAAAACAATCGATAAGCTAAAGAAGGAATTAGATAGATTTTCTCCGACAGCTTTGATTGTCAAGGATGACCTTATCGCCCTTCGTCTCATTCAATGGCTAAACAATCAAGGGATTAGAGTACCTGAAGATTATGCTATCATTTCCTTCAATAATTCTACTTTTGCAGAAATCATGCATCCGTTCTTGACCACTTTTGATATTAATATCCAAGAACTTGCTAAAGAAAGTGTACAAAGTCTTATGGGACTCCTTAAGTCAACTAAGAACAAGTCACAGAAAGTCATCATTCCATTTAAACTTATAGAAAGAGAAAGCGTCTTAACGCATTCATAATATCTTAAGGAGAATCTAAGTAGTTGGTTAGTAAATTAGCCGGCTACTTTTTTATTTTATGTAAGATGACTATTTTCCGGAATTCACTAGAAGCCTCGGCTTAAAAACACTCTCTCAAATTGTAAGCGTTTGTTTTGCGAACAATTATTCCAGAAAAAATAAAAAAAATTTCTATTTTTTTGCTAAAAATTCTTGACTTGTGCAAACGTTTGCATTATAATCATAAGTGTAAAAAATAATTTGAGGTAAACTTTATGAACAAACGAGCAAGCGGTGTATTGATGCACATCACATCACTTCCAGGTGACTACGGGATCGGATCTTTCGGTCAAGCAGCCTATGACTTTGTTGATTTCTTGAAAGAAACAAAACAAACTTACTGGCAGATCTTGCCACTTACTACAACAAGTTATGGGGACTCACCTTATCAATCATTCTCTGCGGTAGCGGGGAATACACACTTCATCGATTTGGATTTCCTTATTCGTGACAAGTTTCTAACTAAAGCTGATGTTAAAGGCGCTGACTTTGGATCAGATCCAGAGTTTATCGACTATGCTAAAGTTTATGAAGCACGTCGCCCAATCCTTGAAAAAGCAGTAAAAGCTATCTTGGCAGATAAAAAAGAAGCTAAAAAATTCGAAGCTTTTAAAACTAAAAATGCTAACTGGTTAGCAGATTATGCTGATTTCATGGCTATCAAAGAACACTTTGATAACAAAGCGCTTCAAGATTGGGATGATAAAAAAGCGGTTAAACGCGATGAGGCGACTCTTGAAAAACTTCGCAAAGAACTTGCTGATGTCATCACTTACCACCAAGTAGTGCAATACCTCTTCTTTAGCCAATGGGCAGAACTTAAAGCCTATGCTAACAAAAATGGTATTCAAATCATTGGTGACATGCCAATTTACATCTCAGCTGATAGTGTTGAAGTTTGGACTCAACCACACCTCTTCAAACTAGATGCCGAATGTAAACCACGTTACATTGCCGGAGTTCCACCAGATAACTTCTCAGCTACTGGTCAACTTTGGGGTAACCCAATCTACGCTTGGGATAAACACAAAGCTGAAAATTATGCTTGGTGGGTATTCCGTATTCAAGAATCATTCAAACTTTATGATTACTTGCGTATTGACCACTTCAAAGGTTTCTCTGACTTCTGGGAAATTCCTGGTGGAGATGAAACTGCTGAAAATGGTGAGTGGGTTCCAGGACCTGGTTACGATCTTTTCAAAGTGGTTAAGAAAGAATTGGGTGACCTTAACATCATCGCCGAAGACCTTGGAAACATTGATGATAAGACACGTAAACTTCTTTCAGACTGTGGTTACCCTGGAATGAAGATTGTTCAATTTGGTTTCTACGATACTACTGGAAACAGCATTGATATTCCACATGTATACACACAACATTCAGTTGCTTACACAGGTACACATGATAACGAAGTAATCAACGGTTGGTACGACAACTTGACGCAAGAGCAACGTGATTACACTGATGCTTACATTAACCGTCGTCAAGGTGAGCCAATTACACGTGCTCTCCTTCGCACACTCTTTGCTACAGTAAGCAACACAGCTATTGCGACTATGCAGGATATCCTTGATAAACCTGAAAATAGCCGTACAAACTTCCCTAACACAGTTGGTGAAAACTGGAAATGGCGTATGCTCCCAGGTGAAATCACTGTAGACAAGAAAGAATTTTTGACAGACATTACAGAAAGATATAATCGAGGTAATAACTAAAATGGCTACATTTACACAATATGTTGAAGCAAAAAACAAAAATCTTAAGGACCTTTCAAACGAAGAAATCTACTACCTTTTGTTGGAATTCGTAAAAGAAGCAGCTGCTCCAAAACCTAAAAACGATAGCAAACGTAAAGTTTACTACATCTCAGCTGAGTTCTTGATTGGTAAACTTTTGTCTAACAACTTGATCAACCTTGGCATCTACAAAGATGTTAAAGCTGAATTGGCTGCTGCTGGTAAATCAATCAGCGAAGTTGAAGACGTTGAACCAGAACCATCTCTTGGTAACGGTGGTTTGGGTCGTTTGGCTTCATGTTTCATCGACTCTATGGCAACACTTGGCATCAACGGTGAAGGTGTTGGGCTTAACTACCACTGTGGTCTTTTCAAACAAGTCTTCAAAGATAACAAACAAGATGCAGAACCAAACTACTGGATTGAAGATCAATCATGGTTGGTACCAACTGATATCTCTTATGATGTTCCATTCAAAAACTTCACATTGAAATCACGTTTGGACCGCTTGGATATCTTGGGTTACAAGAAAGAAACTAAGAACTACCTTAACCTCTTCGATATCAACGGTTTGGATTACGATTTGATTGAAAAAGGAATCACTTTTGATCAAGACGAAATCCAAAAGAACTTGACACTTTTCCTTTACCCAGACGACTCAACTCGTAAAGGTGAGCTCTTGCGTATTTACCAACAATACTTCATGGTATCAAACGCTGCTCAACTTTTGATTGACGAAGCTATCGAACGTGGTTCTAACCTTCACGACCTTCCAGATTACGCTTATGTACAAATCAACGATACTCACCCATCAATGGTAATTCCAGAATTGATCCGTCTTTTGACAGAAAAACATGGATTTGAATTTGATGAAGCAGTAGCTATCGTAAGCAAAATGGTTGGTTACACAAACCACACTATCTTGGCTGAAGCCCTTGAAAAATGGCCTCTTGACTACCTTGAAGAAGTCGTTCCACACCTTGTTGTTATCATCAAGAAATTGGATGCTATCATTCGTGAAAAATACGAAGATCCACGTGTTCAAATCATTGACGAACACAACCGTGTTCACATGGCTCACATGGACATCCACTTCTCTACAAGCGTTAACGGTGTAGCAGCACTTCACACAGAAATCCTTAAAGCTTCTGAGTTGAAACCATTCTACGACCTTTACCCAGAACGATTCAACAACAAAACAAACGGTATTACATTCCGTCGTTGGTTGGAATTCTCAAACCAAGAACTTGCTGACTACATCAAAGAATTGATTGGTGATGGTTACCTTACTGACGCAACTCAATTGGAAAAATTAGCTGCCTTTGCTGATGATCCAGCAGTTCACAAACGTTTGGCTGAAATCAAATATGATAACAAGTTGTCACTTAAACGTTATCTTAAAGCCAACAAAGGTATTGAGCTTGATGAAAACTCAATCGTTGATACACAAATCAAACGTTTCCACGAATACAAACGTCAACAAATGAACGCTTTGTATGTCATCCACAAATACTTGGAAATCAAAAAAGGAAACCTTCCAAAACGTAAAATCACTATCATCTTTGGTGGTAAAGCAGCTCCTGCCTACGTTATTGCTCAAGACATCATCCACTTGATCTTGTCACTTTCTGAACTCATCAACAATGATCCAGAAGTAAGCAAATACCTCAACGTTCACTTGGTTGAAAACTACAACGTAACAGTTGCTGAACACCTCATCCCAGCAACAGATATCTCAGAACAAATCTCATTGGCTTCTAAAGAAGCTTCAGGTACAGGTAACATGAAATTCATGCTTAACGGTGCCCTTACACTTGGTACAATGGACGGTGCCAACGTTGAGATTGCTGAATTGGTAGGACCAGAAAACATCTTCACATTTGGTAAAGATTCTGATACAATCATCGACCTTTATGAAAAAGAAGGTTATGTACCACGTGATTACTACGAAAAAGATGCTAACATCAAAGCAGCTGTTGACTTTATCGTAAGCGAAGACCTCGTTAAAGTTGGAGATAAAGAACGCTTGGAACGTCTCCACAAAGAACTTATCTCTAAAGACTGGTTCATGACGTTGATTGACTTGGCTGAATACATCGACAAGAAAGAAGAAGTATACGCAGCTTACGAAGATCAAGATGCATGGAACAAAAAAGTTGTTTACAACATTGCTGAAGCAGGATTCTTCTCATCTGACCGTACAATCGAACAGTATGACAAAGACATCTGGCACACAAAATAATATTCTAGTTGCATAGAAGGAAAACAAGATCAGAAATGGTCTTGTTTTTTTGTATGAAAAAAACAGCCAATAGATAAATTAGCTGTATTTACATAAATAATGTTATGTTACCTATGAGTGATAATTCAGTATATCATTCATATAGGCTTCTTTATTTGATGAATCATAAGTTTTAGATGTTGAGTATTTTAGATAATGGATTTCATTTTTTGCATTTCTGGATTCTTCTTGTAAGTAAGAATCTGTAATGGTAATCTTAAAATCCTCGCTCTTACCTGTTAGATCAAGGCTTAGCGGGAAATTTGTAAATTCATCTGAGTAAAAGGCCATTTTATAAAAGTTGTACCTGTCACCTCTAAATGAATTTAAGTGAGGGAATTGTATATGGTAGATGCCATTCCAATAATTTCCATACTCTCTAATTTCGTAGTCATCGAAGAATTCCTGAATTCTTTCTTTGTTAGCAAAATCCTTATCAAAGGTAACAAAGGGAGCCTGCCAATCCCAGAGTGGGATGTCTCCTTCATTTCCGTAGATAATATAGCTTTGCATTTTTCCTGATTTAGGATTTTTCAACTGAAAGTGGTATTCACTGACACCATCTTTCACAGCCCCAGTTTGATAAAGGGTATCGCCAGGAACTATCATAAACAGGAAGTCCCTTAGATATAACTCGAAGTCGGCATCCATTGTTTTATCATGTAATCCAGGGAAACGTCGAATCATTTGTCTGTAATTCTCTGCATTCGAAAACCATTCTTCATCAAAACCCGGACCAACCTCAAAAACTTTACGGTCAAAATAGCGTTCATAACGGTCGAAAAAGTTTTCAGTAGAAGTCACCTGTCCAAATGGTAAAATGATTTTGGTCTTATCAGTAAAAGTGATATGCAATAAAAGTCTGCGGGGATCAATTCCTTTATCAATATAATGGCCGACCTTATATGTAGACAGATTATCAGGGAAATCGTCTTTTCCGAAGTGTAGGACCTCAATCTCAATATCTTTGACAACTTTTCTTCGAGGTATTATCTTCTTGACGCTGTAATTATAGGCTTTGTAATAGTAATTGTTTTTATCGTAGAGATAAGGCTTATAAGCTCTTTGGTAGGCATTATAGAGAAACATTCCAAGAGCAACAAAAAGAAGCAGAGCAAATGCTATTTTGACCTTTTTATTTATTTTACTGGTTACCCTCGAGAAAAAGAGACTTAATTTACTAGGATTTTGTATCATTCCAAAACTCCCCATATATTTTTTACTATTATATCATGAAAATCCTTATACCTAAGGCGTCTTCGTGTACTTTGTCACCGTTTTCCTTTATAATATAAGTATCACATTACAAGAGGAGACCTCATGAAATATATTGTAAACACATCAAATGATCCTGCCTATAATATTGCTTTGGAAGCCTATGCCTTTCGTGAATTGGTGAATGAAGATGAACTGTTCATTCTTTGGATTAACCGTCCAGCTATCATTGTTGGTAAACACCAAAATACCATTCAAGAGATTAACAAAGAATATACAGATGCTCATGGTATTAAGGTCGTTCGTCGTTTGTCTGGTGGTGGCGCTGTTTATCACGATTTGAATAACCTCAACTATACTATCATCTCTAATAAGGCAGATGAAGGGGCATTTGACTTTAAGACTTTCTCTCAACCTGTAATCGCAACACTTGCTGATTTGGGAGTTAAGGCTGAGTTTACTGGCCGTAATGACCTTGAAATCGATGGTAAAAAGTTCTGTGGAAATGCTCAAGCATACTATAAAGGTCGTATGATGCACCATGGTTGCTTGCTCTTTGACGTTGATATGTCAGTTCTTGGCCAAGCCCTCAAAGTCAGCAAAGACAAAATTGAATCAAAAGGTGTTAAATCTGTACGTGCTCGTGTGACAAACATCGTAGACGAATTGCCAGAAAAAATCACTGTAAATGAATTCTCAGATAAGATCTTGGAAAAAATGAAGGAATTTTACCCTGATATGACTGAATACGTCCTTTCTGAGGATGAATTAGCTAAAATCCAAGAGTCTTATGAGAAGCAATTCAATACTTGGGACTGGACATACGGTCAATCACCAGAATACACAGTAGAGCGTAACGTTCGTTACCCAGCTGGTAAGATCTCAACTTACGCCAATGTTGAGAATTCAATTATTAAATCTGTTAAGATTTACGGAGATTTCTTTGGTATCGGGGATGTATCTGATATTGAAGAGTTGCTGGTCGGTGTACCTTACGAGTACGAAGATGTCTTGGCTAAACTTAAAACCATTGACACAACACATTATTTCTCACGTATGACAACTGAGGAGGTTGCAAAAGCTATCGTAGCTTAATCATTGTTTGAACAATCTGGAAAACTCCAGGTTGTTTTTTCTTGGGAAAAATTCTATAAGTAAATAATACGTTATAAAGATTTTTAAAAATCAAAGAACGATAAAGATATTTTCAAAAGTTGGTTTAGGATTGATTTAGTGTGGTTTTTATATATTCGGACATTAAACCTAAAACTAAAAGTTTATGTACAATTGACTAAACAAGACTTAAACCATTGATATAACTGAATTAGAAGCATAAAGTACATTATTTAAAAAGTGTACTTTATTTTTGTTTTGTACATTATTTTGGAGTGGTATTTTGTATGTTTTGTAGTACGTAATATTCTCTAATCTAAGAAATTGATTTGTACATTTTTTACTCTAATTGGTGTAGAAGAAGTGGTGGTTCAATTGTACATTTTATTTAAAATATTTATGGTTATAAGATTAGTATTTGAAGCATAAATAAAGTAGATACAGTGGTATAATAGTGTCAAAAGACTTTCAGGAGAAATGAGATGAGATCGCATACAGTTATTCTAGGCGCTGGTGCTACTATTGCAGCAATACCAGATGGTGATAAAAACGGCAAAAGTTCTTCAGTTATGAATGGATTGCTAAAAAAACTAAATTTAGAAGAAATTCTTGCTGGTGTTGAATTACAGACAAAGAGCGAAAATTTAGAGGATATCTACTCAGAATTATTTGAGAGAGAAGAGTGCTCCGAAATAGTTAGAAAGCTAGAAGAAAGACTCTATGATTATTTTGCTTCGTTGGAGTTACCTGATGAACCAACAATTTATGATTTTTTAATATTAAGTTTAACTAATAAAGATTGTATAGCTACGTTTAATTGGGACCCTTTACTTATACAGGCTTATATTCGCTGCTCAAAAATTACTCTGAACTTGCCAAAAATTCTTTGTTTACATGGGAATGTAGCTGTTGGGTTTTGTGAAGAACATATTGAGTTTGGAGGAGTAGATTGCTACTGCCCAACATGTTATAAAAAATTAAATCCAACAAAATTATTGTATCCCGTAAAAAACAAAGACTATTCTTCCGATGGATACATAAATTGGTGTTGGAAAGCATTAGATTACTTTGTCGATCATTCATATATGTTAACTATTTTTGGATACAGTGCTCCTAAGAGCGATGTAGATGCTGTTAATTTAATGAAAAAAGCATGGGGAAATATTGAAGACCGACCACTTGAAGAAGTTTCCGTAATAGATATTATAGACGAAGAGACTATGCTAAATACATGGAAAGACTTTATTCATAGCCATCATTATAGGTATTCAAATTCATTTTTTGATTCTTACTTAGCAAAATTTCCAAGAAGAACTTGTGAAACCGTATTTGCAACATTTTCATTAAATGTTCCTTCTGATGGTAGTAGAGGATTTAAAGAGAATTTTAATTGGGACATGATAAAAGAGTTTTTATCTGATATGTTAGTTGAAGAACAGGAAAATAAAGGAAAATCAAATTTAAAATCGAAATATTTAGTTTGGGGTGAAGATGTTAACAAATAATCCAATTAATCATAGTGTACTTAAATTGTCAATGGATTTCGATAATGCTTTTAAACATAAAAATATAAAGGAAATCCATAGACTAATAGAATTTGGAAAAAATATGGAAAACACTATTGATGATATTTCCAAAATTCAATTATTTTATTCTATTGGGACAGCATACGCTGATATATTTGAACTAAGTGATAACTTAGTTTTCAACATAGATACCGATTTTACAGTTCAACAAATTTATTACTTTAGAAAAGCTATAGAAATTTCAAATAAAGTTGATATAAATTCTGAGAACAGTAGGTTTGTTTTCCCATTATTATGTTCACTTTACACTAATTACGCAAATTTATTAGATGCTTGTGGTAGAAAGCAGTTAGCTATTAAGATGTATTGTAAATGTATACAAATCAATCCAAGATTCACAATGGCTAGTGGTAACTTAGCTATTTGTCTAGATCATTATCGTAATTTTTTGAATGATAACGAACACCTCCACTTTATTAAAAAAATTAAAAATTTAACAGAAACAAGCATAACTGTTTCAGATCCAAACAGAGTTGATTATGCAGAAAAGCGATTTATTGAACTTTACGAACAATATCTTGATTATAAAGATATAGATGAATGTTCTTGTAAAACAATCGATTATAATCCTAATTCACAAAAGTATCGTGAATGGTGTTGGAACAACGGGCTGTATCTTAATCCACTTAATGACTTACAAGCTGACGATATAAATAGATATGATGATAATCTTTTACTACCAAGTTTATTATTTCAATCGGATAAAGATTTAAACAAATATATTTCTATGTTTAATCAAATTAAGCAAGAATATGTTTATGCCCGTTATCTCTGTTTTAATAGCATTGAGAGTGATTCGGTTCATTATGCTGACGAGAATGTTGATCTTATTGATTGTCTAGACTACGTACAATACTCTATCCGAGTTGAAGGATTAAAAGCATCTTTTAAAACACTATATTCATTATTAGATAAAGTAGCTATGTTTATAAATGAATATTATTCTTTAAAAATTGAAACTCGAAAAGTAAATTTCCATTCAATTTGGAGATCAAATAGTGATTTAAATAAAATGTTGGATAAGAATATTGGTCTGTCATCTATATTTTGGATAGAGAAAGATTTTGATAATGGTGATAATTCTTTAACAGCTAATCCAAACTCAAAGCGATTGAAAATTATTAGAAATTATTTAGAGCATAGATTTACTAATATAACATTGAATATTTTTAATGGAAGTGAAGATAATGAAGATAATAATGAAACCAGACTGTATCTAACTGAATCTGAACTTCAAGAGTTTGCATTAGATTTATTAAATCTTGTAAGAGAAGTTATTTTTTCACTCAAAAATGCCATTCAAATAAGTGAAAATGAAAAACAATCTACTCTAAGCAGTGAAGTTGCTTTAATTCCGATAAATTATGAAGAAGTAGATTTGGAAGATAAATTATAGCATTGAGCATACAATTTATAGTCGTTATAAAAAGCAATAGTCTAAATTCATTTAACTAATCGACTTAACTAGAGTTAAACCATTGATAAAACTGAATTAGAAGGATAAAGTACACTCATTAAGCAGTGTACTTTATTTTTGTTTTGTACATTATTTGTTGATTGTTTAATCAATACTACATCTCTATCAGGCAATTCAGACTCCATTTAGTCCTCTAAAACCCATGTTGAGGCGGTAAGTTTGCTAGTCAAGGAGTAAAACGACGAAGATTAGCATTTACTTCCGCCCATGCGATAGCTGTCCGTGATTGACAAGTGCTAGCACGCAGACAGAACGGAGATAGCGAACCGCTGAGTGTGTCGCTCTGCTCGTAAAAGCTTAGAAACCTTTGAACGAAAGGGATAATGAAAGCCTTGATTGCAAGGCTTTTTGCTTTATGGTGGGGAAGTATCAGAGTGAGAAAATTTTTGGAATGAGTAGAAGTGATAGCTAGAAATTATCAGTTTCTATTTCCATTTACCCTGTGGGTACGTGTTTGTTTCCATTGACAAGGAGTTTGTGGGAATAGAAATGTACCCACCTTGTTTGAATCAAGTGAAGTGTAGTTGAAGGAAATCTGTTGAAAGCAATACTTCATTTTACCGAATAAGTAATAATTTAGGCAACTTCAAATCGATTAAAAAAAACTATTTTAAAGGTTAAGAGTAGACAAAAATTGTCAACTCTTTTTTGCAAACTCAATTTATCAATAAATGAAATGAGGGAATGTAAAATGAAATATTTTGAGGTTGAGTTAGAAAATCCTGATGAATTTTTAAAACTACAAACAGAAGATTTTGTGAAAGCTAATCGCTTGCTACTAAGGAAGATAATCCAGAGCGTTACAGTCTATGAAGAAAACTTCGTCATATCCTTTAAATCTGGCATCGAATTGGAAGTATGAGTCTCATTCCATAACTTTTATATTGAACATATCATCTTGTTGTGTTATACTATAAATTGATATAAACAAAGATGTAGGAGGAACCGAAACTATGACAGCCTCAATGCGTTTAAGATAAGCTGGCAATAAAAAAAGCAGAATCTATACCCGATGATAGGCTTTTTTGTTGTGCTTATTTATACGATATTGAGCATTCATTAGTTACGGTGAGGATATTGGTTATTTAACTATACCTTTATTTAACTATGTCTTTAATATGAATGTTTCCAAATTGTATGTATGCAGACCAAAAGCCACATTGTGGGGTTTGGCCTGCATTTTTTATTGCCTAGAATGCTATTCAAAATAGAAATTCAAGCAAAATAATATGCAGGAGATAATATAAATGGAAAAATACAACAATTGGAAACGAAAATTTTATGCAATATGGGCAGGGCAAGCAGTATCATTAATCACTAGTGCCATCCTGCAAATGGCGATTATTTTTTACCTTACAGAAAAAACAGGATCTGCGATGGTCTTGTCTATGGCTTCATTAGTAGGTTTTTTACCCTATGCGATTTTGGGACCTGCCATTGGTGTGCTAGTGGATCGTCATGATAGGAAGAAGATAATGATTGGTGCCGATTTAATTATCGCAGCAGCTGGTGCAGTGCTTGCTATTGTTGCATTCTGTATGGAGCTACCTGTCTGGATGATTATGATAGTATTGTTTATCCGTAGCATTGGAACAGCTTTTCATACCCCAGCACTCAATGCGGTTACACCACTTTTAGTACCAGAAGAACAGCTAACGAAATGCGCAGGCTATAGTCAGTCTTTGCAGTCTATAAGCTATATTGTTAGTCCGGCAGTTGCAGCACTCTTATACTCCGTTTGGGATTTAAATGCTATTATTGCCATCGACGTATTGGGTGCTGTGATTGCATCTATTACGGTAGCAATTGTACGTATACCTAAGCTGGGTAATCAAGTGCAAAGTTTAGAACCAAATTTCATAAGGGAGATGAAAGAAGGAGTTGTGGTTCTGAGACAAAACAAAGGATTGTTTGCCTTATTACTCTTAGGAACACTATATACTTTTGTTTATATGCCAATCAATGCACTATTTCCTTTAATAAGCATGGAACACTTTAATGGAACGCCTGTGCATATTTCTATTACGGAAATTTCCTTTGCATTTGGGATGCTAGCAGGAGGCTTATTATTAGGAAGATTAGGGGGCTTCGAAAAGCATGTATTACTAATAACAAGTTCATTTTTTATAATGGGGACCAGTTTAGCCGTTTCGGGAATACTTCCTCCAAATGGATTTGTAATATTCGTAGTTTGCTGTGCAATAATGGGGCTTTCGGTGCCATTTTATAGCGGTGTGCAAACAGCTCTTTTTCAGGAGAAAATTAAGCCTGAATATTTAGGACGTGTATTTTCTTTGATCGGAAGTATCATGTCACTTGCTATGCCAATTGGGTTAATTCTTTCTGGATTCTTTGCTGATAAAATCGGTGTAAATCATTGGTTTTTACTATCAGGTATTTTAATTATTGGCATTGCTATAGTTTGCCAAATGATAACTGAGGTTAGAAAATTAGATTTAAAATAAACAATATTGGAGGAATATTTATGTATCTTATTTTCATGTAACTCTTCCTGCTAAAATCGCAGGGTTTTCCCTGCATACAAGCAAATGAAAGCATGCGATTATAGACAGGAGGAAATGTTATGGAATTAATATTAAAAGCAAAAGACATTCGTGTGGAATTCAAAGGACGCGATGTTTTAGATATAAATGAATTAGAAGTATATGATTATGACCGTATTGGTTTAGTAGGAGCAAATGGTGCTGGAAAAAGCACTTTACTCAGGGTACTTTTAGGAGAATTAACTCCCCCAGGATGTAAAATGAATCGTCTGGGTGAACTTGCCTATATTCCCCAGTTGGACGAAGTAACTCTGCAGGAGGAAAAAGATTTTGCACTTGTAGGCAAGCTAGGTGTTGAGCAATTAAATATACAGACTATGAGCGGTGGTGAAGAAACAAGGCTTAAAATAGCACAGGCCTTATCGGCACAGGTTCATGGTATTTTAGCGGATGAACCTACGAGCCATTTAGACCGTGAAGGAATTGATTTTCTAATAGGACAGCTAAAATATTTTACAGGTGCACTGTTAGTTATTAGCCATGACCGCTATTTTCTTGATGAAATAGTAGATAAAATATGGGAACTGAAAGATGGCAAAATCACTGAGTATTGGGGAAACTATTCTGATTATCTTCGTCAGAAAGAGGAAGAACGTAAGAGCCAAGCTGCAGAATACGAACAATTTATTGCGGAACGTGCCCGATTGGAAAGGGCTGCGGAGGAAAAGCGAAAACAGGCTCGTAAAATAGAACAGAAGGCAAAAGGTTCTTCAAAGAAAAAAAGTACTGAAGACGGAGGGCGTTTAGCTCATCAAAAATCAATAGGAAGTAAGGAAAAAAAGATGTATAATGCTGCTAAAACCCTAGAGCACAGGATTGCGGCCTTAGGAAAAGTAGAAGCTCCGGAAGGCATTCGCAGAATTCGTTTCAGGCAAAGTAAAGCATTGGAGCTCCATAATCCATACCCTATAGTCGGTGCAGAAATTAATAAAGTATTTGGGGATAAGGCTCTGTTTGAAAATGCATCTTTTCAAATTCCGTTAGGAGCAAAAGTGGCGTTAACTGGTGGTAATGGAATCGGAAAAACAACTTTAATCCAAATGATCTTAAACCATGAAGAAGGAATTTCTATTTCGCCTAAGGCAAAAATAGGTTACTTTGCACAGAATGGTTACAAGTACAACAGTAATCAGAATGTTATGGAGTTTATGCAGAAGGATTGTGACTACAATATATCAGAAATTCGTTCAGTGCTAGCATCTATGGGGTTCAAACAGAACGATATTGGAAAAAGTTTATCTGTTTTAAGCGGTGGAGAAATTATAAAATTGTTGCTTGCTAAAATGCTCATGGGTAGATATAACATCCTAATAATGGATGAACCCAGTAACTTCCTTGACATACCAAGTTTAGAGGCTTTGGAAATACTAATGAAGGAGTACACCGGAACTATCGTGTTTATCACCCACGATAAACGATTACTCGAAAATGTAGCAGATGTAGTTTATGAAATTAGAGATAAGAAAATAAATCTGAAACATTAAATTTAAGGTAGTCGCTGGTCAGTATAGTCTGTTCTGGTTGGCGACTCCATTGTTAAAGAGTATAAAGACTTTAGATTTTATGAATATTAAAAATAGGAACAGTCAATTGAACTGCTCCTATTTTTCTGCTAAATATATTGTAGTTTTCTTATATGTATAATGATAGATTAGCGGATTCTCATCTACGGTACTTACTTCAAATATGAAGAAGTGATCGCGGTTATCTCTGGACTTTTCCTTATTGAGGACAAAGTAATTCTTACGTGAAGTCGCCATTGTTTTTAGGATATCATCAGTTAGGAAGGTCAATGGAATATTCATGTTAGAGTAGCGGTAGAAGTCACGTTCAAAATCTTGGTAGCTCTCGCTATAATAGTCCATTTGTAGGTGATTACGCTGAAACTCAAGCTGATTCATAGAGCACCTCCTCGACAAGTTCAATACTAATAATGTCTTTTAATTTCAAATTGATGTGACCTGTTGTAGTTTTTATCAAAATGAAATCTTTGGTCAGACTTGGTATTGTTCCAGTGTAGGAAACACGCTTGTTTTTTTCAATCACTTGAATGCGTGTGCGTAGCTGCCCGGCGTATACTTGACTGAGGAGTAATAATTTCTTCTCTAGTGATAAGTCAGACATGTACGTTACTTTGTTTGTATCATCAGAGAGTGCTGATGCATGTTCAGATAGGAAAAAGCCCATCCATTTTTGCATCTTTGTATCCTGGTACTCTCTTGCTGATTGAAATGGTAAATATGAACGGTCAATCATATCAAATCCTTTCTATGCAGAGGCAAGGGTATTTTTATCAAATTGAATCGTAAAACCTTGAATTCCCCCACCTGTGTAACATTCTTTAAAGCGATTGATTACCTCAGTATAGATTATCACAGATGAGCTTGTTGGCTTAATGCTAAATGTAAATTCCAATGGTAATCGGTTTTCAGATTTAGCATGTACTAGTCGTATCGATATTTCAGTTGTTTTGAGTTTTCTCTGACGAAGTTTTGAAGTTGCTGTTTCAACGATTCCATGTAAAAATCTTTCAAGCATTTCAATATCATTACATCCTTTGCTACGGATTTCTGAAAATTGTACTGTATTTTTTTCTTGTTTCATTTTAATCCCTCCAATCCACCCGCGGAATGACCACCGATAAGTTTACTGCGTTCAATATTTCTGGAACCTTCAGTTAGGACGGTTCCTTTTTGTATGGCTAAAAAACCAAACTGTTCTCTGACAACATCAATAGCTGTCTGAAGTCTATTATCTTTTTCAATTTGTTCTACATCATCAAAGAGTGATAGTAGAGTATAGCTTTCATCTACGAAGCCACTATAAGATACACCAATTTGTCTCACTGCACCAGAGGTGTATTTTTTCGGAATAATACAAGTACATGACTCACCATTGTTTTGGGGAGATTTGCGGGTTCAATTTTATTCTGAGCATTTATAGATTTTTTCATCTCAGTCCTAGAATAGCCAATATGAATAGAAACGACAGTAGTCAATACTAGGGCTACTGTTCCGTTCCACAGTATCATTTAAAAATCATTTTCACACCCTTTCGTCTATTAGTATAGAAGAAAGCTCTCAGCACATGTTGAGGCAGCATCACTGCTTGTACGAGCTTAGAAAAAATGTTAACGAAAAAGCCTTAGTGTCAAGGTTTTTTTGGTATCCTCAAAAAGGTAATTTTATAATTGACAATTTGTCAGTAGAGTAGTATAATTTATAAGCAGGAGGAATAAAATGCGAGATGTAAAAGATCCGGAAATTCGACGGGCTGAGATTATGGACGCTGCTATGCTCCTCTTTATGGAGAAAGGATATGCGAACACAACAACTCAGGATATAGTCGATAAGGTAAATATATCACGAGGTTTGCTATACTATCACTTTAAGAATAAAGAAGATATTCTGTATTGTCTCGTGGAACGTTATTCAGAGAAATTATTGAGTGTTATTCACGTGATTGTCTATGATGATGACAAAACTGCTATTGAAAAAATAAGAGCCTTTATAGATGCCACAATAATCTCTACAGATAACGTTTCAGCGGAAGGAACTGAGTTACAAAAGACGGTTGATCTTGAAGAAAATCGTTATATGTTAGATAAGTTATCTCATAAGCTCATTGAAAAACTGACTATATATTTTGAGAGGATAATAAATCAAGGCATCTCAGAAAAAGTATTTTCTGTAAAATATCCATCAGAAACAGCAGAATTTCTGATGACAGCCTATGTTTTTGTTTCAAATAACATAGGTATAAAAACTTCAAAGAAAGAAACTGTCAAAGATTACTTGAATGCATTTAAGATAATGCTGGAACAAAATCTAAATACAAAAGGACTCTTTAGCAATTAAAAAAGATAGAATGTTTGTAAAGAGAACTATGTACCGATAGCTAAATCAAAACAAGCTATCGGTATTATTTCAAAATATGACTGACAAATTGTCAATAGAGGTGAAAATATGTTAGAGATAAAGAATTTTAGTAAAAGTTATGGGGACAAGAAGGTTGTGGATAACCTATCTATTTCAGTACAGCCTGGAGATATTTATGGTTTTATTGGAGCAAATGGTGCAGGCAAAACGACAACGATAAAGGCAGTTGTCGGTATCCATGATTTTGAAGACGGAAGTATAATTATCAACGGTCATTCTATTAAAGAAGAACCTGTTATTTGTAAAAAAATGATGGCGTATATCCCAGATAATCCAGATTTGTATGAACATATGACAGGACTTCAATATATTAATTTTATTGCTGACTTGTTTGAAATTCCTACAAAAATACGCAAGGAGAGAATACAAAAATACGGTGATTTATTTGATATGACTGATCATCTTTCGGGGATAATTTCTTCATATTCACATGGAATGAAGCAACGAACAGCCATTATTTCTGCACTTGTACATTCTCCCAAACTGTTGATTTTAGATGAACCTTTTGTTGGGCTAGATCCCAAAGCAACTTTCCTACTAAAGAAAATTATGCATGAGTGTGTTTCAGATGGAGGTGCTATTTTCTTTTCAACCCATGTATTGGATGTTGCGGAAAAATTATGTAATAAGATTGCCATTATCAAAAATGGAAAGTTAATTGCAAGTGGCAATACAGGAGACGTCAAAGGTGATGAATCATTGGAGGCATTTTTCATGGAGGTGCAGAACAATGAGTAACATTTGGATACTGCTTAAAGCGCAATTGATTAATTTCTTTCCTATTAACGTGATTAGAGATTCACGAAATAAAAAACAAAGTTCAATGGCTATTGCGAGTTTTGGCATAATAACTCTTTCCTTATTTTGCTTTGTTTATAATATAATAACAGCGAAAACATTGGTACACGTCGGACAGCAGAACTTGATTCCAGCATATATGGTCTCTGTCTCAAGTTTTTCAATATTATTTTTGACAGTATTTTATTCGAATGGCATTTTATTTGGCAGTCGAGATATGGAAATTCTCCAATCCTTACCTGTTAAAAGTTCGTATATTATCACCAGCAAGTTCATGTTTATGTACTTATTGAATTTTTTAATAGGCTTGATGTTTATGCTTCCGGGTGGAATTATATGGGGCTTGAACGGAAGTTTAAACCTCCTACAGATTATATTGTATTTTACTTCTATAATTTTTGCCCCTTTGATCCCCATGTGTATAGCGGCATGCATGGGACTCGTTATTGTTGTCGCTTCATCTTTTTTTAAAAGAAAAAATGTTATCTCTCTTATTTTTTCATTTGCGATGCTAGGTATAATTGGATATTTTGCATTATCAGCTTTGCAATCAGGTGATGAAAGTAGTATTGGGGTTACTCTGGCTAAGCAAATTACTGGACTGTATCCAATTTCTAGACTATTTATGTCATACTACAATTTTCCAATGTACTATGGGATGGGATTTTATATAGTTCTTTCAATAGTCGTCTTTTATCTATTTGTCAAAATTGCTTCGTTGAAGTATGGACTACTTAATACACTTGCCAATACAAAATCAAGTTATGCTAATGACAAAGTATCTTATGAAAGAAAATCGGTATTTTTTTCCTTGTATCAAAAAGAGCTTGGACGATTTTTAAGTTCTTATATGGCAGTCTTGAATGCTGGGCTTGGAGTGATTCTTTTATGTGTCTTTAGTATATGTTTCCTGTTTAATTCTGTAGGTCAAATAGGAAATTCTGCAGGAATTGAAAATATAAATGAGTATCTTTCAAACTTAGCTCCCGTCTTTATTGCATCTATGCTTTCACTCAGTTGTCCAGCAGCTTCATCTATATCTTTAGAAGGTAAAAATATTTGGATTTTGAAAAGTTCTCCAGTTGAAGTGAAAACGATTTTAAATGCTAAGATAGCTGTCAACCTTACACTTCATTTGATTGGATATATGATTTCTGTATCTGTATTTATGCTGAAACTTGATATGAATCCTATTCAAGTTATGAATCTAGTTATTGTTCCTATATGTTACTCCCTTTTTATAATGGTAATCGGAATTTCATTAAATAAAAAATATCCTAACTATGATTGGGACAGTGAGATGATAGTTGTCAAACAAAGTCTTCCTGTTATTGTAACTGGAATTATTAGTATGATTACGCTTATTACGCCTATTTTGCTTAATTGGTTTTTTAATCTTCCGATTATATTTGTTTTGCAAGCAGTATCAGTAATTTTACTGGCTATTTCGTTTAGAGTTTATATAAAAATGACCAAGTTAAATTTTATCTAGTTAAAGGAGGAAAATAAGATGAAAAATAGACTGTTAAAAGATATTTTGGTTTTGTTGGGAATGATGGTCATCATAGTCATTATTTGTGGGTTTCTCCCTGAGACAGTTCCTATTCATTTCAATGCAAAAGGAGTAGCAGATATGTTTGCAAATAAATACTATCTTCTACTAGCTACAGTCATCCCTTATTCTGCATATTGGAAGTTTGTTAGGGAAAGTGATAATAAAAAGATTAAATGAAACACCATCTATATTTACAAATTGCATCAAAATTAAGAACGACTATTTTAAGAGGTGATTATGCACCTGAACAACAAATTACTTCAATAAGGAGATTAGCAGAAAACGAGAAGTGTAATCCGGCAACTGTCCAAAAAGCAATGAAAGTTCTCGAAGAACAGAATTTGGTTACTAGCTGTGGAACATTAGGATATTTTGTCATAGCAAGCGAGCAAGAAATAAAAGAGATAAGATATCAAGAATCTAACAAGCTAGTTAAAATTTTGTTTGAAAAACTTAGTGAGCTAGGCTTTTCAGAAGATGAGATTGTCAATTTATTTTTTAGAAAAGATGCTTAGAAGAAGTTGAATGGAAATTTATTAGGATTATTTGTGAAAGTATAGAAAAGCCTTGATTTTAAGGCTTTTTTCATTTTCCAATAAAGAACTTGACATTATTAGTTACTTCCACTTCTTCAAGTAATCCTGAAGAATAGACGACAACTTTAAAATCAAATAAGCTAAAAATGCTCTAAAATCATTAAATTGATATTAAAGTATTTTTTTGTCAAAATAAACAATTGAAAAAATTTCCAGTTTTTTTAAAATCACTGTCTCAGATGACAATTCAATCAAAATATGATATAATACAGAAAAAGTAAAAATAACAAAAGTAACTTACCAAAGTAAAAGAAAAAAAGTAAATAGATAGCCACGGTGGATATTCCTTTCATTGTTTAGAAGGAGTTGCTGTGGTTATCGTTGTTGCTGAGCTAATTAATTGCTCTTATTACTTAGATGAAGTTACTTTTATTATTGAATTAATTTAAATAATAATAACGATCAATGAAAGTACTCATCGATATTCCCTTTATGCAGTTTAGAGCACAAAGGAAAATGGTACTGATTTGATCGTTTTTTTGTGTATTGACATCATAAAACACAGTCAGAACCTTCAGTCATAATAAACAAGGAGATAACATGAGATTTGTTGTATATAAACATTCGCTAATTCTAGGCGATAATAATATCGTTACAAAGCAATTGATTGCACTCAAACATGATGATGGTACATTACAATTCACTGATTTTCATAGATATGTAAAATCTGCCACAAAGATTAAATCTATTTCAGACGATGGAAACAAACGATTTTCATACGTTGTTAAGTTTTTGAATTTTATATACGGAACAGTTGGGGTTAACAATCTTGATCAACTAACTTTAGAAATGGTCAAGGAGTTTTTTATGCTTTATGGTTTAGGACAACTTCCAGAAGATAGAAAAAATAGAAAGAAAAGTACAGTCGAAAAATGTGTAAATGCAGTTCTTGATTTTTTAACTCTATACTTGAATGAACGAAAAGGAAAGGTTAAATTGAAGCCAAAAGACCTTTATTCTATCAATACGTTTACCAATAGACGAGGCAGAGTCATCAAAAGAAAAGAGTTGAATTTTGAGGTATTTGTTGATGGAAGCAACACACAGAAGTCAATTTTTAGGGATATGCCAAACAGCGCCTTTGAAATGCTTTTTGCTCACATTGCTCAATATCACAAGGATTTACTTATGGTTGTTGCTTTGGGAGCATTTGTTGGTTTAAGACCATCAGAAGCTTGTAATGTAAGGCGTGAAGATAGCCCTTTGGGGGCAGGTATCATATTTCACCAAAGTGATAATCAAGTATTTAAAATTGAGATTGATCTGCGAAAAGAAATGCCCCTTAGAAGCGATTTAAAGCCAACTGGACGAATTAAAAAGGAAAGACTTCAAGCTGTACCTTATATCTTCTTAGAGGTCTTTTTAGACACCTACAATGACTATATGAGCTACCTAGAAGGTAAAAGGTATGAGAGAGATTATGGTCCATTAAGCCTTAACAAGCAAGGGAAAGCATTGTCATACGATGTGTACTATCAACGATTTCGTAAGATTATTCGCGAAGAAATGATTCCAATATTTCTTAAATCTGATGACCCAGAGGTTGTCTTTTTTGGTCAACTCTTGCAAGAAAATAATATTTCACCCCATATCTTTAGGCACTGGTACACCACACAATTGGTTTTGTCAGGTGTTAATGAAGTTAGTGAACTGATGTCTGCTAGAGGGGACAATTCACCAGAAAGTGCTTGGGTTTATTTACAAAATAAAGGAGAAATTGCAAAACAATATGGTCAGGTTAATAATGGTGTTTTTGAATATATGAACTGGCAAGCAGAAAAATTGTTTGGAGAAGATTAAAAGGAGTAGCTATTGGTAGTAGATTTAAAAAATTATCTTGAAAGAATATTAGTCGAGTTAGGTGCTGCTACAATAAAACACCGTGAGAAAGTCAGTGGATTCTTACTAGACAATGAATGGTTTGGTGTGTCTATAAATCTTGATGATTATACTATTTCTGAAAAAGATGCTGAAGTTCTTAAAAATCACATCAAAGACTATCTAACAACACCTCCTGGAATTAAGAGTATGGAAGGAATCTTTTCAAAAAAATTTCCTTCTACAAGTGAATTATTCGTACAATTTGCTGAAGAAGAAAAGCTGAGTGAAACAAATCGTTTCTATCTACTTGATTTTTTAGCATACTACTTAACAAAAGATTTGTTTCTATATAGTGATGCTGAAGTAGAGACCTTAGTAGAAGTAGCAACAGAAGTTCTTACGAAGTCACAAGGCAATATCCTCATTCAATTTATTAAATGGCTACTCAATAAAGGCGTTACTCGTTATCGAGTAAGTTTTGAAATGACAAAGCGTTACACGATTGAGAGTGCAAATGGAGCGTATGAATTAGATGAATACCTTGAATTAATGTACTACCTATTCAACGAAAACTACATCATAAAAAATGATATGTTGTGTAAAGCAGCAAATTCAAAAAACTATGCAGATACATGGTTGTATCTAGGGTTACATTTTATTTGCGCACTAAGATCAACAGACTTAGAAAGATTAGGACATCCTAAATTAACAAGAGAACCATTAGAAGTTTTAGAAGCAGTAGTAGATGGAACTTGGAGTAGTAGTGAAGCTAGAAGGACTTTACTAAGTATTACAACAAGATTGACTTATTTAAACTTAACACCTAATAAAACCAAAAACGCTTCTAATGTTGCTCAGTTAAAGTTTCATGTCCCAGAAAGTTGTCAGGTTCTTATTGGAACGTTATTGGCTATCTGTGAGGCACATTTCCAACTTCAAATACCATACAATGCAGAAAATCCATTGATCAGACAAATTAAAACTTATGAAAAGATTACTAGTTATATGGGGGAGGAAATCGGAAATTTATTTTTAGAGCGTAACTTTAGTAGTCGTTCTGCAAACAAGTCCTACTTACAATCTGTCGCAATGTTAGCAGATGATGTTCTTGAAGAAAAGTCAGAACTGAATATTAAAGGTTATTTTCTAGCAGCATTAGCTCGTAGCCATAAAGGAGATTTTAATGAATTTGCACAAACTACAACAACGTATCTAAAAGATGCCCAACTCGGACAACTAAAACCTGAAATGGTTGCAAAAGAGCTATTTGAACGAGGCGTATTATCCATGATTCCGTCTATGCTCTTGACCATTGTAACTAGAGGAAAGTATAAAAAATTAAGTCCAAGCCAACAAACTCAAATGATTAAAAGTTTAGATTTAACGCCAATTGAAATTGAAAAAACGTTGGAATTGAGTATTAGGGCTGATTCACGTTCGCAACAAGCATTAAAAACTCTAGTTGAAAATAATGTTGATCCTGAACAATTACTGACGATCTGTCATCGAATTGGTAACGGAGAAGCTTTTTCTAAGCAAGGAGAGAGTATGTGTCTTTTATCTGCACTAGGGAAACTATGTTCCTATGATGACCGTCAGCATTGCGTCGGCTGTCAGTATGAATTACAAACAAAATCTACCTTGCTTTTGTTAATTGGTGAGTTTAATCGACTCAATAAACAATATCAAAAATTAAAGAATGAACTTGAACGAGGAAAGGTTCGAGCCATTCTTGAGAAGCAGATTAAACCATGTCTTACAGAAATGTTGCAAGCTTTATCAGAACAGTATGGCGAAGCTGTATTGTCTGATTATGAGGATATTATTAAGGAGTTAGTCAGTTGAATAATCAATCAAAATTATTTCGTAAAGTAAATGAAATTATCCTGTTTGATGACAATATGATTGAGAGCGCAAAAGAATGTTTTCAAGACTATGTTGAAAAAGGGATTATTCTAACCACCAATTTTGAAGAAAATAAATGGGAAACGACTAATGAATATTCTAACGTTAGCTTCATTTTTAACTTGAATAAATTCCAATATAAAAGGTTTTATGAACAAGTATTTCAATTATCTTTTGATGATTTTGTTACCTACTTAAAGAGTTTTATAGTGCTATCTATGGAACATCATGTTTTAATCACTCTCCAAGCCTTTTTAAGAGATATAAAGAAATTAGTCAAAGAACTAAAAGTGAACGAAGTCTTCTCATTAGCAAATATGAAGATTTCCAACCCCTCAGTATGTATAGATTTTCTTTCTACACTACCATGTTTAGAGAGTAACGAATTAACCCAACTGATTGAGCAACTAGATGAACTTTTAAATGTTAGTTATCAACTGAACACTAAAAAACAGCGAAAGTTAGCCCAATTTCAATCCTATTTTTTATTTAATGATATTTTAAACGACTATTGGGTTAAATCATTATCAGATGAGGAAAGATTGTTTTACTACCCTCTTTACTTATGGTGGCAAATAACAGCAGTAGTACCACTTAGACCAAGGGAGTTTTTGCTCACTCAGAGAAATTGTCTCACAGAAAAAGACGGAAAATATTACTTAACTCTCAGACGAAATAACTTAAAAGGAAAAGACAAGGGAGTATCCCATAAAATTTCAGAGGATTATTATTTAACAACTTACGAAGTACCATTTAAGCTTGCGAGTGAGATTTTAAATTATTTAGAGCTAACCAAAGACTTATCATCTACACAGTTAGATACCCTATTTGTGACAGACTCTCATTATCGGAAATGGAAACGTATTGCTAGTACTAAAAACCGTTTCTTGACGTACAGTAACTTAAATACAATTTTAAAATATTTCTTTAATGAGATTGTATCTCAACAGTATGGGTATTTTGTCCATCATATCAATTCCCCAAATCAATTAGACGATCATGAGATTAATTTCATTCATATTGGAGATACTAGACACATTGCAATGATCAATCTGATAGCAGAAGGAGCTAGTCCAGTAACAGCAATGCTCTTAGCTGGACATGATAGTATCACAACATCTTCACATTATTTTTCAAATCTGAGTCAGTTTATTGAATGTAGGAGCTATCAGCTTTATCGTAAATTAACAAACTCTCAAACGTCTTACGCTATAAGTAAAACTCAACATAAATACACCATTAATAAAAACTATGTTCCTCTTGATAATAAGGGCAGATGTTATTCACCTCGATTTGCGGAAGGTGATTATTCAGACTGTCTTAAAGTCATTAGCTCACATGCAGAGCTTGGTGCTTGTACTAGTTGTCCATTTTACAGAAAAGCTGGAAAAGATTATTTCTCTATGGATAAATCCTTTAAGAAATCAATCGACGAGGAAGCTTTAATTGTAGATGAGGCTATAAAAAGAGTTCGACAAGGAAAGGGGAATATAGAAGATATTGGTGAGGCGTTATTAAAACTTAAAACAGTTAGTCATTCTTATCAAGAATATCTAACTGAAAAACATTTATCCTTACAGGAGTTCTCAAATGGCGAGAAAGAAATATATTGATAATCAAGAATTGCTATTATTATTTGAACATTATTTACTGGAACATTGTTCGAATAATCCTAGACTATTCAAAATTCCACAGTTTGGAAATTACCTTAGAAGCAACGGATTTCCGCAGGTTGCAGACACAACGATTAGAAGAAACAAAGAATTTAGACAAACCCTTAATGATAGATTGGAACTATTTGAAGACGACACTTATCAAACAGTTATAACGTATAAAACTCTAGATGTAGAACGTTTCTTAATAACCAATAGAACCCCTAAAGCAATCAAAGCAGCATTGATGGAACTTAACAATTATTATAAAAGAGTTGTTGATGCAGCAATAGAATATAAGGAAGAAGCCAGTAAGCTCAAAACAAGAGTTTCAGAGTTGAAAAATGAGGTAGCACAACTTAATGAAAAGAATGCTGAAATAAAGGAGCAGACAGCGTTAAACAAAGAATTATTAGAGGAAAACAAAAAGTTAAGGAATCTTCTTAAAACTAGTTTGTATCCTGATATTGCGAATGAATTGTTAAAAGAAGAGGGCTTGTTAAAATCTGATCAGCAACTAGTAACTAAGAAGTATCTTAGTGAGAATGTTATTACTTCAGACACAAAAATATCTTTTGAAAAACATACTCATACTGAAAAGCAAACAAGCAAAAGTAAGATTTTGGAAATAAAAGACTTACTGGATAATAAGACTAAGTATTAGGAGGAGAAAATGTCAGACTTAATCACTGATTTTCCAGCCTTATTGAACTATTGGGACTTTGACAAGAATATCAAAATAGATGTAGAAAAAATAACAATTACCAGTAAAAAACACATTAACTGGAAATGTCCTACCTGTTCTTATGAATGGAAAGCAAGTACATCAAAATCTTATAAGAATATTCAAAATCATTCAAAAATCTGTCCAGTATGTGAGCTTGGAAAAGTGTTCATAAAAGGGGAAAACTCTATATCTGCAAGGA
This sequence comes from Streptococcus sp. HMSC078H03, assembly GCF_001808655.1. Lineage (NCBI taxonomy): Bacteria > Bacillati > Bacillota > Bacilli > Lactobacillales > Streptococcaceae > Streptococcus > Streptococcus sp. HMSC078H03. Next base: position 72,943 of record NZ_KV794093.1, read on the forward strand.
TTCCTAACTTTCTAAGGTACATAAACTTTCATTATGAAAATATAGAAACCATTCAGGAAGAGATTGATAATTTATCTTTTTCTTCAAAGAGGTTATTTCACTTCAAATGTCCTACCTGTCATGTTGGTTGGAAAGATGTAGCAAACACTTCTAAATTAATCAATAAACATAATCAAGAGCTTGTTCATGTTGGATGTAATGAAAGTACACATTTTGTACCTTACACTAAAGCATACCCTAATCTTCGGAAAATTTATCTTCCAGGGGAGCAAAACAATGTAGAGTTTAATGATTTGAAGTTAAATGACAATGTTACAATCCCTAGAAATTGGAAATGCGACAAATGTGACCATATCTTTAAGTTGTCTATTGATCGGCTAATTTCAAGAATCAAAAGAGATGGTTTCTATTGTAATAACTGTAAAGCAACATTTGATACCGTAATTAAAGTGAAAGCCAACCCCCTATTGCATACAGATAGAAATCTTTTTAAGCAATTTATTCCAACTCTTGTAAAAAGTAATATGATTGATAGCTTATCCGACATCTTAGTAAGATGGCAGTGTTTTAAGTGTTATGGTCAATATGACTGTAGTGTTGTTAAAAGGCATCTCGAAGGCTGCCCTTATTGTGATGATAAGTTGATGTTAAAAGGGTATAATACTTTACAAGAAACTCATCCTTATTTAGAGAAATTTTGGGATAAAAGTAATGATAAATCTATTTCTGAATACTGGCATAAGTCTTCTGAATGTATAAATTGGATATGTCCTTGTTGCAATGTCAATTTTCATTGCAGTCCTAATGAAATGATTTCAAGAACCGACTTAGAGAATAGTAATTTTCAAACTTGTCCTAATCATTGTGATTGGGATACACTTGTTTTTAACAATGATATACTCTATAATTTCCCAAAATTACAGGAAGAATGGAGCGATAAAAATGGATTGCCTGTTCATTTAGCATTGAGCCACATTGAAACAAAAAAATATTGGTGGAAGTGTTCTGTTTGTCAAGGTGAATACCTTTGTTCAATTCCAATAAGAAAAGAAGTTATAGATAGCTGTCCATATTGTAATGATGAACAAGCATTAAAAGGTTATAATACAATTGCAGATACTTATCCTGAGTTGTGTGACCTTTGGAGTAGCAAGAATGTAGAAAAACCTGATGAGGTGACGAAATCGTCAGAAACCGAGAATAAAATATTTAATTGGATTTGTGATTGTTGTGATTTAGAATTTCAGGAGAGATTAGGGATTGTTCTAGGTGTGTTTACAAACAATAATTCTAATAGTCTCAATTCTATATGTCCTTACTGTAATAAAAAAATTCCTAAACCAAATGAAACACTAAGCTATGTTAAACCGTACTTAAACAATGAATGGGTAAAAGAACTGAATGGTGATATTGATACCTTCTTTTATGATTCAAATGCTTTAACCAATTGGATTTGTCGAAAATGTCACAGAAGTTTTAAAGCAAAAATTTCTGATCGCCACAAAAACGACCAATGTTGTCCATATTGTTCTTTTAAGAAGACTGCAAAAGGTTATAATGATCTTGAAACAACACATCCTTGGTTAATTAAAGAATGGTCATCATTAAATAAACAAGAAATGTCTTCAGTAAGGGCAAATTCAACATATAATGCATGGTGGAAATGCCCTGTATGTACTGGAGAATATCAGAAAATTATTAAAGAAAAATTTTACAGAGAAAATTCTTGTCCATACTGTAGAAATCAAAAAGTATTAAAAGGATTTAACGATTTAGCAACAACGCAACAAAGTCTAATGAATGAGTGGGATTATCTAAATAACTCCTTGATAGTAAGTCCAACTGAAATTACAGAGTTGAGTATTCTGCCTGTATGGTGGATATGTCAAGAAAATCTTAATCACCGTTACAAAATTCAAGTAAAAGAAAGAATGGCATACAAAAAACGCAAGAAAAGGTCGTGTTCCATTTGCAAAGGCCACAGAAGAAAGCAAGAACACTTTGTACAGTTTGAAAAAATATAGATAAATAAAAACACTCTAAATTTCATTAAATTGATATTAGAGTGTTTTTTTATTGTCAAAATGTACATTTGAAAATTTTTTAGTTTTCACTTAAATAAAGTACATTTTCAACTGAATTGAGAGTAGTAAAAAATTCCAGTGTTCACTTAAATAAAGTACATAATTGAGTATAATTGGCTTAAAAAATTTTTTTGGTTATGAAAGAGTAAAGCCTTTAAGTGAAAAACAGCTTATAACATCTTTCCGAAAAACTGTAATTTTCTTGAAAGAAAAATAAGGGTATGATATACTTCTATTAAGTAACATTGGAGAAAAAACAAATGAAACGTGAACTCTTGCTCGAAAAAATTGAAGAATACAAAGCTCTTATGCCCTGGTTTGTCTTGGAGTATTATCAGTCTAAACTTTCGGTACCGTATTCTTTTACAACCTTATACGAATACCTTAAGGAATATAAACGCTTTTTTGACTGGTTGATTGACTCAGGTATTTCAGATGCTGATGATATTGCCTCAATTGACATCAAAACCTTGGAAAATCTAACTAAAAAAGATATGGAGTCATTTGTGCTTTATCTACGTGAACGTCCATCTTTGAATACCTATTCAAAGAAACAGGGTGTCTCTCAAACGACCATTAATCGTACACTTTCAGCTCTATCTAGTCTCTATAAGTATTTAACCGAGGAGGTCGAGGGTCCTGACGGTGAGCCATATTTCTATCGAAACGTCATGAAAAAAGTTTCGACTAAGAAAAAGAAAGAAACCTTGGCTGCACGTGCTGAGAATATCAAACAGAAACTCTTTCTTGGCGATGAAACCATGGAATTTCTTGATTATGTAGAAAATGAATACGAAGTCAAGCTCTCAAATCGCGCAAAATCTTCGTTTTATAAGAATAAAGAACGTGATTTGGCTATCATTGCCCTGCTGCTGGCTTCAGGTGTTCGACTTTCCGAGGCTGTTAATTTAGACCTTAAAGATATCAATCTAAAAATGATGGTCATTGATGTTACTCGAAAAGGTGGCAAACGAGACTCAGTTAATGTAGCAAGTTTTGCAAAACCTTATCTTGAAACTTATCTCAGTATACGTGATAAACGCTATAAGGCTGAAAAGCAAGATGTTGCTCTCTTTTTAACGGAATATCGAGGGGTTCCCAACCGTATTGATGCTTCGAGTATCGAAAAGATGGTTGCCAAATATTCTCAGGATTTCAAGATACGTGTGACTCCTCACAAGCTTCGACATACTCTGGCAACACGACTTTATGATGCTACCAAGTCTCAAGTTTTAGTGAGTCATCAACTTGGCCATGCTTCCACTCAGGTTACTGATCTATATACGCATATTGTTAATGATGAACAAAAAAATGCTCTAGACAATTTATAATTGGCTATCCCAACCATTCCTATTTGGAGTGGTTGTTTTTAGTTTACATAAATTTAATTATGCCAAAACCTTTTCTTATTCTTTTAAATACATAACTATATTTATGTAAAATATCGTACACAAAAACAAACTCTCCTTCATGGAAAGCTTGTTTTTTTCTTATTAATAATCTTTAAGAGCAGATTCGACAGCTGCTTTTTCTTTTTTAATCAAGTTTACTCGAGCAGCAATGGTCTTAATTCCCATCAAGATATTACGTTCCAGGGCTTTATCACTCGTTTGTGGCTCAAAGAATGCAATATATTGATCAAGACGTTCTTGTGTTTTAAAGATTCCTGCTGGGATATTAACAAAGCTATCAAAGCTCATATCGCCACCAAGAGCTGCCTTAATCCAATCCCAATTATCTTTTGCCCAGTTCCAAACGCTTTCTTGAGCAAATGATTTGTTGAGGAAGTTCATATACCAGAGATACAAGTCTTGAGGTTTAACAACATGTTTGTCTTTAAGCTGACCTAGCACGTAGTCGAGGCCTTCTTGGTTTTTAAGATATGAAACTGCTTGAGTCAATTGACGACGGAAGTTACTATCGTTTGTTGCTACGTAAGCATTGACATAATCTTCAACAAGAGTAAGACTGTTTTCTTGTTTCATTTGATTAATGAGAACGAGTCCACGGACACTTGCTGGGATGCTTTCGATGTTTTCTTTATGAGCTTGGAAAACACTTACAGCTGCTAGGACCGCTGGTTGATAGTCTGCTTGGATCAAGTAGCTGAGGGCTGTTTGGCGAACCATTTCATCTTCATCAGACTCACCATCTTTGGCATCGAAACCAAGGCGTTCAAAGTCGTTTTGGAATTGACGGCGTACCAAGGCATTGTAATGCACTTCTGCTTCTGTGTCTTCATCAATAAAGCGTTTCAAACCAGCTAGAATTTGAGACTTAGCTTGTGCAATCAAGAAGCTTTCTTCTTTTTCGACAAGATCAAGAAGAGCCACTAGGCTTGCGTAGGAGATACGGCCACTTTCAGCAAGAAGACGACGTTCTTGTAAGATTTGAAGTTTACTTACCGTATCAAGGTTAGCAAATTCCTCTAAGAGTTGGTCCAAGAGTTGTCCTTGGTAGTCTGTGATGTAATGTGCCGTATTTGCTGTATTAAGGCGAAGAGCTCCTTTATTTTCAGCAGCAAGCTGGCTATAATTTGGAATCTCAATACGCTCTTCTGAGAGTGTGTCTGGGAGTCCTTTCCAATTTGTGTTCAATGGAATTTCCCAAAGACGCCCTTTATCTTCATGTTCACCAATGAAGAATTGTTTTTGACTAAGAATAAGAGTGTCATCAACAACTTCTGCACTAACAACAGGGTAACCTGGTTGCTCCAACCAAGTATCCATGAAACTAGAGACATCTTTACCAGAAGCATCAGAGAGTGCATTCCAGAGGTCACGTCCAATAGTGTTGTTGTACTGGTGTTTTTCGAAGTAAGCTTTAAGTCCTTTGGCAAAGGCTTCATCGCCTAACCAACGGCGAAGCATATGCATGAGACGGCTACCCTTAGCATAAACGATAGCACTATCAAAGAGGGTATTAATCTCATCTGGGTGATTAACTTCCATGTGGACTGACTGAACACCATCTGTAGCATCACGCTGGAGGGCATGAGGCACACCAGTTGTTTGGAAATCTTCAAAGATGTTCCAGCTAGGTTCAATGGCATCTACTGAAACATACTCCATCATATTGGCAAAGCTCTCGTTAAGCCAGAGATCATCCCACCATTTCATCGTTACAAGGTTACCGAACCATTGGTGAGCCAATTCGTGGGCAACCACGAGAGCTACTTGTTGACGACTTGCAGCTGAGCTATTTTCGTCTACTAGTAGGTAAACTTCACGATAGGTAACAAGTCCCCAGTTTTCCATGGCACCTGCTGAGAAGTCAGGAAGAGCCAGATGGTATGACAATGGGATAGGATATTTGACTTGGAAGTAGTCTTCGTAGAAATCAATGACACGAACGGCAATATCAAGGGCAAAGTCAACGCTGTTTTCAGCTTGTGCAACTGTAGCGAAGACACCAACTTCAGTTCCGTTTTGCGTTTTCGCTGTCTTACCTTGAAGAGCTCCAAAACCAAAGGCAAGGAGGTATGTTGACATACGAGGGGTTGTCTCAAATGTCCAAACCCCAGTTTCTTCACGCAAATGGCTATTGATTTCAGGCATGTTTGACAAAGCGATATCGCCTTCTTCAGCATCAAATTTCAATGAGAAATCAAAAGTAGCTTTGGCTTCTGGTTCATCAACAGATGGGAAGGCTTCACGCGCAAAATGAGATTCAAACTGCGTTGAAATAATCTCTTTCTTCTCACCATTGTAGGTGTAATATGATGGGTAAATCCCTGTCATATTATCTGTAATACGACCAGAGAATTCAATGACAAGCGTCAAAACACCGGTCTCTGGAAGTTCAATATGGAAGGCTTCGTTAGCATCATCCATTTGGAAGTTCAATGATTCATTATCCAAGAGAACGGAACTAATGGTAAGGTCTTTTTGGTGAAGGGAGATATGGTTATCAAGGGCTTCACCTGTGATGGCAACATTCCCTGTAAAGGTCTTTTCAGAACGATTAATGTCCAAGAAAAGATTGTAGTTTTCAGGGATGAAACTTTCGATAAAACGAGCAACAGATGCTGTCATACGTATATACTCCTAATCTAACTTTTCGTATCGAAACAGACTGACATATGTTTCGATATCAGACTCTTTTGCAAAAGAAAAGGGTCTGAATTATTCAATACAGACCCATTATAACATAGATTGGAAGCTTTGCCTACAGTTCTATGATTTTCCCAGACTTGAGGTAGACAACCCACTCACAGAGATTGCGGGCATAGTCACCAATACGTTCCAAATACATAAGTACTTGGAAATATTCTTTGGCAGCGAAGGCAGCATCAGGATTCTTGCGAACACCTTCTACTGTCATGGCTTGAATATCACGGAAATAGTTATCAATGATTTCATCTGAAGCTGCGATTTCATAAGCGCGTTTTTCGTCACTGTTCAAGTAAACATCTAGAGCATCTTCGACCATGTGGCGAACTGCTTTCCCCATTTTCTTGATTTCAGCTTCAATTTCAGTTAGGCGTTCTTCACCTTTAATGCGGATAGTTGCTTGAGCAATAGCAACGGCATGGTCACCCATGCGTTCAACGTCACTAGATGCTTTGAGCGCTGTGATAACTGTTCGCAAATCACTTGATACAGGTTGCTGAAGAGCGATAATTTCAAGCGATTTTTTCTCAAGTTTGGTTTCGTAGTTATTGACGATTTCGTCATTTTCAATGACTTCCTTAGCCAAATCACGATCATGGCTGATAAAGGCACGTACAGCTTTCTTAAGCTGAGCTGCAACCTCTGTACCCATAGCGTAAAATTGGTTGTGGAGTTTTTCTAATTCTTCTTCGAAGGGTGTTCGTAACATCATAATTGTTTTAGTAATCTGTCCTTTCTTAACCGAATTTACCGGTAATATAATCTTCTGTTTCTTTATGTTGTGGATTTAGGAACATGTCTTTCGTTGATGAATACTCAATGAGTTCTCCATCGAGGAAAAAGGCTGTTCGTTGTGAGATACGGCTTGCCTGTTGCATAGAACGTGTGACGAGCAACAAGGTATATTGGTCCTTAAGGTTATATAGGGTTTCCTCAATCTTACCAGCGGAGATAGGGTCGAGGGCAGACGTTGGTTCGTCAAGAAGGATAACCTTTGGAGACGTGGCAAGAACCCGTGCAATACAGACACGTTGTTGTTGCCCTCCTGAAAGTCCAAGTGCTGAGTCATGGAGACGGTCTTTGACTTCTTCCCAGATTGAAGCACCTTTTAGTGACTCTTCTACTGCTTTGTCAAGGACAGCCTTATCTTTGATACCATTGATACGAAGCCCATAAACCACGTTTTCATAGATAGACATAGGAAAAGGATTGGGTTGTTGGAAGACCATTCCGATTTCTTTACGGAGCTCAACGGTGTCTGTTCGAGGACTGTAGACATTGTGACCATTGTAGGAAACAGCACCAGTAAGTGTCCACTCGGGATTTAAATCTCCCATTCGGTTGATAGAACGGAGCAAGGTTGATTTTCCCGATCCTGAAGGTCCGATAAGGGCCGTGATTTCATTTGGATAGAAATCCATTGTCACGTTATTGAGGGCTTTTTTCTTATTGAAATACACCGATAAATCATTGATTGAAATGATAGGTTCAGTCATAAGTGCTCCTTTCTATCCAAAGCGTCCTGATACATAGTCATTAGTTGACTGTAGGGCAGCATCTTGGAAGATTTTCTTGGTCTCATCATATTCGATAAGATCACCAAGGTAGAAGAATGCTGTATAATCACTGGCACGCGCTGCCTGCTGCATATTGTGCGTCACGATGATAATAGAGTAATCTTCCTTAAGTTCGAACATGGTCTCTTCTAGTTGCATAGTAGCTACAGGATCCAAAGAAGCTGCAGGTTCATCCATGAGAAGAATCTGCGGTTTCACGGCAATAGCTCTAGCAATACAAAGACGTTGCTGCTGACCACCTGAGAGGGTAAAGGCAGATTTATGAAGATCATCTTTAACCTGATCCCAAAGACCTGCTTGCTTAAGCGATGTCTCAACAATCTCGTCCAAAGTTTGCTTATCTCTGACACCTTTACGTTCGTGAGCAAAGGTAATGTTTCTGTAGATAGACTTGGCAAATGGATTTGGACGTTGGAAAACCATTCCAATATGTTTACGCATTTCATAAACATTGATATTACTTGCATTGACATCGACGCCTTGATAAAGGATTTGTCCAGTAACCTTAGCAATATCAATCGTATCATTCATTCGGTTTAGGCTACGAAGAAAGGTTGACTTTCCGCATCCTGAAGGCCCAATAAGAGCCGTAATTTTATTTTTTTCGAATTGCATGTCGATACCTTTGATGGCTTCTTTTTGACCATAATAGACATGCAAGTCCTTTGTTTCAAGAGCGAGCTCCTTCTCTGGGAAGGTGATAATATGACGCTCGTCCCAATTGTATTTTGTCATGATAACTCCTTTAAGCGGATGTTAATTTCTTATGGAGGTATGCTCCCAAACGACGTGCACCAAAGTTGAAAATCAAAATGAAAATCAAGAGTACTGCTGCTGAACCAGCAGATACTGCAGTGGCGTCAGGTGTCGTACCTTCTGAGTTGACCTTCCAGATGTGAACAGCAAGTGTTTCTGCTTGGCGGAAAATCGAGATTGGACTAGAGATACTAAGCGGATTCCAGTCGCTCCAGTTAAGTGCTGGTGCAGATTGACCTGCTGTATAGATAAGCGCTGCTGCTTCCCCGAAAATACGGCCAGAAGCGAGAACGATACCAGTAACAATACCAGGTAAGGCCTCTGGAACAACAACGTGTAAGATCGTTTCCCATCGAGACAAGCCTAGAGCTAGCCCAGCTTCACGTTGGGTATGGTGGACTGTTCGCAAACTATCTTCAACCGTACGAGTCATTTGTGGTAGGTTAAAGACCGTTAAAGCCAAGGCACCAGATAGGATTGAAAATCCATACTGGAATTGGACAACGAAAATCAAATAACCAAAGAGTCCGACAACCACTGAAGGTAGTGAAGAAAGGATTTCAATACAGGTACGAACAAAGTTGGTAAGACGTCCTTTTTTTGCATATTCTGATAAGAAAATTCCAGCTCCCATAGAAAGAGGCACAGAAATAATCAGGGTAATAACCAAAAGGAAGAATGAATTGTAGAGTTGAACCCCAATTCCTCCACCAGCTTTGTAAGATGATGATCGACTAGTCAAGAATGACCAGCTGATGTGTGGTATTCCGCGAACCAAGATATAGAGAATCAAGGCTGCCAGGATTGTTACAATAATGCCAGCAATCACATAGAGTGTGCTGATGGCAATTTTATCAATTTTTTTAGCGTTCATAATTTCTCTTTCTCTCACGGGTAATGAATTTCACCAACATATTGAAACCAAGACTCATCAATAAGAGAACCAAGGCGAGAGACCAAAGGACATTGTTTGAAACAGTACCCATGACTGTATTCCCGATTCCCATAGTCAAGACAGATGTCAATGTTGCTGCTGGTGTCGTTAAAGAAGTTGGAATCACTGCGGAATTTCCGACAACCATTTGGATGGCAAGAGCCTCACCAAAGGCACGGGCCATACCAAAGATAACGGCCGTGAAAATACCTGGTTTAGCCGCGTTAAGTGTCACACGCCAAATCGTTTGCCAGCGTGTAGCTCCCATGGCAAGACTAGCTTCACGATAGTGACGAGGCACTGCACGAAGCGTATCTGTTGTCATAAAGGTTACGGTTGGTAGAATCATAACAAACAAGACGAAGGTACCTGAAAGGATACCAAAACCTGTTCCACCAAAAATTAAGCGAACAAACGGAACCACGACTTGGAGACCAATGAATCCATAAACAACAGATGGAATCCCAACCAAAAGTTCAATAGCTGGTTGTAAGAATTTAGCCCCTTTCGGAGAAATTTCAGTCATAAAGATGGCTGCTCCAATGGCAAATGGCGTTGCTACCAAGGCTGAGAGCAAGGTAACTACGAATGACCCTAAAATCATTGGAAGAGCTCCGAACTTGCCTTCAGACGGTGACCAATCGCCACTAAAAAGGAACTCGACCAAGCTGACTTTATTAACAAAGAAAGTCGCCAGCCCCTTTTGAGCAACGAAAAGCAAAATCATGGCTACGATAAAAACAATCAAAGCAAGGCAAAGGAAAGTGATTGTTTTACCAAACTTCTCGAGGCGTGAATTTTTAGAGGGTGATGTTAATTGTTTCACCAATTCTTCATTTTTCATGCTTACTCCTCACTCTTCTTTGAGACTTTACCATCAGCATCCTTTGTAACTTTCATGCTATGGATGGAAATGTAACCCATTTTTGCGACGACGTTTTCTTGGACTTCGTCGCTCATCATGTAATCTAAGAATTGTTTGGTATAGCTATCTGGTTTTCCCTTGGTATACATATGCTCGTAAGACCAAATAGGCCAATCGTTAGTTGCAACATTTTCAGCTTTTGGTTCAAATCCATTTAACTTCAATGTTTTAACAGAATCATCAAGGTAAGCAAATGACAGGTATGAAATAGCACCTGGTGTCTGAGCAACGATTGACTTAACCATACCATTAGAATCTTGCTCTTGGGTACGGATTGGCAATTTGCCGTCCATAATCACTGCATCGAAAGTTGCGCGTGATCCTGAGCTAGCTGCACGGTTAATAATAGTAATCTCTAGGTCTTTACCACCAAGCTGTTTCCAGTTTGTGATTTCCCCAGTGAAAATCTTGCGAAGTTGTTCGCTTGTCAAGTTATCTACGGAAACTTCCTTGTTTGTAATCACTGCAATTCCAGCAACGGCAACTTGATAGTCAACAAGCTTACTGGCATCGATTCCAGATTTTTCCTCGGCAAAAAGGTCACTGTTACCAATTTGAACGGCACCGGATTGTACCTGAGAAAGTCCAGTACCAGAACCGCCACCTTGGACGTTAACGATATTCTCAGGGTTCTTTTCAGCGAACCCATCTGCTGCCGCCTCCACTAAGGGTTGAAGGGCCGTAGAACCAACTGCTGTAATGGACTGGCCACGGTCAATCCAAGAGGCACAGCCAGTTAAGACTAGCATGGCCATTGCCAGTGACATAATCACTGCAAGGACTTTTGTTTTTTTCATTTTTGTCCTCCGACATTTTGTAACTTAAGTAAGAAAGTGTCTTATATATATGCTGTAAAAAGACATCTATCTAATTATACCAAGTATAAGATAATTAAGTCATATTAAAGTTTGATTACAGGCCCTTATACATGGAATCTCAATCCCTTAGGATAGTAGTTTTTAACCGTGTTTCCAACGATTTTGGCAAATCCAAATCCATTGCCATCCACTAAAAGCTGATACCAACCGTTTGGTTGCGCTTGATCTAGAGTGACCACATTACCAGAAACGTATTGGGCAAACTGGTCTTGAATTAGCTCTATACTTGAAACAACTTCATCTGAGGTTAACGCAATTCCAAGAGCAAAACTTGGTTCAAAACGTTTTTTCTTAAAGACACCAAGATGCAGTCCATTACGAGCGATTTTAACTTTAGATAGGTCTGGAAGTCCCTTAGGAAGCAGATAGAGATTGTCCCCAAAAACTTGGAGTAAACCATCTAGACGAGTCTTAAGGTGTTTTTTTGCAAAATCTTCCCAGAGTTGCTTCTGCTCCTTGTTTAGGTTAGATTTTCCCTCTTTGATACGTGCCTGCTCAGCCACGCGCTTATCCTGGAATTTTGCCACAAACTGACCTTCACCTTTGAAATGGTGCGGATACATTCGAGCTGTTTCTGGAAAATCAATCCCACCTTTCATGCCGTTCCATTTAGGGATTTCCACCAATTCGAGATCAGGATAATTTTCTAAAATCCAAGCGACAACCCCTTCGTTTTCCTCAGGAGACCAGGTACAAGTTGAGTAGATCAATTGACCACCAGGAGCGAGCATCTTCAAACCGTCTGACAAGATATCCTTCTGCAATTGTGCCAGTTCACTAGGGTACTCCTTGTGCCAATATTGGATGGCATCAGGATCCTTGCGGAACATTCCTTCTCCAGAACAAGGTCCATCAAAGACAATCGTATCAAAGTAATTTTTGAAAACTTTGGCTAGTTTATCAGCTGATGTGTTAGTCACAACAACATTTCTAGCTCCAAAACGTTCAATGTTTTCAACCAGAATTTTGCTACGCTTTGGATTGATTTCATTACTGACGAGCAGACCTGTATTATCTAAGTAGCTTAGAAGATGAGTAGATTTTCCACCTGGAGCAGCTGCCAAGTCTAAGACTCGACTTCCCTTGGCCGGAGCTGCCACTTGAGCAACCATTTGAGCAGCTGGTTCCTGAGAATAAACTAAACCAGTTGCATGATCGGCAGATTTTCCAGAAATTTTACCGTAATGGCCCCACGGTGTTTCAGGAATGGCATCAGGAAAGTCCTTCTGTTGCTTTTTCAAAGGGTTGGTACGGTAGGCGGACACGGCTTCTTGATCAAAAGATGCAAAGAATTCCTCTGCTTCATCTCCAAGGAGCTTATTATATTTTTCTATAAAGTCTGATGGAAATTGCATAGTTTCCTTTCTATCAAAAAACTGGACTAACCAAGAGAACTTACTGTTCTGATTTGTCCAGTATGGTTTTTTGTTTTAAATTAATTTTCTGAGCCCATAATATCCTTGATTTCTTCAAGTCTATCTTTAGGCACAAGCATCACAGCTTGACGACTAGAATAATCCAGTGGTTCTCCGGTAATGGTCTCAAGGTGATAACCCAATTTTTCTCCCATAATACTTGCTGCAGCATAGTCCCATGGGTAAATAACTGAAAAGTAAGCTAAAATTTGACCAGATAGGACTTTTGACATGCTTAAACCGGCACCACCGTAGACACGAACACCCAAGGTCTTATCAATAAGGTCTTTTAAGCCGTGAAAATTTTTAGCATACATGGCTCCATTGCTAGCGACTAGGCACCGGTCTAATGGTCGATTTTTATAGGCAGGAAGCAATTTGTCATTGCAATACACATCAAACTGGCCACCACCATAGAAAAGTTGATCAGCCATGACGTTATAAATGAGACCAAATTTTCCTTGCCCCTCTTCATAGTAGGCAATCATCACACAAAAATTATCTTGTTGGACAATAAAATTGACCGTTCCATCAATAGGATCCAAGACCCAGACGTTTCCATCCTTGATATTATGCACCAAGCCATTTTCTTCAGCGAAAATATTGTCTGATGGAAAGGCAGATTTAATACGTGCCACGAGTAAATCTTGTGTTTGTTTATCAATATTAGTGACTAAATCATCAAAAGCTGTCTTTTCTTCGACCGTGATTGTTTTACTTAAACTTTCTTTAATAAAAGCACCAGCTTCTTTGATGATTTCTTTGGCGAAAATCAGTTTATTTTCCAAGTGATACAAATCCTTTATCTTTTGCTTTAGCAGCTTTGACAGCTTGGTAGGTTGAAAAACCGCTAGCTTCTTCAAAGGCCTTGTCTAGTTGCTTTTCAGGTGCTTTGCCTGGGACAACTGTTTTATATGCCTTATAGGCTTGCAAGAGTTGGTCACGGTCAACCTTGCTCTCGTATGCTTTTTCTACCTGACTCAAAAAATGAAGCACTGTGGTGATTTCCTCAGTGCTCCATGATGGATTGAGTGGGTAGGAATAATTTCCTTTAGTCATTGTTACCCTCAATTTCAGCTCGAATGGTCGCTTGACGCAATTCTTGCTTTCTATAATCACGAGGCAAAAAGGCACGAATTTCATCTTCGTTGAAACCGATTTGCATGCGTTTGTTGTCCATAATGATAGGTCGACGAAGAAGATTTGGATATTCAGAAATCAATTGAATGAGTTCCTTGATGGTCAAATCATCCACATCGATATTCAGCTTCTGAAAGACTTTTGAACGGGTTGAAATGATATCTTCGGTACCATTTTCCGTGTAAGACAAAATCTTCATCAACTCATCGTGAGTTAATGGGCTCGTGATAATATTGTGTTCGTCAAAAGCAACTTCATGATTTGTCAACCAGGCTCGTGCTTTCCTACAGCTGGTGCAGCTAGGTGATAAAAATAAAGTTACCATGCAAACACCCCTTTCACTTTAACATTCCTAATCATTATACATTATTTGATTAGTTTTGGCTACGCTTTCTTAAAATTTTTCTGCGATTTTTTTATCGGCCTCCAGTTGAGCGCAAAGTTCCTCTATATTATTGAACTTAATCATATCACGGATATAATCTAGCCAAAAAACTTCAATTGTTTTACCATAAATATCGCCTTCAAAATCAAAGATATTGGCTTCAAGACGGAGTTCTGTTCCCCCAAAGGTAACGTTTTTTCCTAAGCTGGTCATGGAACGATAACGTTTGCCATCAATCACCACATCGGCAACATAGACACCATCAGCAGGTAGAAAGGTTCTGTCGATTGGTGCTAAATTAGCAGTTGGAAAACCAATGGTACGTCCACGTGCATCACCATGTACCACGATTCCACGTGTCGAGAATTCGTGGCCAAGAAGTTTATTGGCTTCTTTAACCTTACCTTCTCGTATCAATTGACGTACACGTGTTGACGAAATCTTTTCACCATCGCTTTGTTGTTCCTCAATAACATGAACATTACCAGAAAAATTACGGGCTAAATAGTCCGCATCCGTTCGATGGTGTCCAAACTTGTAATCAAAGCCCACAACAACCTCTTGAGCTTTTAACCGATTAATATAGTGGGCAATGAAATCATCTGAACTCGTTCGGGCAAAATCACTATTAAAATCTGTCAAATAAAGCTGATCTGTACCATAGGCTTCAAAAAGTTCACACCGTCTCTGAGGTGCTGTGATATGAAGAAGTAAATCATCCGTAAAGCGTTGGAAAGTTAGCTGAGGACTCTCATTAAAGGTAAGAACAGCTACTTCAAGCTCTTCCTCATCAGCAATCTGACGAGCCTTATCAAAAAGAACCTTGTGACCACGATGAAGCGCATCGAAATAGCCTAAGACAAGGACTGTATCCTTTTCTTGATGGATATCTTTATAATCGTTAATAGAAGTTATTTTCATTGACTTAATACTTTTCTAGGTTTATAAACTTGATTTCGCTTTTCCATGATGGCTAGAACTTTGTATCCTAAAAAGGCCGCAACCAAGGGTTCTTGGCTATCAATAGCAATAAAGCGACCAAATGAGATTTCTTTAGCATCATCTTCAGTGACCTGTACTGCTGGCAGATCCTGAACACCAAATTCGATGGGAAGGAGGAAGGATGTATCCCCTGCTTCTACCATTTCTGAAATTTGTGAGAGAGTTAGTGCCTTATCTAAGGTTAAACCAGCTGAGGCTGTTCGACGAAGAGCAGACATATGACTCGCGTAGCCGAGTTTAGCACCCAAATCAACAGATAAGGTACGGACATAAGTTCCCTTGCTACAAGCAACACGGAAGCTGAATCTCGCAGTGTCGTTTTCTAGCTCGATGGGTGAGGTACGGACAAATTCGGTAATGGTCACTTGACGTTGTGGACGTTCTACTTCTTCTCCAGCGCGTGCGTACTCATAAAGTTTCTTTCCGTTGACCTTAACTGCTGAGTACATAGGGGGAATTTGTGTGATTTCTCCCTCAAAACTAGCCATTGCTTTGTCAACGGTTTCTTCGTCTAGCTCCCTTATCGGAGTAGTTTGGACGACTTCACCACTTGCATCCTCGGTCGTTGTTGAAAAACCAATGGTAATTTCGCCTTCATAGACCTTTCCTGCTTCTGTCATGTATTCAATGACACGAGTCGCTTTTCCGACTGCAATAGGTAATACGCCGGTCACATCAGGATCGAGAGTGCCACCATGTCCTATTTTTTTCTCTTGTAATATTTTACGTAGCTTAAATACAGCATCATGACTGGTCATACCAGCCTCTTTTTTTAGATTAATAATTCCTGAAATCATAATTCTAATTATATCAAAAGCAATCATAAAGAGCTAGATGGAAACATAAAGAGGCAGAGAACAAAGACTCTAACCTCTCACGGATTATAGTCATAAGCAGTCGCAGGACTGCTAGCTTTTTAATCAATATCTCTTTTAAGATCGCTTTCTAGTTCAAAGAAAGGTTTAATATCTTGCACATACTCTAGGACACCTTGAAAGTCTCCCTTGTCATCTCTAACAGCTGCATAGGTAACATAGACGAATTTTCCTAAACGTTCAGATTTGAACCACATTGGAACTTGGTCACGCTCTCCACTTCTTAGTAATTCAAAGATTTTATTGACCTTATCAAGCACTTTGGGCGGATGACAAAGTTCAACGTTTCGTCCAATTTGGCTAGGTGTTCGTTTAAAAACCATTTCACTAGCAGGAACATTATCATTATAGTATTGGAAAATATCGTCTTTATTGACGAAAGTGATTTCCAAAGGGAGATGGTTAAGAATGAGATTGGCCTGCTCCACAGAAAGATAACCATTGCCAAAAGGTTGCGTTGTTTCTCTATCTACGACAGTTTCAGTTTTTGGTTTTGGGGTGAAGCTGATGGTAAATTGTCCTTCCGGGGTATCAATAATTCGGGTATTGCCCGTATGTTCGTCAGTGCTCAGACCAGACTGTTCTTGCAATGTCTCCGTATTGTCTTCCTCAAAACGCTCACGCTTAGGTTTCCAAACGGCTGTAGGTTTTATAATTGCATAGCCATAGGCATCACTTTCTTCGGCAATTGAAAGCCAATCATCCTGCGTGAAGGTTTCAAGCAGAATCATAAGTAAGATAGCTTCTTCCTTGAAAATCATAGCTTCAAATTCTTCTGAAAAAGCTTCGAAGGACTTTGAAAATTCTTCTAAATCAGCATCTGGAAGTTCTTTTAGTTTAGCTTCTGCCGCTCTAAAAAGTTTTCGGATGTCATCGTCTACACCCCACATAACCTTTGGAGGAGAATCATGACCATAACGCTCCATTATTGGAAAGAAGAGCTTTTCTTTACGTGTGTAATGGTTATGAAATTGTCCCAATAAAGACATCTGATGTCTAAGCCCATTGAGTAGGTCAGATTTGAAATCTTCATTTTCAGGCTTACTAATGTTTTCGATGATACGTCGAATACGTAGGATAGCTGAACGTAGGGCTAAATTCTCTTGTTTAAACACATAGACAGGGTGGCCCTCTTGATCAGCGTCCGCCACTTCCACATCTGCAATAGCTCCTTTAAAGAGGTTAGCGTGGACATTACAAAGGCTCATAACATCTTCAAAGGTAACTCCATCTTCAGAAGACATCAATTCATGCTCCATCATAGAGATTTCAAGGGCAGATACTCCCCTGAAGTGTTGATTGAAGCGCTCTTGAACACTTTCGGGACTAGCTCCATGATGTAAATCTAGGAGAATTTCTTTGAGTATTTGAATACGATTGTTTTCCATATTAGTCTCCGATGACATCATAACCATTGAACAGTAAAGTTTGCTTGATTTTATCTAGGGGAATATTAGCTAACTTAGAACCAGCTTTTAGACTGGTTACCTTACCGACAGTATTTAGCATAGCTGGGTTAGACAAGGGCTTAAAACCAAGGTCAATCAGTAAATCCTTAACCTCTGGATGCTCTTTTATGATTGTTGCGACTGGTTGTGATAAATCTATGGTGTTGGTAGTCATAATGACCTCCTAATAACATATTTACTACTACCATTATACACGAGAATAATAAAAAAAGACCAACAAATCCAAGTTTGCTGGCTTTTGATTAATTTCCAAATAGAGCTTCTGTAACATTATGCTGGATATTTTCCCACTCTTGCTCTGCACGAACCATCTTACGGTGGAAATCGGCACGCCCACGTAGGTAGGCCGCAATTTGGTAATCTTGCTTAACAATCGGTATCTCAGGAATTTTGATGTCCAAGAGGTCAGCTGTCGATAAATTGAGGACAGCCTTTCCCTTATCAGCATAGTCCAAATAGGCACGACCAATTTCGGTCTCAAGAAAGAACTTGATGTAGAAACCACGGAGTTTTTCCTTAGGTCGTAATACTGTGATATTTGATGAGGCAACAACTTCACGCTTGCCCTGATTTTCGAAAACAGCAACTTTTTGAACAGTTCCCTTAGAGGCAATAAGCACATCTCCATCTTCTAAGAGAAAGCGTAAAAGTTTGCGGCGTTCCTCAGAAAATGTTTTTAGGTCATCGTAGGCAATGCCGTTGGGTGTCATATCCGATAGATTAATGACAGCAAATTCACCGGGTTCTGCCTTAGCTGGAACAGCTTTTCCTTTAAATTGATCGACAACATCGCCTAAACGAACAAGTTTGTCTGTGTTAGCTTCGTAATCGATAATCAGTTGAGGTCTTTCTTTTTCAGACATTGAATCTCCTTTTTTATATTTCACTATCCACATTGAGTATTGCTATACAATAATAGCAAGAAGCTAATACTTTTGCAAGTAAAAACTGTAAGAAAGGCAAAATAAAAAAGAGACCTGGGCCCCTTTTTATAAGCTTTTAGCTGCTGCTACTGCTGCTTCATAGTTTGGATCAGTATTGATATTGTCCAAATATTCGACATAAGTAATCTTGTTGTCAGCGTCTGCCACTAAAACGGCACGCGCTAACAAGTGCCATTCTTCAATAAGGACACCATAGTCTTTACCGAAACTATTATCATAGTAGTCAGAGAGCATGATGGCATTTTCAAGGCCTTCAGCACCACACCAACGAGCTTGCGCAAATGGTAGGTCCACTGAAATAGTAATAACTACAGTATCATCTAGTTCTGACAATTCCTTGTTAAAGGTACGTGTTTGAGTTGAACAAATACCAGTATCGATTGATGGAACGATAGAGATAACTTTTTTCTTTCCATCGAATTCTGAAAGTGATTTTTTCGTCAAATCTGTTGTGGTCAAGTTAAAGTCACGCAAGGTATCTCCAACTTGAAGTTGTTTGTCTTCTGCTACTGTAACTGGTTTTCCAATAAATGTTGGCATGTTAGTCGTCCTCCAATACTTTTTTTACTATTGTACTGTAAATATAGCAATAAGCCTAAACATTTGTTTAGAACTTTTCAAACAGAAGTTTAATTTTTTCAGCAATAACTGCATTAATTGCAGGAATAACCTCATCCGCAAAGTTTTTTAGGTAGGGATAATCACCAATTTGCACTCCATATATAGCATTTTTGAAAAGAGAAATATCATTTTGATCATTTCCAAAAGCTACAAAGTCTTTACCAAAGTGGTTTAAAACAGTACTAGCCTTGGTCACACCTTTAGGATTAATGTAAAGGCACCTTTCGATATCATGATAACTAAGGTCTAAACATTCCAGTTTGTTTAGATTAAAGATAAGGTCTTCACGTATATCTTCATGCTCTACAAGTGGAATAACAACTTTGATAGGCTCATTAAGTTCATGAACAGGCAAAATCCTTGCTTTGTTTAATGGATCAACATTTGAAAGAAAAGGGATTTGCTCAGGATTTTGAATAGCATAATTAAAGGTATCATCAATAAAATAAGGGAGATTATAAGTATCACAGTAGCTAACAATCGTTCTGAGATCATGAGAAGGTATTGTGTATTGCGATACTAAGTGTTCATCTTGAAAGACTTCACCACCGTTTAAGCCAACTACTGTCAGCTTTCTCAATTCTCCTTCTAAAATACTAAGACAGTCTCTGTAAGAGCGTGCTGTTGCAAAAATAATTTCATGCCCGTATTTTGGTGCAGTTAAAAGAACCTTTTGTAGGTCTTTTGACATGGTCATACCATCAAAACATAGGGTTCCATCCAAATCAAAAACAAATTTCATAGGGATAGTATAACAAAAAACCAGCTAAAGAGCTGGTTAAATAAGTTAGTATCGGAATACTTAAATTTTATCAAGGGCTAGTTTTAAATCTTCAATCAAATCCTCTGCGTTTTCCAAACCAACTGAGATACGAATTTGATTTGGAGTGACACCACAAGCTAGTAAATCAGTTTCTGCCAATTGTTGGTGAGTTGTTGTTGCAGGGTGCACCACCAAAGATTTTGCATCAGCAACGTTAGCTAAATCTGAGAAGATTTCAAGATTATCAATTACGGTACGTGCTTCGTCTTGTCCACCTTTAACATGGAAAGTGAAAATAGAACCTGGACCTTTAGGGAAGTATTTTTGTGCCAAATCATAGTAAGGACTTGATGGTAATCCAGGATAGTTAACTTTTTCAACTTTTGGATGATTTTCCAAAAAGTCTACGATTTTTTTAGTATTTTCGACGTGGCGTTCGACACGAAGTGAAAGTGTTTCAAGTCCTTGCAAGAGCAAGAAAGCATTGAAAGGTGCCAAGGCAGCCCCTGTGTCACGCAAAAGTTGTGTACGAAGGGCAGTTACAAATGCTGCTGGACCAACATCACGCGTATAGCTGATATTGTGGTAAGATGGGTCCTCGTCAACCAACTGTGGGAATTTGCCTGAAGCTTCCCAGTCAAATTTACCAGAATCGACGATAAGACCTCCAATAGTTGTTCCATGTCCACCGATAAACTTAGTTGCAGAATGAACCACGATATCTACACCATGGGAGATAACATTGATGAGATATGGAGTTCCAAAAGTATTGTCAGCAACCAATGGAATCTTATGGCTGTGAGCAATTTCAGCAATTTTTTCAAAATCAGGAATGTTGATAAGCGGATTACCCAAAGACTCAATCAAGACTAGTTTGGTATTATCTTTGATAGCAGCTTCAATTTCTTCAGGATTGTCAACATCCACAAAAGTTGTTGTGACACCATAGCGTGGAAGAGTTTCTTTTAAGAGATTAAATGTTCCACCGTAGAGGGTTGTCGCAGCAACAACATGATCGCCAGCATGTGCCAAACCAAGGACCGCATAGGTGATTGCAGCCATACCTGAAGCCGTAGCCAAGGCACCAACACCACCTTCGAGGGCTGCGATACGTTCTTCAAGTACTGCTACTGTTGGATTGGTAATACGTGTGTAAATATTACCGGGTTTTCTAAGGGCAAAGAGATCTTCACCTTCTTGAGCATCGTCAAAGACATATGAAGTCGTTTGGTAAATTGGAACCGCACGTGATTTTGTTTCCTTATCAGGTGTTTGTCCAGCGTGTAATTGTAAGGTTTCAAATGAAAATTCTCGTGACATATGGGTGTCCTCCAAAACAAAAGTTGTCTTCATTCTACACCCATAAAAGCTAACTGTCTAATAGAAATTTTTTATCAATGTGATAGGGAAGGCTTATAAAAAGGACCTTTCGGTCTCTTTCTATTTCTTCTCAATAGGTGCTACGCTTGCCAAAACCTTTTTAAGTCCAACTTCTGGGAATTTTATCTTAAGTTCTTGTGTTTTGCCACTTCCAGTTACTTCTAGGACAGTCCCATCTCCCCACTTCTTGTGGTGAGCAATATCTCCGATTTCCCAGTCAGTAGCTGAATTGCCAGAGTCTGAAGTCTTGCCAAAAGGTAATCCGCCAGTAGCTTTTGAAAATGGCTGAGCGCCCGTATGTCTTTGAGGTTGTGCATTTGCTTTTCTAGTCTGCAGTGCTTGTTGTAAACTCATGCCTTGACCAAATTGTGTTGGCTCTTCCTTTGTAAAACGAACACCAAATGATGAATTGGCTGGACGTGCCAGACCTTGATATTGTAATAAATCATCTGAAATTTCACGCAAGAAACGGCTAGGGCGATTATAGCTAGTCTTACCAAAAAGCGTACGTGTATTAGCGTTGGTAAGGAAAAGAATCTCTTCAGCCCGGGTAATACCTACGTAAGCTAAGCGACGCTCTTCTTCGAGTTCTTCTGGGTCTTCTGAAGCACGAGATAAGGGGAAGACTCCCTCTTCCATACCGATAAGAAAGACAACTGGGAATTCAAGTCCTTTGGCAGCATGGAGGGTCATCAAGGTTACTTCTGCTGCTTCCATATCACCATCGTCCGTATCAGCAATCAACGCTAGATCGTTCAAGAAACGGCCTAAACGGTCAATACCAGTCTCGTCTTCCGTACCATCGGTGTTGGTTTCATCAAAATTCTTAGTAACAGACATGAACTCTTCGATATTTTCAATGCGTGCTTGACTTTCAAGTGTTTGTTGCATAGAAAGAGCATCCAGATAACCAGACTTATCCAAAACAGCCTCTACAGCTTCAGTAATGCTTAGCCCATCTAGCTGGTCACGTAGGTTCAGAATCATGTTAGCGAAATCGTAAACGCCCTGAGCCGCTTTCCCCTTGATTGGTGACAACATAATATTAGCTGAAGCATCTAGGAGACTCATGTTTTGCTCATAGGCAAAGGTACGAATCTTTTCAAGCGTACCAGGTCCAACTCCACGTTTAGGTTCATTAACCACACGTTCAAAACTAATATTATCCGCAGGATTTGCAATCAAGTTCAAGTAAGAAATAACATCACGAATTTCTTTACGGCTATAGAACCTGGTCCCTCCAACCATGGTATAAGGAATATTAGACTTAAGCAAGGCTTCTTCAATGGTACGAGACTGAGCATTGGTACGGTAAAGTACAGCGAAATCCTTGAAGTTCTTACCTTCTTCACGAATGATGTTATCAATAGTTGAAGCAACAAAAACAGCTTCATCACGTTCGTCATTAGCACGGTAATAAACGATTTGTTCACCGTCGTCATTTTGAGTCCAAAGTTTCTTAGGACGGCGGTTGCGGTTGTTCTTGATAACTTCATTGGCTGCTTGGAGAATTTTCTTGGTTGAACGGTAGTTTTCTTCCAAGAGAACTACCTTGGCTTCAGGATAGTCCTTCTCAAAGTCAAGGATATTCTGCATATCAGCCCCACGCCAACCGTAGATTGATTGGTCCGCATCACCTACGACACAGATATTCTTGAAGCGAGAAGCCAAGAGTTTTACCAACTGATACTGAGCATGGTTGGTATCTTGGTACTCATCCACGTGAATGTACTGATAACGTTGCTGATAATAGGCGAGAACATCAGGATTTTTGTCAAAGAGACGCAAAGTCATCATAATTAAATCGTCGAAATCCATGGCCTCACTACGACGGAGCTCTTCCTGATAGGCCTTGTAACATTTAGAAACGATTTGGGTGTACATATCACCGGCCTGGTGCTCATAGGCCACTTCATCCAAGAGGTCGTTTTTGGCGTTGGAAATTGTCCCTAAGATGGCACGTTCATTCCACTTCTTAGGATCTAGGTTCAGATTCTTGAGAATACGTTTCATCAAAGTACGTTGCTCACCAGGATCTACGATAGTAAAGTTTCGGTTGTAGCCAATATGGTCGGCTTCACGACGAAGGATTCGCACACACATACTATGGAAGGTTGCAATTAAGGTTTCTGAAGTTGCTGGATTTAAAGCCATAGCACGTTCACGCATCTCACGAGCTGCCTTATTGGTAAAGGTAATGGCTAGGATATTCCAGGGATTAATCATTTTCTCGTCAATGAGGTAGGCAATACGGTGGGTAAGCACACGTGTCTTACCAGATCCTGCACCAGCCATAATCAATAAAGGACCTTCAGTTGTTTGGACGGCTTCGGCCTGTTTGTCATTCATACCAGTTAATAATGGGTTCATCATATTCTCCATTCTCAAAAATAAGCTCTACTATTTTATCATTTTTTGGATGAAAATGCAGACTCTATTCATAATGGATCTGAAATAACTTTAGAAGATAATTGTTTGTTTTTATTGGAAGTACTTTGCTTAAGATTACCCATATTCTTAGCTTTTTCTAGCTTTGGGGGAAGACATGCTAAAGAATAATATTCGGATTTTTATACTTTTGATGAAAATTAGTGTTGACACTGTTCGGTTTTTTCGATAAGATATAATCACAATAAAATAAGAACCGAGTGATGTCATCAGGATGACTGGTGATTGACGGACTTCTGGAGAGATCTTGAAGCAGCCTTAGCTGTAAACAAGACACCGAAGGGGCAAGGGGTAACAACCGAAACTCTCAGGTAAAAGGACAGAAAGCATCGTAAGTTTTTTAACTTGTAGTAATAGCTTTGTATTCTCAGAGGTCTGGTTAAGCCAAACCTCTTTTTTGACGTCTCGGTTAAAGGAGATTGTAAATTTATGTTAGACTTTTTTACTACCATTGATGATTTTGTCTGGGGTCCACCCCTTCTGGTCCTTCTTGTAGGAACTGGGATTTACCTTACAATTCGTCTTGGTCTTTTGCAAGTTCTTCGTCTTCCTAAAGCTTTTAAACTTATCTTTGCTGAAGATAAAGGGGAAGGTGATATTTCTAGTTTTGCAGCCCTCGCAACGGCTCTTGCTGCAACTGTCGGTACAGGTAACATTGTCGGTGTAGCTACTGCCATCAAGACTGGTGGACCTGGTGCCCTTTTCTGGATGTGGATTGCCGCTTTCTTTGGTATGGCAACCAAATATTCCGAAGGTCTTTTGGCTATTAAATTCCGTACATTTGACGACCAAGGTAATGTTTCTGGTGGTCCAATGTATTACATTACACACGGTTTTTCTGGGAAATGGCAAACAATTGCTAAACCTTTGGCCTACTTCTTTGCCTTTGCAGGTGTGCTTGTTGCATGGTTGGGGATTGGTACTTTCTCTCAAGTTAACTCAATCACCGCTTCACTTCAAAATAGCTTTGACTGGTCACCAAAAATTGTAAGTATCTTACTTGCACTTATCACTGCGGCCATCATTTTTGGTGGTATCCAATCTATCTCTAAAGTTTCTGAAAAAGTCGTACCGTTTATGGCTGGACTTTATATCCTAGCAGCTCTTGTAGTTATCTTTACTAACTTTAATCAACTTCTTCCAGTCCTTGAAACGGTTTTCCAATCTGCCTTTACTGGTAAAGCAGCCGTTGGTGGTTTTGCTGGTGCGACAGTCATGGTTGCAATGCGTCTTGGTATTGCGCGTGGTGTCTTCTCAAATGAGTCAGGTCTTGGATCAGCTCCTATCGCTGCAGCTGCTGCTAAGACCGAAGAACCTGTTGAACAAGGTTTGATTTCAATGACAGGTACTTTCATTGATACGATCATCATCTGTACGCTTACTGGTCTTGCTATCCTTGTAACGGGTCAATGGTCAGGTAGCCTGGAAGGTGCCCCAATGACACAAGCAGCCTTCTCTTCTGTTTTTGGTACATTTGGTGAAATTGCCTTAACACTTTCTTTGGTTCTCTTTGCCTTTACAACAATCTTGGGTTGGTCTTACTACGGTGAACGTTGTTTCGAATTCATTTTCAAATCAACGAAATTCCTTCCACTCTACCGCCTCATTTTTGTAGTCATGGTTGCTCTTGGTGGTTACCTCACTCTTGATGTTGTTTGGAAAATTGCGGATATCGTAAACGGTTTGATGGCATTGCCTAACTTGATTGCCCTACTTGTCCTCTCACCAATCATCTTCAAAGAAACTAAATCATACTTTGAACGTCACAAATAAACAAAAAGAGCCTAGGCTCTTTTTTCTTGACTTTATCGGCACCAATCCTTGCTACTACTGGTCTTTTGCGTTACAATGAAATTAAATCATTTTACAACTAATACAGAAAAAATCCAAAGGAATAACTATGTCAATTACCAAAGAATTTGATACGATTACTGCAATTTCAACACCTTTAGGTGAAGGTGCTATCGGTATTGTTCGCCTATCTGGAACC
This sequence comes from Streptococcus sp. HMSC078H03, assembly GCF_001808655.1. Lineage (NCBI taxonomy): Bacteria > Bacillati > Bacillota > Bacilli > Lactobacillales > Streptococcaceae > Streptococcus > Streptococcus sp. HMSC078H03. The sequence continues at coordinate 98,641 of NZ_KV794093.1, forward strand.
GATGCAGTTGCTATTGCTAATAAGGTTTTCAAAGGAAAAAATTTAGAAACGGTCGCTTCACATACTATCAATTACGGTCATATCGTGGAAAATGATGAAACCATTGATGAAGTCATGGTCAGTGTTATGCGTGCACCAAAGACCTTTACACGTGAGGATGTCGTAGAAATCAACACCCATGGTGGTGTCGCTGTAACCAATGAAATCCTTCAACTCCTTATCCGTTCTGGTGCTCGTATGGCCGAACCTGGAGAATTTACCAAGCGTGCCTTCTTGAATGGTCGTGTGGACTTGACCCAGGCCGAAGCTGTCATGGATTTGATTCGTGCTAAGACTGATAAGGCTATGGCCGTTGCCGTTTCTCAACTTGATGGCTCGCTCAAGGATCTCATTAATAACACGCGCCAAGAAATCCTTAACACTTTGGCTCAAGTCGAGGTGAATATTGATTACCCAGAGTATGATGATGTTGAAGAAGTTACTACAAATCTAGTCCGTGAAAAAACGCAAGAGTTCCAAGTACTTCTAGAAAATCTTCTGGCTACTGCCAAACGAGGAAAAATCCTTCGAGAAGGTCTTTCAACGGCAATCATTGGTCGTCCAAATGTCGGAAAATCTAGTCTTCTTAATAATCTCCTACGTGAGGAGAAGGCTATCGTTACAGACATTGAGGGTACAACACGTGATGTCATTGAAGAATACGTTAATATCAAAGGCGTTCCCCTTAAGTTAATTGATACCGCTGGTATCCGTGATACAGATGATGTTGTTGAAAAAATTGGTGTGGAACGTTCTAAGAAAGCTCTCGAAGAGGCTGACCTGGTTCTTCTTGTCCTTAATAGCTCTGAACCGTTAACTGAGCAAGACCGTACATTACTCGAAATTAGCCAAAATAGCAATCGTATCATTCTCCTAAATAAGACAGACCTTCCACAAGCAATCCAATTGGAAGAGCTTCCTGAAGACGTCATTCCAATTTCAGTCCTCAAAAATGAAAATATTGACAAAATTGAAGACCGCATTAATCAACTCTTCTTTGATAATGCTGGTCTAGTGGAGAAAGATGCTACTTATCTCTCAAATGCCCGTCACATTTCACTCATTGAAAAAGCCCTCGAAAGCCTTGAAGCAGTCAATCAAGGTCTTGAATTAGGCATGCCTGTTGATCTCCTACAGGTTGATATGACACGTACTTGGGAGATTCTTGGTGAAATTACTGGTGATGCTGCTCCAGATGAACTCATTACGCAACTATTTAGTCAGTTCTGTCTAGGGAAATAAACATAACTAAATTTATGTAAAAAGATGCTTTGTCATCTTTTTGTTTTGCCAGTAGTTAATACAGAAATATAATTATGTAAACAACTTATCAATACCATCAGACGATTTACTCATGCTTTTTAAGAAAGAAAATGCTATCATGGTACTATCCTATGATTTTGAAAGGTTTGCCATGAGACAAGCAGCTACTGATACAGATTTTAAACATTTGATAGATTTTGACGATAATCTGCTTCCATTTCGATTGACGGAAACTAAGGTTGAAAATGGACGCCCTGATATCCTTTTTCATTGGCATCCAGAGCTTGAGATTCAGTATGTTTATGAGGGGACAGCTCGTTATCACATTGATTATGACTATTTTGACAGTCAAGCTGGAGATATCTTTTTAATTCGTCCGAATGGCCTTCATTCGATTCACCCCGTAGATAATCAGTCTCATCATACGGACACCCTACATTTTCATTTGGATATGCTGGGACAATCGCTGGTGGACCCGCTTAGTCTACGTTACCTACAGCCCCTACAGAATTCTATTTTCAAGTTTAAACAATGCCTGAGACCATCAGACGAGGGGTATAGGGAAATTAGAGCTCTCCTCTTTGAGATTTTTAAGATGATTCGTCAGAAGGATCGTCACTATGAACTTCTTCTCAAGTCAAAACTAGAAGAATTAATCTACCTCCTCTACTTCTATCGTTTGGTAGAGCGAAAAACTTCTGATGATCATTATCGTAAGAATGAGAAGATTCGGGAAATCATTGATTACATTAACCAACATTATGCCGAAAATCTCACTATTGAAAAGTTGTCAGAGCTCATGGGATATAGTAAGACCCACTTTATGACGATTTTTAAGCAACATACAGGTACCTCTTGTACAGAATTTATCATCCAAGCAAGACTCAATGCTGCTTGCGAGGAGCTTCGTAATAGCGTTAAACCAGTTTTGGAAATTGCTACTAATGTTGGTTTTAATAACCTATCCAATTTCAACCGCCAATTTAAACACTATTACGATCAAACACCAAGCCAGTATCGAAAGACACATAGTAACAAGAAGAAAACAAAAAAGAGTTAGCCAAATGGTTAACTCTTTTTATATCTGCAGACTTCTTAGTTTTTCTCTTTACCTTTGTGTTTTCCACTAAGTCCAAAGAGAGTGAGCAACATACCAAGTCCGAGGAGACCAGCGTGTGACCCCTTGTCACCTGTTGTAGGAAGAACTTCAGTTTGAGCAGATGTTTCTGTCACTTTTTCAGTTTCTTTAAGTGCTTCGCTTCTTGTTGAAATGAAGAATACTTTTCCATTAGGAGTCGTCACTACTTTAGATACCACTGGTTTAGTTGTTTCAAGATCTTTAGCAATAGTTGATGGAGTAACAGGTTCCAAAGGATTAAGTGTAGGGTCTGCTGCATTTTCTTTTTTGTTCAAGGCAGCAAAATCAGCACTTGAAATTGAAATGGTACGTGAATTTGGATTGATAACGGCATACTTAGAAAGGTTTGCACGTGTCAAGTAATCCGCAAAGACGGTATCCATTGATGGACCTTCTTCACGAGGACCACCCAACATTGTGAAGCCATCACCACCAGCAGCCAAGAAGTCGTTGGTTACAAGGTAGTAAGTTCCGTTTGTGTTGAGTGGTTTATAGACACCAGTTTCTGGATCCAAAATGTCAATTGACAAGATACGTTTTTCAGCTGGAAGAGTTGTGTCATAATAAACACGAGCTCCTGAGACTTGAAGGAAGCCACCAGATGGTTCAAGGAGAGGTTGACCATTTTCATCCAGAACAGTTTTACCACTTTCGTCAACTTGGAGAATAGAACCAAGAGATTTGACAAACATATCATGGATATTTTGACCTGTTACTTGAATTTGAGCAACTGAGTTACCAAATGGAAGAACGGCAATGATATCACCTTTAGTAATTGGTTTGTCTTTGGCAATTGTTTCACGAAGACCACCACCGTTTGTTACGGCAAGGTTAGACTTGTGTGTGAAGGCTGATTGTCCGTAATCTAAGAGAGCATCAGCGACCACATTACCAAGGTTAGTTTCGCGAACACGAACGTCCATACGGTCACCGCTAAGTTTAACAGGGCTATTTTCAATAACGACTTTTGAAGAATCTGCCTTGTACTTAGCTTGGATATCATCAATCATAGCTTTAACCGTTGGGTTAACTTGATAATTTTTCTTAGCTTCGTCGTGTGAAATCACGCCATGTGACAAGACACGGTCAGAATTATAAACGACGCGGCCGACATTATTAAGGTAGCTACCAGTTTGGTTGTAAGTAACGTTATCGCCGTATGTCGCTGTGTGAAGAGTGTGTGAGTGACCATCAAGGACAAGAACACGTTTTCCTTTCAAAGGTGCATAGTTTGAAAGAGCTTCTGCCAAAGTTGATCCACGCCATTCAACTGGAGTTGTTGTATCAATCCCCAAGTGACTAAGGACAACATAAGTCTTGTATTCCTTACCTTCGGCACGGGCATTTGATTCCACTTGGTCAACAACAGCCTTAACTTCACTAATAGGATCAGTGAAAGAGACACCAGGGATATTACGTGGGTGTGTCTTAGTAGCTGTCTCAGGTGTAGTGACACCAATAACGACTACTTCATCTCCATCAACACCAGGTGTTTTGTCAACGATTGTAGATGGTTGGAAAAGACGTACGCCATTTACATATACGTTAGATGTGATGATTGGGAAATTGATTTGTTTGCTCAAACGACGCAATTGATCAAGACCAAAGTCAAACTCATGGTTACCCACTGTCATGGCATCAAAACCAACAGCATTCATGACGCTTGCCATGTCTTCACCTTTAGAACTGTTTGAGATTGGAAGTCCTTGGAATGAGTCCCCGGAGTCAAAGACAAGGGTTGTTCCTTTTGAACGAGAATCATTTACGATACCAGACAAAAGGGCATCACCAATAACTCCGTTACGATCATCTTCAACCATACGACCGTGAACATCGTTGGTGTGAAGGACAGTTACAGTGTCGTTGCTGGCACTTGTGCTAGCATTTGTCACGACTTCTGTTGTAGGAGTTGCGGCTGCAGTTGCTGTTTCACTTGCTGTAGCAGCAGGTGTTTCGCTTGTTTCAGCTGTTGAAGCAGTAACAACTGATGTTGAACTAGCTACTGGTGCTGCAGACTCGCTAGATGCAGTTGTTGCTGCAGTAGATGTCGCATTGGTAGTTGCCTCTGTAGCTACTACTTCAGTGCTTGGCGCTGTAACAGCTGCATGAGTTTCTACCTCGTCAGCTTGGACAGCATTGGCCAAGATGGCAGTTGAGACAAGTAGGGTTGATAGAGTCGTTGCAACGACTGTTTTCTTCTTCATTCCAAAAGACCTTTCTGATTTTTAAATCGCTTTTATTATACCACATTTATAAGATTAGAATTAAATAATTTTCAAGATTTTATTAGATATTCAAACAATTTTTTCAAAAATCAATAGGTGGCTAAACGTTTTTCAAGATAGCCTTGAAGTAACTCTAGAGTAAAGCTCAAAGTCCAGTAAATAAGGGCGATTAGGATATACATAGACATGTAGTCATACTCACGCCCACCGATTATCTTAGCATTTTGGAAAATGTCAGGCACTGTAATCATAGCCGCCAATGAGGAACTCTTTACCATATCAATGATGACATTACCAAGAGGTGCTACTGCTATACGCATGGCCTGAGGTAAGATAATTCGACGGATAATAGACTTCTGAGGAAGACCAAGAGAACGAGCGGCTTCCCACTGCCCCCTATCTACGGCAGCTATGGATGAACGGAAAATCTCTGCCATATAAGCGGCACTAACACAGGAGAAGCCAATAAAGGCACAAAGAAGGGCAGGCAGCTGAACACCAACGTAAGGCAGACCAAAGTAAAGAATGAAGAGCACGACCAACATAGGAACCCCACGCATGATGGAAATATAAATACGTGCTGGATACTTCAACCAAGGTTTTTGCGACATCCGCATAAAGGCAAGGATGATGGCAAATACATTCCCAACCATAAAGCTTAAAAGGGAAATCCCCAACGTATAAGGCAGACCTGATAGAACATAGGGAATGCTTTTTAGAATCAGTGAAAAATCAATAATCATAAGTCTTTCTTTCTAAACATTTCTTTAGCAAATAAGCGATCCAATTGGATCGCTCATATTATTCAACATCAGAGATGTCAATCTCAGTGTAGTCAACTTTCGTTTTCTTTGTAACGTCTTGACCAGCAAAGAACTTCTCTGAAATTTTGGTAAGGGTACCATCTTTCTTCATGTCTTTGATAGCTTTATTAACTTTTTCTTGAAGGGTTTTATTCTTCAATGAGAAAGTAAAGCTTGTTGAGTAAGGGTTACTGTAGATACCATCGTTGATCTTAACAGGGTACCTGTCTTTGATAGCGGCTACTGCCATCTTTTGCAAATAGTAATCATTGACGATAACGTCTGTACGACCATTTACCAAGTCTTGCATATAAACGTCATTGGTAACATTGTCATATACGACAAGTTCAGCACCCATTTTTTTGGCAATCTTCATGTACTTTGTACTTGCAGCACCAGCTGCTTTCTTACCTTTGAGGTCCTTCCATGAAGAAATTCCTGAATTATCTGATTCACGAACTACCATTGAAGTAAATGAATACTTGTATGGTTCAGAACGCAAGAATTTTTTAACGTTCTTGTTGTCATCTTCGAGTGAGTAGTTAGCAATATCTACTTGACCACTATTTACAGCAGTAAGCATGCCATCCACGCCCATCTCCGTGAAGTCAATTTTCAACTTAAGACGTTTTCCAACTTCTTTGAGAATCTCAACGTCATAACCAGTCAAATTGTTCTTATCATCGTGGTAGCTTTGTGGGTAAAGAGTTCCAGCGGTCGCAACCTTGATGCTTCCACGTTTCTTAATCTTTTCCCAGTTCTTCTCACCTGTACTCTGTGACGAGCAGGCAACCAAAAAGACCGCAGCCAAAATTAGGCTAAATACGGCGAAAAATCTCTTTTTCATCTATGTGTGTCTCCTTAAAAAATGAAGTTAAGTTAAAAACTTATAATCTTAGCCTATACTATTTGAAAGGGTTTCACAAAATATTGAACTGAAAAAAAGAATGTTTAGCTAAAAAGCGAACGTTCTTCCATTTGTTGGGCCAAGTGTAAGAGGAGGTCCTCTCTTCCCTTGGCGGCTGTCAGTTGAACACCAAGTGAGAGACCTTGCTCATCCCGATAGACAGGTAAAGAAATCGAAGGTTGTCCAGTCAGGTTAGCTTGTTGCGTGAAAGGTGTCCAATCTAAGCTATCCGCAAACATTTCCCAAATAAGTTCCTGTTGCTTTGGCCAATCAAAATCTGCCATATGTTTGAGTTGATTTTGTAAGTTTTCAGAGAGGGCAAACTGTCCATGCTTAGGTGCCACATTTGCAACTGTTGGTGTCAGAAGAATATCGTAAGACTCATGAAAATTCGCCATCTGATGGCTATACTGATCCCACTGGGCAAGGATTTTAGAGTAAATTTTAGCAGGAATCTTTTGCCCAGATTGGAAAATAGCCCAAGTCATCAACTCCATATCTTCAAAGGTCATCTTCCGTTCTAAACCAGCCTCTATGGAATCAAACATGGCTGCTGTCTCCACACTATTCATGATGTAATAAGACTGCATGGCTTCAATCCCATTCAAGGGCTGCTCGCTAATTTCATGCACATGATGTCCTAGGCTTTCCAAGGCTCTAGCAGCCTTTTTTGTCGCCGCAATAGCAGATTCAGACACCTTACCACCAATAGGAGAGAGAGTCGAAAAAGCAATCTTCAAAGGTTTAACTGGTTCTTCTAAAGACACTTTGCTAAGCTTCGGTATAATAAAGGGACTTTCCATCTGACACGTCTGCATGTGATAGAGCAAGCGTTTTGTATCTCGTACAGTCTTAGTCAAGGCAAACTGGACAGATGCACCCTGCCAGCCACGGAAAGAACTAGGACCGACAGGAATCCGTCCTCTGCTAGGCTTAAGACCAATAAGTCCGTTAAAGGAGGCTGGAATACGGATAGAACCTCCACCGTCACTAGCTGGTGCCAAGGGAGAAATGCCAGAACTTATAAGAGCTGCCGCACCACCACTTGACCCGCCAGCATTACGTGTCACATCGTCGGGCAGGTTAACAGGACCATGAATCTGAGCATCACTGATATTTTTGAAGCCAAACTCAGGAGTGCTAGAACGCCCTAAAATAATAAATCCCAGTTTCTCAAGTTTCTTAACATAATTATCCGTCTCCGTTGCACGATAACTTGTAAATAGTCGAGAACCTGCAGTTGACGGCTCACCAGCTTGCTCCTGCCCCAAATCCTTTAGGAAAATTGGAACTCCAGCAAAAGGCCTTTCTGAAAAGTCTCTAGTTTCTGCTTCTTTCAATGCTTTTTCGTAGCGTTGACTGACGATAGCATTGATTTTAGGATTCGTCCTCTCTGCTTCACGAATGGTAGCCTCCACTAGTTCTCGGGGACTGACCATCTTATTTTGCACGGCTTCAGCCATTGCCGTTGCATCTGACCACTCATTAATTGTCATCTTATACTCTCCCTGCTTATCTTTTCCTAAATTATACTAAAAAAAGCGAAACGCCTAAAACGTTCCGCCTTAAATCTTGATAATTAGTCTTGCCAAGTCTCTTGATTTTCTTTGAATTTCTTCAAAAGTTGAAGTCCATCTGCTGTGATGTAGCCTTGAACTTTAGCGACTTTGATCAACTCAGTGTAGTTTGAAAGAGTAACCAATTTCACACCAGCATCCGCAAAGTTTTTCTCAGCTTTTGGCAATTCGTAAGTGAAGATAGCCACAACACCGATAACATCAGCCCCTTCACGCTCTGCAGCTGCTACAGCATCAAGTACTGAACCACCAGTTGAAATCAAGTCTTCAACAACAACCATTTTTTCGCCTTTAACCACACGACCTTCGATTTGGTTACCAGCACCGTGATCTTTTGGTTTGCTACGGATGTAGGCAAATGGAAGGTTCATCTTGTCAGCGATAATCGCACCATGAGGAATACCAGCAGTTGCAGTACCTGCAATCACTTCTACTTCAGGGAATTCTTCCTTAATCTTTTCCACAAAACCATTTTCAATAAGTGTACGAGTTTCTGGATAAGACAATGTAATACGGTTGTCTGTGTAGATTGGTGATTTGATTCCTGATGCCCATGTAAATGGTTCTTCGGGTTTAAGGTAAACAGCCTTGATATCGAGCAAGTCAGATGCGATTTGTGATGCTAATGTCATAATTATTATCCTCCGTAAAGCGTTTTCTATTCTTTATTATAACCTAATTCCATCTATTTTCCTATGAAATAAGGTCTTTTTGAAAATTTATTGACCGTTCCATTGGGCCTTGATGTCGTGATAAGCTGCTACTGGATCGTCAACTTGTGTAATTGGACGACCAACAACAATGTAATCTGAACCAATTTGACGGGCATCGGCAGGTGTCATAACACGTTTTTGGTCACCAACTGCTGCTCCTGCTGGACGAATACCAGGTGTCAAACAAACGAAATCTTCATTTGTTGCTTCTTTGATTTTTGCTACTTCATGTGCTGAGCAGACAACACCATCAAGACCTGCTTCAGCAGTCTTTTTAGCATAATGAACCACAGATTCTTGAAGTGTGGTTTGGATATTTTGGAAATCACGCATCTGCTCTTCAGAGGTAGAGGTCAACTGTGTTACAGCAATCAAGATTGGACCATCTCCCAAGCCTTCACGCGCAGCCTTCATCATTTCCACACCACCAGCCGCATGCACATTAGTCATATCAACGCCAAGGTTAGACAAGACACGCATGGCTGATTTCACAGTATTTGGAATATCGTGAAGCTTAAGGTCAAGGAAAACACTATGGCCAAGCTCTTTAACGTAGCGTACAATCTCAGGCCCAGCAGCATAGTAGAGTTCCATACCAATCTTCACATAGAGCTTTTCATCAGCAGGAAACTTAGTAAGGAAAGCCTTCACATCCTCAAAGGTCGGGAAATCAAGGGCAATAACAGGACGATTTTCTCTCATTTCTTATATCCTTTCACACAAAAAACCTCCGCCAGTCAGCGAAGGTTGCACGAAAATAGGGCAGTCCCTACCCTTTAGTGATGCCGTAGCATCTCAGTACACCTTTCTCGCCTCTCTGGACTCGATTAAAGGTTCAGTTCAATTTGTTCCATTATAGCGCTTTTATGAGGGAATGTCAAAGGGGGTATCTTTAATCTCTATCCTGTAGTACATTAATGAAATTTTTAAAACTTATTTCAAAGTCTTTAGAAACCTATATATTCATATTTCATTCTTAATTCTTGGTAGATATAATATCTTAAAACTTCTCGAAGAAGCAATGTTGTTTCGTACATCTCACTGATATCTGTTATCAATTTTGGATATTTATCCTTCGAATCACCGTGAGTATAATAATTGCGTGTTTGAGTTAATTTTTTTATCAGCAATTCTCTCTCTACATTTGAAAAAATTTTAGACTGATTAAGCTCATCTATTGAATCAAATAAATTTTTCAACCGTTCAGAAAGACTTGGTTCTTTCTTATTAAATTTCAATCTATTTCTAAACTTACCTCTAACCTCCTCTAAGAGATTTGTATTTATAAAATTGAGCAAACATCGTTTTTGTTCTTCTTCAATATCAGATAAACGTTGCGGTATTTTAAAATTCTTAAAATTTCTTGAATATACTTCTAGATTTCTGATTGCATCAACCAACTGATTTTCCAAGAATAAGTTACCATGAAGATTTTTTGAAAATTGTTTAACTATAAAATCAAGTTCCTCAGATTTATCAAACCAATGATTTAAAATAGCTTCAAAATTATTCTCTAATCTCTTTAAAGAGATATCTTGCTGAGAATTTGATTTCCATTTTTTAGACTTTCTAGCATGTTGCACAAAGAATTTTCCTTTTGTCAGTGGCAAACGTTTATCATCTACCATTTTATAATCAACTAGAAATTCAATATTAGTAAAAGACAAAGGTATATTTGATAAAATTTCAATAAGGTCCTTAATCTTGCATGAAGCATGATAAAAATCATTAAAAAGTCTTTTTTTTGAATCAGCTGAAGTAAGTTTAATAAAATAATCACTTGTAAATGATATGTTTGTAAACGAAGAATGTAGTATTGCTGAATCCTCAAAGTTCATTCCTACTGATTTTATTAACGCTTTTGTTGATTGATATTTATGTACTGCACTCTTAAAAATAGTTTGATTCTTATCACGCTTAATGGTCACCAGTGATTTGGCAATCCATTCCTCAATGTGTTCGAAACTAAATTTAAATTCTTTTACTTTTTCAGAATCTAATTCATTTATTAATTTCTTAAAGGCTTCTGAATTATAGTCAAAGTTTTCTACTTCATTATAAAATACACTGTAGATTTTAAAGTCTTTAACTCTATATTTAGTTATTGAAAAACCAGGATATGATAAATATACCATCGGTTCTCCATAAGTGTTTAAAATTAAAATATTGCCATCACTAGTGAATCCATATATTTTTTCCAAATGCTTGCCAAGATTAAAAGAAATACCTAGGTCCTCTTCAAATTCGCCAAATAATTCTAATACAATTTCTCTTGAAGAATAATGTAAAATACCGCTCAAATTATTCTTACTATTGAAATTATCTGGACATTCTGAAAAATAACCTTTTATATCAAACTCTTTGTCCCAAGTATAATCTTTAAATTTCATAATGCTCCTTTTATTTTTTTAAACGTTTTTCTGAGTTTCTAAATTTAAAAAATCAAATACATAGCTTCAAGAAATTACAATACAAAAAATCTTTTATCTATCAATAATGATATTATACTCCAAGAATACTTAGTATTTCTAGAAAAAATAGTTCACCCATTCGAGGTAGAATACTAACTAATATATAGATATAATCTGGCATTAACTGAACTTCGATTATTTAAACGCCTTTATAATGATATATTTTATTCACAACGCTAGAGAAAGAATTGAACATAAAGTCACCAATAAAAAAGATGGAAGTTTTAGTTTCCATCTTTTTACTTTTAAACCAATTATTCTATTTCCCCAACAACTCTCTTCTAACTTCCTTACGCAAGTCTTCAAGTGTTGTGATGTCGTACTTATCCATGACTTCAGGGAGGCGGTCGATGATTTTAGGGCAGGCATAGGGATCTGCGAAGTTTGCTGTTCCGACACCGATGGCTGAGGCACCAGAGATAAACATTTCGATAGCTGCTTCGGCACTGTCGACTCCCCCCATACCGATGATTGGAAGGTCTGAAGCTAGAGCAACTTGGCGGATAAGTTTAAGGGCTACTGAAAAGACAGCTGGTCCTGACATACCACCTTGTCCATTGGCAATGATAGGTTTGCGAGTCGCCAAATCATAGCGTGTACCAACCAAGGTGTTAATCATGGTGAAACCTGTCGCACCGGCATCTTCGACTGCTTTGGCGACACTTGTGATGTCAGCGACGCTTGGAGTCAGTTTGACATAGACAGGCACATCAGAGTGAGAGACACTGGCTTTTACTGCCGCATAGGCAAGTTCTGGGACTTGTCCGATGAGGAGGCCGTTATTACCATGGTCCACATTTGGACATGAGATATTAAGCTCGATTGCCTTGACATTGCTGGCTTTGGAAATCTTGTGAGAGACTTCCGCATATTCTTCGTTTGAAAATCCAGCTACATTGGCAATGATTGGAAGCTCAGGATAATGCTCCTGCAACCAAGGGAGTTTTTCAGACAAGACAGCATCAACACCAGGGTTTTGCAAGCCAATGGCATTAAGCATGCCTGATGGTGTCTCAGCCACACGGGGTGTTGGATTACCAAAACGAGGGTTGGCGGTCGTAGCCTTAATCATGATTGACCCTAGTTTGTCCAAATCATAATACTTGGCATACTCTTGACCAAAACCGAAGCAACCTGAAGCTGGGATAATAGGATTTTTCAAATCAAGCCCTGGAAGGCTAATAGCTAAACGATTTTCTGATTTAATCTCTGACATGGTAACCTCCTAGACGATGACTTTTCCGGTAGGGAAGACCGGCCCTTCCTCGCAAACACGAAGATTTTTGGCATCTGATTCTCCTTTAACGTGAACTACACAGGCATAGCAAGCACCCATACCGCAAGCCATACGAGCTTCCATAGAAACATAGGCATGAGGATGGTTTTCAAACTTGCTGTCGACATATTTAAGCATGCCTGGAGCTCCACAACTGTAAACGGCATCTGGAGTCCAGTCGAAACCATCAATAACCGTCGAAACGTAACCCTTGATACCATATGAACCGTCATCAGTCGTCACGTAGACTTCACCACAAGCTCTGAGTTTATCCTCCAAGATGACGGCATCCTTATTGGCAAAACCAATGACTGATATAACTTCAACTCCCTTAGCCTTCAACTGCTTGGCCGTCTCAACCAAAGGCGGTACACCAATACCTCCACCAACGAGAAGGGCTTTCTGCCCAGCCTCAATAACGGAAATATCAAAGCCATTACCCTGAGGGCCCATGGTATCAATAGTTTGACCGGCTACCATCTTAGAAAGGATAGCAGTTCCCTCGCGTTCCACTCGATAGACTATGGTTGCCTCTTTCTTGTCGTAGTCGATCTCTGAAATGGAAATCGGACGACGAAGGAGCTTACTTGGGTCTGGCACTTTGAGGTGGACGAACTGACCAACCTTCATATCTGCAACCATCTCTCCCCTAAGCACCATCTCGAAAATACGAGGTGCAATCTCACGCTGACTCACAATGGTTAAATCTTCAACTAAAATCATGACAACCCTTTCTAAACTGCAAAATGTCATCAAAAAAACCTCGCCACATGGCAAGGTCGCACAAAAAATCACAGGAGAACCCTGTTTTTTCACCTGTCCGACCTTTCAAGCCTCTCTGGACTCATTTAAAGGTTATTTTGTGATTATTATAACTGTTTTCAAGACGGATGTCAAAGGAGAAAAGAAAAAACCAAAGCTTATAAAATTAAGCTAAGGTCTCTCCAGCCTATAACTAGGTCCTCTGTTTGATACGTTTTCAATCATCTCATAGGGGAACATGAATTATCAACATTCCTAACAAGGAGTGTTAGATTTTTTGAGCTAGAGTTTTAAATAAGATTATTTAAACAATCTGTCGTAAACCATGGTATGAGCCAATTGCTGACCATCGCCACCCAACAAATCAACCAAGGCGTAAGCAAAGGCTAGTGCTGTTCCGGCACCACGGCTAGTGACAATATTGCCGTCAACAACAACCAAGTCAGTTTGATGCTCGCCAGATGCAATTTGTTCTTCAACACCAGGGAAACATGTGAATTTACGCCCTTCAAGCAAGCCGGCACGTTCGAGAACAATAGGTGCCGCACAAATGGCAGCAACATATTTTCCGGCTTTTGCAGCGTCTTGAAGAGAGACAATCAAGGCCTGATTGTCGCGTAGATTAGTTGAGCCAGGCATACCTCCAGGAAGAACTACCAAGTCGTAATCCGTAAAATTGCCATCAAATACACCATCCATAGCGACTTGAATCCCATGTGAGCCAGTTACTGACGCACTTTCAAGTCCTAGCATGTTACAGTCAAATCCTGCTCGGCGGAAGACATCCACTGGGCTCAAGGCTTCGATTTCTTCAAAACCTTCCGCAAATACTACTGCTACTTTTGTCATGATATACCTCCAATTTGCTTATCACAAGATTCTATTACGCCTTAAATTATAGCAGTTTTAGAAGCAGGAAACAAACCATAAAAATGGCCTTTAAGCACGAAAAAAGACAGTACAAGGACTGTCTTTGTCATCTTATCTAATTAAACTTGCTAGGATCCACAAGAGATAAATATGGGCTGGGTAGAAAATATAGAAGAAATTCTTGTTACCACTACCACGTTCACCATTATAGAAATACATAGGAATCGCAGCAAAGACCATCATCCACTGCACACCTGTCGGATCAAAGAGATGGGCAATCACTGAAATAACAGCTAAGACAATGATTTGAGCAATGCGATTGGTACGGAAAATATAGAATAGCAACCCAAGAATAACCATGACAAAGCCACCCTCAACCATGATAATACTTGGCACAAGTGACAAGATAAAGGCAACAATCTGCACAAAGAGTGGGTTTGCATTTGGCGTTTCAAATATGCCTGAAAGGATTACAACCGGTATGGATGATAGAATCGGTAAGAGAAAGACACCAATCCCTTGAATCAACTCCTTGTTCGATTTATCGCGAAGCCCCTTAGCCAACAAATCCCAAGAGCAAATAAAAATCCCAGTGATAAAGAAGGTTGAAAAGGCATTGTTGGTTAAACCGATACTACCATTATGAAAAATACTACCAATGATGGCGTTGCCAATGATCATAAACCAACTCATGTAAAGCAGACGCCTGAGAAAAGCCATACGATCATGAGTGTAGTGAAAACTATCAGCAGCAAGAAAGAGGAAAATTGGGAAAGACAGACGTCCCAACATCGTCAACCATATAGGTGCCCCCATACTCCCGAACATCTGATAGATTTGGTCTAAAAACATAAGTGCAACAGCCAGGTATTTCAAATTAGTCGCATTGCATATCTTTTTAATATCGTTCATTTAATGCTCCTTTAATTTTCAGCATATTAAATGATACCACAAGTCAGATGTAAATTCAAAGGTATTCAGGGAAATAAAAGACATAACTTTTTAACTATTTTAGCGGAACAATTTCTGTAATAAAAATGGTTCATAATAATAACAAACTCAATTCCGACTACCCATCCAAAGCATTTTTACTCTCTTTGTGCTATAATAGTTAGGCAATATTTACGTTTATAACGTATGCAATTATTTAAAAAAACTAACAAAGCCCATAAACTCTGCAAGTTTTTGAAATATCTTTTTTTTTGCGAGCAGAGCGAGCAATTAACCGAGACTTTCCGCCGTGTTAAAAGCGCCTGAAACTAAAAGGTTTCAGGCGCTCGGAATTTTTGAGACGTTAGGTAGGCTCAAAAATTAGTCATGGAACTTTGTAAAAGTTCGCTGACGTCCGCCAACACCTAAGGAAAGTCTCACAGAAAATTTTATTTTTAAAATAAAACAATTATTATCAATAACAAGAAAGGAAGTACATCATGTCTTTTGACGGCTTTTTTCTTCATCATATGACGGCTGAGTTGCGTGAGCAAGTGCTTTACGGGCGTATTCAGAAGGTTAATCAGCCTTTTGAGCGTGAGTTGGTCCTAACCATTCGTAACAATCGTCAGAATTACAAGCTTCTGCTTTCGGCTCACCCTGTTTTTGGGCGTATTCAGACGACCAAGGCTGACTTGCCAAATCCACAGAATCCAAACACTTATACCATGATTATGCGGAAATACCTTCAGGGAGCGGTTATCGAGGATATCCAGCAACTGGAAAATGACCGTGTCCTTGAGATTTCCGTATCAAACAAAAACGAAATTGGTGATAGCGTTAAGGTTACTCTTGTCATGGAAATTATGGGGAAACACTCCAACATTATCCTGATTGACAAGAACGAGAGCAAAATCATTGAGTCTATCAAGCATGTTGGTTTCTCACAAAATAGTTACCGCACTATTCTGCCTGGGTCTACCTATATTGCTCCTCCTAAGACCGACGCCAAGAATCCTTTCGACATTCCAGACGAAAAACTCTTTGAGATCCTACAGACTGAGGATTTGTCAGCTAGAAACCTTCAAAAACTCTTCCAAGGCTTGGGGCGTGACACGGCCAATGAATTATCAGCCTTACTGGAGACTGATAAACTCAAGAATTTCCGTGCCTTCTTCAATCGTGAAGTAAAGCCAAACTTAACGGCTAAGGCATTTTCAGCTGTAAGATTCTCTGATAGTCAGGACCAACCTGAGTTTGAAACCCTGTCAGCCCTTTTGGACTACTACTACTTGGACAAGGCGGCGCGTGACCGTGTGGCTCAACAAGCGAGTGATTTGATCCATCGTGTGCAAAATGAACTGGAAAAAAACAAGAAAAAGCTTGTTAAACAGGAAAAAGAGCTTGCGGCGACTGAAAATGCTGAGGAGTTCCGTCAAAAAGGTGAGCTTTTGACCACCTACCTCAGCATGGTTCCAAATGATAAGGATAGTGTCGAGCTAGACAACTACTACACTGGTGAAAAGATTACCATTCCCCTAAATGTGGCTCTGACTCCTAACCAAAATGCTCAGCGTTACTTCAAGAAATACCAGAAACTCAAGGAAGCTGTTAAGCACTTGACTGGTTTGATTGAGGAAACCAAGCAGACTATTGATTATCTGGAGAGTGTAGAGTTCAGTCTATCTCAAGCCAACATGGATGAAATCGAGGATATTCGTGAGGAGCTCGTTCAGGCCGGCTTTATGAAGCGTCGTTCAACTGACAAACGTCACAAACGTAAGAAACCTGAACAGTATCTAGCTTCTGATGGTAAGACCATTATCATGGTTGGTCGTAACAACCTGCAAAATGAGGAGTTAACCTTCAAGATGGCTAAAAAAGGTGAGCTCTGGTTCCACGCCAAGGATATCCCAGGGAGTCACGTGGTTATCAAGGACAATCTTAACCCTACTGATGAGGTCAAGACTGATGCGGCTGAATTGGCAGCCTACTACTCTAAGGCACGTCTGTCAAACTTGGTTCAAGTCGATATGATTGATGTTAAGAAACTCAATAAACCAACGGCAGGTAAGCCTGGATTTGTAACTTATACGGGACAAAAGACCTTACGTGTCACACCGACTGAAGAAAAAATTGATAGTATGCGGATGAAGTAGTCTGCTTTACAAAATCAAACTCTCTTGTTATAGAAACGAGAGAGTTTTTCTATGTCTTCATTAGAGCAATTTCTTTTGTTGATGAATGAGATTTTCTTCTGGTTTTCATTACATTTTTCCGACGACTGTGCTAAACTATAAGGGTAATTACCTATATTAAAGGAGACTTTCAGGATGAAGGCTCTTATGTCATATACGAGTTCTGTTTTAGAATGGTTAGGGCGCTATGTGGGGCTCTTAGTCTTTGGACTATTATTTGTAACTGCTTTGTTCATTCGCACGACCATGATGACAGGGTACTTTGAGTGGGCAGAGATTAGTAGCGTTACTTGGTACGTTTATGTTTCAGGTGGGGTCATCCTGCTTTTGACGCTTCTCTGGCCTAAAATCTTAAAGGAACTGACAACAAAGCAGATTTTCATCTTTTTTTCCGTTTGCTTTGTGAGTTTTGGCCTACTTTTGATTTTTCTGACTAGTTTTGCTGGTCGAGACGATGCAGGTACTGTCTTTAAAGGAGCTGTCCAGTTCAATGCTGGAAACTTCTCCTTAATAAAACCAGGAGCCTACTTCTTCCGCTATCCTCATCAGTTGGGATTGCTTAGTTTTGAACGCTTGGTTCTCTATCTAATTCCTTTACCAGTTATCTCTGTTTTCTATGTATTGAATCTTGGCATGGTCATTGGTATGAACTATGCTACTTGGAAAATCACGGAAGAACTGTTTCAGAGACCTTTAGTCAGTCGTACGGCTGTCATCATGAGTTTTGGTTTCTTGCCCTTAGTCTTTAACATTATGTTTGCCTATGGGCTTATGTATGGATTGTTCTTTGGTAGTTTTGCCATTCTCTTCTTTCTCCGTTACTTGAGACGAGGTAAGGTTAGAAATGCCATTCTTTCGGTGCTTATGCTGACCTTGGCCTACTGGGTGCGAAGCAATAACATCATTCTCATTATTGCTCTATCTGGTATTCTAATACTCTTAACACTTAGAGAGAAACGTTACCGCTATTTGCTTTTGGTTTTGGCTTTCTTTGCCTTTCCTATGAGCTTGCATAAGGCGACGACCAGTTACTATGAGATTACCACCCATCAAAAAATTCCTGGAACGCCTCAGATTGCTTGGCTGGCTATGGGCTTACAGGACAAGCCAGATTCTAAACGCATGCCAGGATGGTATACCGGCTATGTCCGTGACATTTACGCCAAGAAAAAGGGAAATATCGAAAAGATTGAAAAAAGTGCCAATCACCTTTTTGATAAGCGTGTTCAATATCTTCTAGCACATCCCGATGAGGCCAGTTGGTTCTTCAGCACCAAGTTTATCAGTTCTTGGACAGAGGGAAGCTTCCAGTCCATCTGGAATGGCCCAAGTAAAGACAAGTTTCAGCCTTTGTGGAATAGGTTTGCGACTTCCATCTATCACGATGGGACCCTGCATCTCTTTTTCGTAACCTATATGCAAGGCTATCTCCTAGTCCTATATCTTGGTGGTGTGTTCTACTACGCTTTCACTTATAAACGAATGGGGGACGGAGCAACGTTGGGACTTTATGCCTTTCTCTATCTCTTTGGAGGTATCCTCTTCCACCTCATATCTGAGACTAAAAGCCAGTACACCCTACCTTATATTTACTTACAAATTCCAATGATTGCGGCGGGCTACAACCATGTGACACAAATACTTAGCCGCTATCTAAAAAATAGTCGAAAGTCATCCTAGGATGGCTTTTTAACATTGTTTCACAATTACAATCTTGCTATAATAAGTCTATGAAAAATGCGTCAGTTGATCTTTTACGAGGCCCAATTCTGAGGTCTCTTTTAATCTTTGCTCTACCAATTCTGATATCCAATATTTTCCAGCAACTCTACAATACTGCTGATGTCATGATTGTGGGTCGCTTTCTAGGTCCAGATGCCTTGGCTGCAGTAGGTGCTTCTTCTGCTATTTTTGATTTGGTTATCGGATTTGCTCTTGGCGTTGGAAATGGTATGGGTGTTGTTATCGCACGTTACTATGGTGCCAAAGACTTTAGGAAACTTCGTCAGTCTGTGGCGGCCACCGTCGTGATTGGTTTAGGCTTAAGTGCCTTGGTTATGATTCTAGGACATTTTGGTCTTTATCCTTTGCTGACTTTTTTAGGAACCCCTAATTCTATTATTGGGCAATCTTACCAGTATATTTCTATGATTGTCTCCTGTGTTGGAGTAACTTTGGGTTATAATCTGTGTGCAGGACTCCTCAGAGCGGTTGGGGATAGTCTTACCGCCCTCTATTTTCTGATTTTTTCAGCACTAGTCAATATCGTTTTAGACCTTTTCTTTATTACACAACTTCATCTTGGTGTTCAATCAGCAGGCTTAGCGACAATTATCTCACAGGGACTTTCAGCTATCCTCTGTCTGTACTATATTAAGAAAAAAGTGACCTTCCTTCTACCAAGCAAGTCAGACTTTGTTCTTGATTCAAGCCTTTATTTGGACCTTTTTGGACAAGGGATGGCCATGGGACTTATGAATTCTATTGTTTCAATTGGGACTGTGACCTTACAATATGCCATTAACGGCTTTGGACCTCTTATTATCAGTGCTCAGGTTGCAGCAAGGCGTATCATGTCTTTCGCAGTTCTCCCTTTGACCTCACTTGCTGCTGGGGTGACCACCTTCACCTCACAAAACTTCGGGGCCAAACAGTTTAAACGCATTGTAGCTGGGTTAAAGCAATCTTGTCTTGTTTCTATTGCTTGGTCTGTCATTGCTTGTGTCCTTCTCTACATAGCAATTCCCTTCCTGGCTGGTCTTATCTCTGGTTCAGATAATACTGTGATTATTGATAATGCCAGTCGCTACCTTCGTATCAGTTCTCTCTTTTATCCTATTTTAGGAATGCTCTTCATCTTTAGAAATAGCCTACAAGGTCTAGGTAAGAAACTGACACCTTTAACCTCAAGTTTTATTGAGCTTTTTGGAAAAATTCTTTTTGTTCTTTTGGTCATTCCTTCTATGGGCTATCTTGGCGTTATCCTATGCGAGCCCTTGATTTGGATTCCAATGACCATTCAGCTCTATTTTGCCTTAAGAAAACATATTAAACGCTTGTTTGTCAGGTAAACTTTTTTGAACATAAAAAAACGACCGTCATGGTCGTTTTTAGTTTAATTTAATCCCCATTCATCAGAAATTTGTTTCATAATAGCTTCTTGAGAGACAATCCCAAAGCCCAGCATGTAGGTTGAGTAATCAGCATAGATAACCTTGTTATTTTGAACAGCCTTAAGGCTAGTCCAGACAGGGGTATTTTTAAGTTTGTTATCTAGGAGTTCTTGAGAATCCGCTTGAACAATCAGGAGGTCCGGATTAATGTCTTTTAATTTATCTGGATCGATAACTTGGAACATATCATCTGGATTGAAGGTTTCCGCTCGATTGAAATGATAAGTATCATAGAGATAACCAAAATGCCCGTAAGCATAATAACGGACGTCATTGTCAGTCACGCGAAGATACATCAGTTTCTGGTCGCCAAACTTGGCTTTAACATTCTCCGCGAAAACGGCCTCCCTAGCATCCAATCTATCGAGGTCCTTCTTCATCTCATCACGTTTATCAAAGATTTCTGCCACCTTAAGAGAGGTTTCATGATAGTCCCAATTTTCATCGGTATTGATTTGGTAGCCAACAGTCGGTGCAATTTCAGACAGCTCCTCGTAGAGGTCTTCCTGCTCGCCTGTCATAAGGATTAAATCAGGTTTTAACTCAGCAATCTTATCCAAATCTGGACTTCCCTGCCAACCAACTGAAACTACTTTTGCATCCTTGTATTGTTTCTTAAAGAGGGTTGAAAATTCTTGACTATCCGATTGACCAGTTGTCGCACCTACAGGAGTGATATCTAGAGGATCCAAGATTTCACCATAGAGGTTGTCGAGGATAACGATACGTTTTGGAGCTTTTTTCAACTCTGTCGTACCAAAATCATGGACAATCGTCTTCTCCTTAAAAGTCTGACTTGTTTGATTTGACTCTGCATTATGTCCAGACGTCATGTCTGGCAGGTAATACAGTAAAAGACCAGAAATGATGGCCAGAATAGCTAATAAATAAAGAAGATTTATTTTTTTCATGGCAACTCCTCGATAAGATCGGATTAAATCGTTACTTTAAAGTTATCTTAAAACTTCTTTAATGTCAATCACTTACTGATTCGTTCAAACCTATATTTTTGATTCTTTTGTTTTAATGGTTAAAACAATCCTTCATTAGGATTGTTCAGCCCTAATAACAACCTTTTAGTTATCTGAACTGTGTTATAATGATAGATAACATTGGAGGGAAATTATGTTAGATCAGCTTTCATTTAAGGGACAATGGCGACAGTATCAACAACGTGTTCTTGATAAATCCGAAAGTTTTATGGATGATGGAAAGATTCACTTGGTCGCTGCTCCTGGCTCTGGAAAAACGACCTTAGGAATTGAATTCATACGGCGTTTTGGTAATCCAACTTTAATTCTAGTTCCGACAGTTACTATCCGCCAACAATGGGTAGACCGGATCAAACAAGCTTTTTTAAGTAATGCTAACCAAGCAGAACAACTCATTTCACAAGACTTAAAGAGGCCTAAAATGATTACGGTTGCGACTTATCAGGCATTACATAGTGCCATGAACCAAGTTGTTGGTGATGGTCTTATCGAAGACACAGATGATACAGCTCAACAAGAGCATTTTAATTTTCAAGATTTCGATATCCGAAAAACATTTGAGGATAAAGATTTAGGGACTCTTTGTTTGGATGAGTGCCATCATTTAAGAAATGAATGGTGGAAGAGTTTAGAGATTTTTCGTAAATCCTTTCCTAAAATTAAGATGATTTCCTTGACAGCGACCCCTCCATACGAGGGAGAACCTGCTCTTTGGGAGCGTTACATCAGCATGTGTGGTGAGATTGATGAAGAAATTACAGTGCCTGAACTGGTTAAGGAAGGGACGCTCTGTCCTCACCAGGACTATGTCTACTTCGCCTTTCCAACTAAGGAAGAACGAACACAATTAGATCAGTTTGAAAAGCAGAAACTTAACTTTCTAACTAAACTGTCTACAGATATAAACTTCTCAAACACCATTCAGTCTAGTCCGGCACTAAGTAACCAAATTAGCGATGATGACCTATTGGCTAATCCTAAATATCTTTCTGCTATCCTGATTTTTTTACGGTCTAAAGAATTACCTTTTCCTCAACGTTTTCAAGAACTTCTCGCTACAAAAACCTTGCCAACTTTTACGCTTGAGTGGTTTGAAACCTTGCTTAATGGCATTATTTTTCAGGTTCCAAATTGGTTTGGATTTACTGAGGAATCCTTTAACCAACTGAAAAGTGATTTGAAAGCAAACGGTCTTATCGAAAGAAATCAAGTTAAACTTATCCGGAATAAGAAACAAGATGTTCTGCTCAATCAATCATTGGGAAAACTCAATGCCGTTAGAGATATTTTTAAGGCAGAATACCAGGCTCTAGGAAGTAATCTTCGTCAACTTGTTTTGACAGACTTTATACGTAAGGATTTTCAAATTCATCTAGGTGATAACAATGCAGAGTTTGCCCAACTAGGCGTTCTCTCTTACTTTGAATCTATTCGTAGAGAAATAATTAAACAGTCTTGGTCTGTCCCTATGGCTATCTTAACTGGAAGTCTTGTGATTCTCCCGACTTCGGCAAAAGAATCTTTGGAAGCACTAATTCCGAAGGATCGTTTATCTTATGATACTATTGGTAAGTTGAATAAGAATGATTATCTCAAGGTCAATGTTTCTGGTTCTCATCATGACCTAGTGACTGCCCTTACCCAGCTTTTCCAAGATGGGTATATCCAAGTGATTATTGGGACAAAGTCTTTATTGGGCGAAGGTTGGGATGCACCTTGTGTTAACTCACTTATTTTAGCTAGTTTTGTTGGAAGTTTCATGCTAAGCAATCAGATGCGAGGTCGTGCCATCCGTGTTTGGTCTGACAATCCTAATAAAACAAGTAATATCTGGCATTTGGTTTCTATTAATTTATCACCAAAGAAATGGATTGAGATTCAAAATGCCGAAGAAAAATATGACGAGACATTAGAGCTACAGTTATATGGACTTAGTCCTGACCTAGACTTGTTAGATAGGCGTATGACACAGTTTCTTGGTCTCCATTATACAGAGCTCACTATCGAATCAGGCATTGATCGCCTTGACCTCAATCAAATAACTTTTAGCCGAAAGGGTCTAGAAAAACTTAATCAAAATGCCATTACACTATCTCAAAAACGTCAGGAGCTTAAGGATCGTTGGCAAGAAGCTCTACCGCTTAACGAAGAAATGGAAGTTGCTAATCAGGTCGAAGTCGACAAACAATTTTTACCATTAGCATACCTTAATGATTGGATGAAGGCATTTCTTATTTTCCAAGCCTTTGCTGCCACTTATTTTATCATTGATGTGGGAAGATATCTGACTGTTGGGAAGCCGTTTGAACAAAGTCTACCAATACTCCTACTTGCGCTGCTTATACTGGCTGTCTTTTGGGGAAGATACTTTATCTATAAGAGTCCCTATAAACGTTTGGAAACTTTTGGCAAAGCTATCCACCAAGCCCTGCTAGATTCAGGTCAGATTGAGACTAAAGAATCTGCTCCTAGAGTGGCAAAAGATAGTAAACGGGCGATTTATAACGCCATCTATCTCAAGGGTGCTAGTATGAGGGAAAAAGAAATCTTTGCTCAGGCTATGACTGAATTTTTCGCTCCTATCGAAAATCAACGCTATATTTTAAAATCTTGTCACAAAGTGAAAGACCAAACCGAATTTTTCGCCGTTCCAAGTATGTTTGAAAAGCGTAAGACAGATGCAGAATCTTTCCTCCGACACATACAAAAAAGTGTCGGAAAATATAACCTCATTTATACGCGAAGTGTTCAAGGACGTCCTATTCTCCTAGAAGCCCGCATCAAGGCACTTGGAAATAAGCAAGAACGAACAGTTACACATAAAAAAGTCATGTCAACTTTAGAATGAAAAATAGCCCTAACCACTTTAACCGTTTTTATCATGATATAATAAACCAAAGACACTATATTGGAGAATTCTATGACACTCACACATATTTTTTTCGACCTAGATGGTACCCTCGTTGATAGTTCTGAAGGTATTCACAATGGTTTTGTTCAAACTTTTGAAAGACTAGGCCTTCCTGTTCCTAGTGATCAGAAAATTCGTACCTTTATGGGACCACCTCTCGAGGTAACCTTTAAAGAAGAGGTTAGTGAAGAAGGTGCTGCCAAAGCTGTCAAGATTTATCGTGACTATTATGAGACCAAAGGACAATTGGAAGCTCACCTCTATGATGGCATTAAGGAAGTTCTTGAACAACTTAGTAAAGACTCTAACAAGAAAATCTTTATCACAACTTCAAAAAATGAACCTATTGCCCTAGAAATGTGCAAACACCTTGGAATTACTGAATATTTTGATGGCATTTATGGATCTACTCCTAGTGCCTTTCACAAGGCTGATGTCTTGCAGCGTGCCATTACTGAAAATCAAGCACCTAAAGAGCAGTCGGTCATTGTTGGTGATACCAAGTTTGATTTGATTGGTGGAAAAACAGTTGGCATCAAAACAATAGCGGTGACCTGGGGATTCGGGGCTAACG
Organism: Streptococcus sp. HMSC078H03; assembly: GCF_001808655.1. NCBI lineage: Bacteria > Bacillati > Bacillota > Bacilli > Lactobacillales > Streptococcaceae > Streptococcus > Streptococcus sp. HMSC078H03. Next base: position 123,463 of record NZ_KV794093.1, read on the forward strand.
AAACCCTATTAGCAGAAAATCCAGATTTTTTAACTGAGACTCCCCAAAAACTTTGGGATATTTTGAAATAAAGATTGGAAAACGAAAAGAGCAAGATTCTTTAATCACGCTCTTTTTTCTATTGAATCTGGATTACATCTGAACAATGATATCCAGACAAAGCTCCAAAGCCTTATCAAAAGCCTCTGAGCCCCAATCTCTTTGATCATAATTGTCAATGTCTGCAAGGGAATCTGCTGTAAAGAGTAGTAATCCCCAAATAGCTCCTCGAAATTGAGCAACTGCTGCGAGTGCAGAACATTCCATCTCTACAACACTACAGCCCTCTTCAATGCGATAGGAAACCTTATCTGGTGTTTCTCTATAAAAACCATCTGTCGACCAGGTCATGACCTCTTCATAGGGGAGTTTCTTTTGTTTTAAAGTTTTCTCAATAGCTTCCAAAGCTTGTTTATTCATGTCTATATAGCGGGATGGAGCTACATAGTGGTAACTCGCTCCTTCATCTCTCAACGCTCTAGTAGGAATCAAAAAAACATTTTCCTTCATGTTTACCAAAACGCCACAAGTTCCAGTTGAAATGATTTGTTTTACGCCATAACCAATCAACCAATCAAGAAATTGTGCAGCTGCAGCTGAACCAACTGGAGCTTGAGCCAAGCAAATCTCCTCCCCATTGTAAGTCGTAACAAATATAGGATAAGTTTTGGTCGCAGAGACAAACTCTCCAACTTTTTCAGCACCAACAGCATTCGCATAGCGTTCGATTTCTTCCTCTAAAAAGGCGTAGACGCACCTAGCCGGCAAGTTCAAGTCTAAATCCTCATGGGTCGGCATAATCACAGCCTGAGAATTGTCATCAAACTCTAAAATTGGGATTTCATGTTTATGTATCATCTGTTGCCTCCTAAGTTTTAAGAATTATTATATCAAAAATTCAAACTGATTATATGATTTCATAAAATCTATTAGCTTATAATCAAGAAAAATAGATGATTTAATCATAACACCTAAAAAAGACATGAATCTGTTTTAGTCAGAAACATGTCTTATTTGTGTTCTATTCAAGAAAGGTTATTTCAATCATCTTTTATTGTCTCACGAAAACTTCTGATGTTAAGAATCTATGCACGATACTCTGAAATAATCTCTCCTATCCACTTTTTAAAGGCTCGTGAGAAGGAAGATTCTTGATAATAACAAATAAATAGAATTTATAACTTTTCTTCATCTCCTCACCTTTAATCATCATCTTCTAGTACTAGATTCTCATCCTCATAAAAGACGACTTTCCCATCTTTTACTTTAAAAGAATAACTGATTGAATCATGATTCTCATCCTTGGTATTGGAATAATAGAAATTATATTTACCATTCGGAAGGTCACTAGCATCTAACTTTTTAGCAGCATCTTTCATATCTTGTTCTTTGACTGATGCATTATCATCAATAAAAATAGTCATATAAACCAACTCTTGATCAATCAAGGTTTGGTATGGAATTTGATAATAGCCAGCAAAGTCCTTCTTACCTTCCTTAAGATTTTCGGAGGCAATAGTATCCAATATTTTTCCCTTTTCATCATGACTGAAATAAGATAAAAAACTAAAAAACCTAATAGGAAGACCGAGATTTTGTTTCTTCAATTGTTTATCAATTTTCTTCTCAACTTTTTTGACAGATTTCTGTTCCACAAATACTTCCTTATAGTGTAAAAATTGAATACTGTCATGAGAATCAGATGACCTATTTTCAGGAATAGCCCTATTATTCTCTTCCAATTTTATTGTTTGCCCATCGTAGGTGTTCTCAGAATAGGTATAAGATACGTAGTAAGTTGGACTTTCTAGTGGAGTCCAATGTAAGTCAGTGATGGTAACTTTACCATGAAGACCCACTTTATTACAATCTTCGATGATGATTCGCTTAATTTTTATGTAATCACTAGGCATCATCACCTTACAACCCGTCAAAACCAAAACTGATAGCAGCAAGGGAACCAAGAATAGAATGCGATAGATTTTCTTTTTCATAGCACTACCTCCTATAATCTAAAGTAAACAAAAGAGAGACAAGCGACTGTTAAAATCCATTTTCTGAATATATGTATAACATTACTCAATTGATGTAAACGATTACAATTCTTTATCTTTATTTTATCACTCTTTGAAAGAAATGTCCGATAAAATTGGATTGGTTCTCCCCCTTCCTTTCTCAGTCCACCCAACCTCCGTACTCACCTAAGGAAAGATTCAAAGAAGATTTTGTCTTTAATCAAAAAGACCGGATTACTCCGATCTTTTCACTTTTCTCTCTAAGAAAATCAAAGAATAAACAAGGCGGAACCAAGTTTGATGGCAAATCCTTGCTCATCAAACTACGAAAAATCCTTTCGGACTTTTTCTAGGCTCCGCACTAGATTCCATCATTGAAAATTAAGGTTTCAATGATGGAATCGTCGGCAGTAACCTAATAAAGAAGTCTACAAATTTATTTTTGATTTTCGACGAGAGGAATTATTTTATTGCGCGTGATTGCAATCCTTCTTCTTCCAAGAAGAGGCGGAATGGTACGAGTTCTTCTGCTTCGTATTTTTCCTTGAATGCTTTGATTACTTCTTCTGAGTGTTGTTTTGGATCCAACTCAAGTACTTCTACTGGAAGTGGACGGTGTTGAGTGATGCGAGAATCGATGACAACTGTCTTACCTTCTTTGTTCAATTTAACAGCTTCTGCAACGACTGCATCGATATCTTCGATACGGTTTACAGTGAACCCTACAGCACCTTGCGCTTCAGCGATTTTCGCATAGTCAGCATTAGGGAAGTCACAACCAAACAAGTGTTTGTTTGTATCTTCGTATTTGTCCTTGATGAAGGCATATTTACCATTTGAGAAGACAACGTTGATAACTGGAAGGTCGTATTGAACGTTTGTGATAACGTCTGGGTAGCACATGTTGAATGCACCGTCACCCATGATGTTCCATACTTGGCGATTTGGATTGTCTTTCTTAGCAGCGATACCACCAGGAAGGGCAATACCCATTGTCGCAAAGAGTGGAGATGTACGCCACATGTTCTTAGGTGTCATGTGAAGGTGACGAGTAGATGTTTGAGTAGTGTCACCTACGTCGATTGAGTAGATAGCGTCTTGATCAGCATGTTTGTTGATTGCATTGTAAACTTGATACAATTGCAATTCACCCTCAGTTTTACCTTCGAGTTTGTTCATGTAATCGCGCCAGTTTTGGTTGTTCTTCACGTTTGCACGCCACCATGGAGTAGACTCAACTGGGTTTACTTTATCAAGGATAGCTTTAGCTGCTTGACCTGCATCACCAAGGATTGAAGCGTCAAGGGCGTGACGTTTACCAAGTTTGTAAGGGTCAATATCCACTTGGATGAATTTTTCAGTGTTTTTGAATGCTTCGTATACTTCAGCAAATGGGAAGTTTGAACCAAGGAAAAGAACTGTGTCTGCTTCAAAGACCACTTCGTTAGCTGGCTTCCAACCAACACGGTAAGCAGAACCCGTCAAACCTTCGTAGTTCCATTCGAAAGCTTCGAAGTTTTTACCAGTTGTGATGATTGGTGCTTTGATTTTACGTGACAATTCAGTAATCACTTCACCAGCTTTAACACCACCATAACCAGCGTAGATTACTGGGCGTTCAGCATTGTTCAAGATTTCAACAGCTTTGTCGATTTCAACTTCGTTCAAAGCAGGAGCGATGAATGAACGCTCGTAAGAACCTGATCCGTAGTATGAGTTTTCGTCGATTTCTTGGAAACCAAAGTTAACTGGAATTTCAACAACGGCTGGACCTTTTTTAGAAACGGCAGCACGGCAAGCTTCGTCAATCACTTTTGGCAATTGTTCTGCGTAAGCTACACGTTTGTTGTAAACAGCGATACCGTTGTACATTGGGTTTTGGTTCAATTCTTGGAAGGCATCCATGTTCAATTCGTTAACTGGACGTGATCCAAGGATAGCAAGGAATGGAGTGTTATCCATAGCTGCATCGTAAACACCGTTGATCAAGTGAGTTGCACCAGGTCCACCTGAACCAACTGCAACACCGATAGATCCGCCAAATTTAGCCTGCATAACCGCTGCAAGAGCACCTGTTTCTTCATGGCGAACTTGCAAGAAACGGATATCTTTGTCTTCAGCCAAAGCGTCCATCAATGAGCTAAGTGTTCCTGATGGGATCCCGTAGATCGTGTCTACGCCCCATGTTTTCAATACGTTAAGCATTGCTGCAGATGCAGTAATTTTCCCTTGAGTCATTCTAACTCTCCTTTAAATCTATTTTGATCCTTTAAAAATGTAGCATAGCGCTTCTACTCCATCTTTGCGATCAGGTTTCGTTTTGAAAATGAGTTTTTTCTGACATTTCTCATGAAAACGATTTACAAAACGATTACAGTATTAATTTATCACAAAGAGATTCACATGTATAAGAATCTGCTCAGAGATGCTCAATCCCTATTACATAACAGATGCTGATTTTGAGAAAATTTCACAAACTATAGTAGAATAGGATATTTTATTATAATTTGAATGCACCTCTAAGACTTGCAGCTGTAGAAAATCGAACAAAAAGAGGCTGGGACAAAAGTCCTAGCCTCTTAATTGTTTTTGGATTGTCGAGCAAGACGCAGTGGTTGAGTGGGCTCTACTACGCTGATTTCATCAGCTTTTACTGCCCTACTCAACTGTGCGGAGGTGGGACGACGAAATCGAATTCTAACGAATTACCGATTTCTGTCCCACTCTCTTTTTATTTCATTTAATCAATTTTCGCAACATTGAGAAGCAGCGAGCTAGTCAAAACAGACAAAGAACTAAGGGCCATAGCAAGACCTGCTAGTTCTGGATTGAGGGTCAATCCCAGTCCTACAAAGACTCCAGCAGCAATTGGAATCCCAAGGATATTGTAGATAGAGGCCCAGAAGAGATTGAGTAAGATCCTGCGGAAGGTCTTTTGACTCATGTCAAAAGCGCGCACAACTCCAAGCAAATCATTTTGCGTGAGCACGATGCCACCGGACTCGATCGCAATATCCGTTCCAGATCCCATAGCAATTCCGACATCGGCGATCGAAAGAGCTGGAGCATCATTGATCCCATCTCCCACAAAGGCTACCTTACTGCTTTCTTGCAGTTTTTGGATGGCGCTGGCTTTTTCTTGAGGGAGCACATCAGCGATCACGGTATCAATGCCCACTTGCTTAGCAATAGCTTGGGCCACCCGTTCATTATCCCCTGTTAACATGACCGTTTTCAAGCCCCGTTCTTTGAGCTTTTTGATCGCTTCTTTTGAGCTGGCCTTCGGAGCATCTTGAATGGCAATCAAGCCAATCACTTGCCCATCCACAGACAAACTGATCACTGTTTTGGCCTGCTCTTGCAAGTCTACCATCCGTTTTTCAAGCTCCGGATCCATCGCTGTCCCGTCATGAAGTTTGCCATTTCCCAAGGTCACCAACTGCTGGTCGATCTGACCTTGGACCCCTTTTCCTTCAATCGCTTGGAAGTTTTCCACAGGGGATAACACCAAACCTTTTTCTTCTGCTCGTGATAAGACCGCTTGCGCAAGGGGATGTTCTGAAAAAGTTTCAAGGCTAGCTGCCAGTGTCAAGACACGCGCTTCATCTCCTACCACATCGGTTACAAGGGGTTGGCCAATGGTGATGGTCCCTGTCTTATCAAACACAACAGTTTGAATTTTTTGAACTTCTTGAAGGACGGTTCCGTTTTTGATCAAAACCCCCATCTTAGCACTGCGACCAGTTCCGACCATAAGGGCAGTCGGCGTCGCCAAACCAAGGGCACACGGACAGGCAATAATGAGGACAGAGACTGCATAGAGCATGGCCTCTTGAAGCGACGCGCCCAGAAGCACGGACCAAACCCAGAAAGTCGCAATGGCCAAAATCGTCACCACTGGAACAAAGATACCTGAAATCTTATCCGTCAAATCTTGAATAGGAGCACGACTGGATTGGGCCATTTTGACAAAGTCCACAATTTGAGATAAGAGGGTCTCACTACCGACTTTTTCAGCCTTAAAGAGAATGGTCCCATTGCTGTTGATAGTGGAGCCGATAACTGCATCACCAACTGATTTTTCCACAGGCAAGCTTTCACCTGTCACCATCGACTCATCAATGGTCGTACTTCCTTCTACAATCGTCCCATCAACCGCAATCTTTTCCCCAGGACGGACCCGAATCAAGTCATCAATTTGGATATCTTCTGCCGCCACCTCGACATAGTTCCCATCACGGAGAACTTGAGCCGTTTTTGCCTGCAAATCCAACAACTTTTCCACAGCCTCGGAGGCATTGTTACGCATCCGTTCCTCAAAGACTTGTCCTAAGAGGATAAAGAAGATGATAAAACCCGCAGCCTCAAAGTATACTGGCTGACCAGTAAAAAGGGCAAATACACTATAGACATAGGCTACCAGGGTTCCAAGAGCTACCAAGGTATCCATATTGGAATGGTGCTTCTTAAATGAGGCCCAGGCACTCTTGATAAAAGGAACTCCTGCTACCAACATGATCGGTGTTGTCGCTAGAAAAGTCCCCCAGTGACTGACTGAATGGGATACAAATCCTGCCATCATCCCGATCATCAAGATCAATAAAGGAAGAGTAAAGATACTAGTAATCCAAAAGCGACCCAGTAAACCTAAGACACGACGGCGTTTTTCCACAACCGTGTAGGAACCCTTTTGCATCTTCATTCCACATGAAAACTCGAAGTCCCCTGTTTCTGTCGGGGTAAAGGATATCACCTTATCCACACCGACTTCCAAAGGCTCTAAAATCCCCTGATCTTCAAACAAAATTTCCTTGTAACAGCCGGAAGGATTGACCCGATGGAAGGTGATTTCAGCAGGGATCCCTTTTTGAAGTTGAAATTCTTTGGGACTATAGCCCTTTTCTGCTGTAATACGGATCTTTTGCACTCCGTTTTCCACAACTGCTTTTTGTTTTTCTACCATACCTACTCCTTTATTCCACAATCATTTGACCATGCATCATGTTCATTCCACATGAATACCCATATTCGCCCGCTTTTTCTGGCGTAATTTCAATGACATGTTTTTCACCTAAAGGCAAATCTTCATGAACGCCAAAATCTGGAAAGATCACTTGAGCCAGACATGAAGATGGATCCTTGCGATTAAAGATGATCCGGGCTGGAACATTTTTTTTCAGGACAATGGTTTCAGGCGAATAGCCCCCCATGACTTCGACTTCAATTTCTTGATAACCTGATTTCTGACGAGCGTGGCCGCTTACCTTTTCATGCTCTGCAAAGAACCACCAAGCAATAAAAGCAACCAAAAGTAAACAAACAATACTAATTAACAATCCAAACATGGAATTTCCTTCTTTCTATTACATACAATTGCAAGGGACTGTTTCGACAGCCTCTGCTTTCTTTTCTTCCAGGACCTGCTGCAGCTGATTAAGATCTGCAAGCGTAAAGTCACTCTCCTGAATCAAGTTTTCAAGCACCTGGACAATTCTTTTTGAGCAAACCTTGTCTTTCACCTCCTCAACCACCAAGTCTAAACTCTGGTCCTGCTTCAACAAAGCCGAGTAGACAAAGGCTTTGCCAGATTTTTCTCTGGTCAGACAGCCCTTTTCAACCAAGCGGGTCAAGAGGGTCTTGATGGTCGACTTCGACCAGTCAAAGCGCTCGGACAAGACGGCGATCAAATCCCTGCTGGTCTGCTTGCCTTCCATCCAGATAATTTTCATGATGCGCCATTCCGCATTGGAAATTTGCATGGCTTCTCCTTTCTAAATCTACATTTGTAAACCTTATGATGTTATTTTACACCTAAGATTTACACTTGTCAACCAAAAGTTTTTAAAAAAAACAAATCTTCCTTTGAAGATTTGTCTGGTTGGGCTTTTTTCACTCCCTATTTTTATCTCCCTAAATTGTCAAATTAAGTTAGATTTTTCATGTAACTCAGAAAAACTTGGGATGGTGCTTGATAATTCAAAGACTTCCTAGGAATTCTATTTCTTTTATCAGCTGTAGCTGATAAATAATTTTGAGAAATATTCGTAAAATCCATTTGTTTAGGTAGTCCATTTCGTCTTAATAAGCCATTAGAATGTTCAATGAGACCTCGTTGCCCAGGACATCCTGGATCCGCAAAGAAAATATCAATGTCATGTGCATTCGAAATAGATTTCCAATTAGAAAATTCTTTTCCGCAATCAAAAGTGATCGACTTAATTCGTTACTCTATCACAATCATAGATTTAATAGACTTGCGTTCATCCATATCTTTATAGGCCTGATTAATCTCTTCCAATTTATAACTTGTCGTAAAGACTCGACCTGGATTGATGTCGCCATCAAGAACAGCTTTTAACAAAACTTGTTTATCATAGGTTGTGACAGAGGCTGGTCCGCCACCAATCGTTGTATTTTGTCCAAAGGTTGAGCCAATGGCACGGTTTTCATAGTGTGGAACACCAACAAATCCCATACGGCCACCATTATGAAGGACTCCAAGAGCTTGATCTACTGCCGCTTCTGTACCGACACATTCGAGAGCTGCATCTGCTCCTCCCCCGAGGATTTCACGGACTTTAGCAATGCCTTTTTCGCCACGTTCAGCAACAACTGCTGTCGCTCCTGACTCCAAAGCCATTTTTTGACGATCTTCGTGACGACTCATAAGGACAATTTGTGAAGCACCACGCATCTTAGCTGCGATGACAGCACATTGACCAACAGCCCCATCTCCGATAACGACCACCTTGTCACCTTTTTGCACATTAGCCACACGCGCTGCATGGTAACCCGTCGGCATGACATCAGCCAGTGTCAAAAGTGACTTGAGCATACCTTCACTATAATCTGAAGGTTGCCCAGGAATTTTGACAAGGGCCCAGTTGGCAAAGTGGAAACGGATATACTCAGCCTGCACGCCCCCAGACCAGTTATTACCTGGGTGGTTGTCACAAGAGCCATCAAATCCAGCACGACAGGCATCACACTGTCCACAACCATGTGTGAAAGGGGCAATGACAAAGTCACCTGGTTTTACTGTAGTAACTTCCTCGCCAACTTCTTCGACAATTCCGATAGCCTCATGACCGCTATTTCTATGTCCTTCTTCCATTTCCGGATTACGGTAACTCCAAAGGTCCGATCCACAAACGCAAGTACGTACTATCTTGATAATGGCATCATCTGCTGCCACGATTTGTGGGCGATCAATTTCTGCTAGACCAACCTGCCCAGCTTTGGTATAAACTGCTGATTTCATTTAATAACCTCTATTCTTTCGTTTCTGATAGTATACACTTTTTAACAAGAAATCACTCACATCAAACACTCCCTATTACGGATCATATTTAGTTACTTAATCATATTTTTTTCCATACTTCTTTTCAAGCATTTTCTTAACTAGATATGGCATCTTGACATTCTCTCGACCTTTTTTAGCAATCAATTTTTTGACGAAATCAGGCATCTGAATATCTGCTTCCTCTTCTAAAATCTGTCCTGTGTTTGAAGGAGCTTCCAACTCATCAAAAGTCTCTAGTTGAGGTTGATAGTAACGATAGTCACCGTCTATATGAGACTGAATGGTTGAAAGAAGGGCTTTAATCAAACGAGAATCGCTATTTGGCATAGGAGGACGGTGATAGGCCACACCAAGCTCATGACAAAGCTCCTTACACTCCACATCATTATCAAAAAGAACCTCAATATGCTCACTAATAAAAGCTATCGGGGCAAAAATATAGTGGTCAGGGTGTTCCTTCTCATCATGAAGGTATTCTAAGACATCAGGTTTAATCCAAGGAATACCAATATCACTTTCACTCTGCCATGTATTGGTATACTGGTCTTCTTCAAGGCCTAAAAATTCCACAATCAAGCGAGTATTGTCATAAATCTGATCGATATAAGGATCGCCAAAATCAAGGGCCAAAACTGGTACACTGTGAGCTGAAAAAATCACCTTATAGCTATCGTCTCCAATCTGATCCAAAATATTTCGAATCTCATCAGCCCAATAGTGAAGAAGAGAAGGTTCGCGGTACCAGTCCTTGATAATTTGGAACTTAATCTGCTCACTTTCTAAAAATTTCTCATAGCCCATGACTGAATAGTATGAATAATGGGGCTCTAGAATCAAACACAAACATTCTTCAATTCCATCATTCTCCATCTCTTCAATCACATCTGTGATAAACGGTCGGGAAAATTTATTAGCAAAGTAAACCGACACTTGTTCTCCAAGAGCGGAAGCAACCAAGTCAACTTCTTTCTTTGTTATCCTTTGGAGCGGCGTTCCACCGATTCGTAGGTAATGGTCATATAAGGTCTGAATTTCATGTGGTTCGGGACGAACTCCACGTCGTATATTTGTGAAAAATTCTGCCACTCCTTCATAGGTAATCTCTTCTGGGGACCCAAAAGTCATCATCAACACAGCTCGTTTACTCATAATTACTCCTTGTTCCACGTTTGTTCTATTTTATCATGAAAAGGCTTACTTTAGTTAACTTAGTATCAAAAAAACTCCTAGACACAAACTCTAAGAGTTTAAATAACCTTTCTTAATGATGGTGACCATGTCCTTGATTTTGACCCACTTCCAACTCCTCAATATTACGTTTATGGGCTCGGTGGGTGGCTAGGTCTTCATCAACCTCAATGGTAACGTTTTGAAAACCACAATCTTTGAGCAAGGTACGAATCGCTTCTTTACAAACCTCCATGTGGTTGACATGCTCTAGACAAACATGGACAATGGCGTTTTTTTCCAGGCCATCCATGGTCCAAAGATTAAGCTGATTGATACTAGCCACATAGTCCAACTGCTCCAAATCACTCTTCACTTGCTGGATATCTACTCCTTCTGGCACAGCATCGAGAAAAATCTTGAGCGTGCTCCAAAAACGTGGAATTGCTTTTGACAGAATAAAGATGGAAATGGCAAGAGATAAGAGCGGATCCAGAATATACCAGTCGGTAAATCGTAGAACAATGGCCATTAGGATAACAGCCACCCAACCCAAGGTATCTTCCAGAAAATGCAGGCTGAGAATGGATTCGTTCTTGGTTTGTCCTTTGCGAATGACGAGACTCGCTAGCACATTGATGCTGACGGCTATGATTCCAAGCCAGAGGATGCCCTCATCATTGACAGGTTGTGGGTGAACCAATTTCGTTATATTTTCCAAAATAACCAGAACGGACCCTGTCATGAGAATCACAGCTGTTACCATGGCCCCTAAAAGGCTAAAGCGCTTGTAGCCCAAGGTATAGTGGCTATCTTCTTCACGATTGGAAATACTCTCCAAAAAAGCGGAGATCCCAATAGCGATCGCATCCCCCAAGTCATGGACCGAATCCGCAAGGACCGCACTGGACCCAAAAATTCCTCCTGCAATAAACTCAACAATGGCATAACTCAAATTCAAGAAAAAAGCGATCCAGACCGCATGTTTTGTCTTCATAATCCTAAATCCTCTGATATAATAGATTCATGAACATCATGTTCATTATCATTATCTAACATTCACAACAGAAAGGATAGGGGCAAACCGTTTAGGGTGTACGTTACTGAACAGTTTGTTCAAAGTGTCCATATGACTGCTCAGGATCGTCGTATTACTAAGACTCGAAAAGCCATCTATAATGCTTTTTTACACTTACTCAATCAAAAAGACTACGAGGCCATCACGGTTCAAGAAATCATTGACTTAGCCGATGTGGGGCGTTCGACCTTTTATAGCCATTACGAGAGTAAGGAACTATTGCTAGATGAACTCTGTCAAAAGCTCTTTCACCATCTCTTTGAGCGTGCTGAACACCTATCCCCACAAGACTACCTGGCCCATATCTTCCAGCATTTCAAAAAAAATCAAGACCACGTAACCAGTCTTTTGCTCTCTAAAAACGATTATTTTATCCGTCAGCTACAAAAAGAACTAGAACACGATGTCTACCCAATGGTAGCCGAAGAACTCATCCAATCGTACCCTAACATTCCTCACTCCTATCTCAAACATCTAGTCGTCAGCTATTTCATCGAAACCCTCAGCTGGTGGTTGAAAAAAGGCAAGTTCTACACCGAACAAGAAGTGATCCAATTTTATTTGGAGATTTTAAAAGTGGGGTCGAACTAGAAGGGAGTATTTTCAATGACCAGCGTGCAATTTTACTTTCTATTTCCATCACTCTTCATGCTTCACGAACTGGAAGAAATCGTTTGGATGCCATCCTTTATCAAAAAAATATCAATCCAGTATCCAAACAATCGAATCCTATCTTATTACACTCCTTTTGCTTTCAACTTTATTGTCTTGGAGCAATTTCTCATCCTTATGACGTCGCTATATCTTAGTTACCAGTTTGATAACTATACCATTTACGCAACCATCATAATCGCTTATATCTACCATGTATTAGGACATCTGATTCAGACAATCGTTATTCGAAAATATGTGCCTGGATTGTTGACGGGGATTCTGACGAGTTTGCTTACTCTATACAATCTCAAAAATGAATTTCCAATCATACTTTATGGTTACTCTCTATTTACCTTATTGGTTATCGTTTTAAATCTTGTAGTGTCATTTATGATTCTTAATAAAATCAGTCATAAAAAATAGCTCTCAGTCAATTATAGCTAAGAAAGGAAACATCTATGTCACTTTATCTCATCTTTAGCATCATCACAGTCTTCTTAGCCCTTACTTTTGTCCTGCTTCATCTTGTTGCTGCACTATCAGCTATTCTAAAAGGCAAAAAAAGCTTAGGAATCGGATTTATTATCGTTGGTGCCATTGCTTGTATCTCAGCCCTTCTTCTTGTTATGGTTAATCGTACCTTAGCATTTTATATATGGCTATTTGCTAGCTCGACAATTTGCGGGGGCGCTCTCCTGAATGGTCAAAATAACAAAAACTTCAACAAATCACACCACCAAATTCGTTTTGTGATTGACTTGATTATTACTTTTTTGCTATATGTTTGGCTCTATCTATTCCAATAACATGTAATTCTCATTTCTATAATACAATACAAAAAGGCCTAGAGTACCAATCTAGGTCTTTTTAAGGATTTAGGTAAACGTACATTACTATCTTTATTCTAAATGTGATAAGCATCGTCACTAGCTTCTACATAAGAGAAATAAACTCAAAAAGAGGACCCTACTGGATCCTCTTTTTAATTGATAAACATAAGTACTAAGCTTTCTTAGCTGCCTTACTCCATTGGTACCAACCAACGAGACTGTTGATAAGGTAAATGAAACCAAAGGTTAACCACCAAAGTATACTAATTGATAGGTACTTGGTCCATCCAACCGTATCCAATTTACGAGCAACAAATTCCTGCTGTTCTTTTTTGAATTGGGCTTGATAAATCCAAACCAAGAGACCAATCGGCTGCATGATGGTGAAATAGAGTGTTGTCAAAACCTCACCGTAGAAGCCTTTTTGAAGGGCAAGCAAAAGATAAATGACGGAATTGATCAGACCAAAGGGATAGTTACTGGCACGACCTTCAGCTTCTCAAGGAGCAGAAAAAAGGTTAGTAGGGCTTGAGAGATGAATCATTTTAAAGGCAAACAATTCCAACAAGACGTCATCATTGTCGCTGTTGGTTATTACCTACGTTACAATCTGAGCTATCGTGAAGTTCAGGAATTGCTTGATGACCGTGGAATAAATGTTTGTCACACTACGATTTATCGGTGGGTTCAAGAATACAGTAAAATCCTCTATCATCTCTGGAAAAAGAAAAATAAACAGTCCTTCTATTCGTGGAAAATGGATGAAACCTATATTAAAATTAAGGGGCGTTGGCATTATCTCTATCGAGCGATTGATGCGGACGGTTTAACATCGGATATCTGGTTACGAAAGAAACGAGATACTCAGGCGGCGTATGCTTTCTTAAAGCGATTCCATAAACAATTTGGACAACCTAGAGTCATCGTAACAGATAAAGCACCCTCTATAGGATCTGCATTTAGAAAGTTACAGAGAAACGGATTATACACCTAAACAGAACATCGAACTGTGAAGTATCTGAACAATTTAATAGAACAAGATCATAGGCCAATTAAGCGACGGAATAAATTTTATCGAAGTCTCCGGACTGCCTCATCCACGATTAAGGGGATGGAGACCATTCGAGGAATATATAAAAAGAACCGAAGAAATGGTATATGATTATGACCATGAAACAAAGTAAAATCAAACCGAGTGATCTGAGGAAGCACCCGATGATCATGAAACGATATTAAACATAAAAGTCACCCATGTGAGTTCTTGCCAGAAGCTGAAGTTAATCCTTCAACCTGGAAAACCCGCAGAGGTGACTTTTTCTATACATCTCGATTTTTCTGGCAATAATCATCAACCGATAAATATGTCTGTGAATCACCCAGCGACTCCGCTATGTCCATAATCCGCGGTGGTAGTAATCCCACTCGCTGGACAAGTTCGTGATCGCTGAACAATTCCCGTGGACTGCCGGCGAAGCCAAACTTCCCGTGTTCCATAACATACACCGACTCAAACTCGGCGGCGACCCAATCCATGTCATGGGTGATGGTCACAACTTGGTGGCCCGAATCAGCCAACTGATGGAAAATTGCGGTCAACTTGCGCCGGCTTTCCCAATCAAGCGACATCATCGGCTCATCAAATAAATAAATCGCCGGATCCACTGCCAAAACTGTGGCAACGCTCAACAGCTTGCGTTCCGACAATGACAGGTCATATGGACTTTCAGCTATTTTATCATCCAAGCCAACTCTTTTTAGAGCCGCTAAAGCCCGCCTCGTAATCGTGTCGTGGTCATCCATGACCTGCGCGACACTCCACTCCACCTCTCGTTGAACGGTCGGGTTGAAAAGCTGATCGTCAGGATTCTGAAAAGTAATCCCAACCTTCAGTAACTTTTCGACTGGTTTAAGATCATTAAAATTTTCTCCATCGATCTTAATCACACCGGTTTGTGGTGTCAGCAAGCCCGTCAACAATTTGAAGAGCGTTGATTTGCCGGCACCATTTTGGCCGACAATCGCCACCATCGGATCGGCGAAGTGTTTGTCTTCAACATCCAAGCTAAAGGACCGTTCCGGATAAGTGAACGTCAGGTTGTTCAGTTCAATTGTGGACATAACGAACCTCCTTCAGATCAGCGTCATTCACCGGATACCGGCCATCAGCCAAGTGCCAATCCATTTTTTGAGCAAGTTGCTGGATTGTCGGGGCTGGAATCTGCCAGTCAGCTGCCAAATGATTAAACACCTCACCCGGCCTGCCCTGGGCTACCATTTGACCCTCGTGCAGCACCCACACAACGTCGGCGACTTCGCACAAATCGTCAATTTCACTGGTGACAATGAAGACAGTCGTCTCTTTGACTTGGGCCAGCCATTGGAAAAATTGTCGGCGGCCAAGGGGATCCATCTGACTGGTCGGATCATCCATAATCAAAACAGCCGGGTTAGCCGCAATCGCCGTGGCAATTGCCAACCGCTGGCTCTGACCACCGGAAAGGCTCTCGGGACGCAAATTCAGCTGTTCAATCAGCCCCATTTGCGTGGCAACTTCTTCAACCCGTTTTTGAATCAGTCCTTCAGCCATTCCCTGATTAATCAAGTCAAAGGCGATTTCATCGGCAACCGTGTCTGCCAACCCGCTTAGTTGGCCAGCTGGATTTTGCAGTACAACTCCATTCATGGCATTATAAACGGGCCAATTGTCGGACACTCGCTGGCCAAACATGTGCCAGTCGCCCTCAATCTCAGCAGACATAATTTTGGGAATGACCCCTGCTAGCACATGGCACAAAGTCGATTTGCCGGAGTGGCTATTCCCGATAATCCCAACCACCTGGCCGGTATGAACCTCCGCGTTAATCTGACGCAGTTGTGGTTGCTCAGTACCCGGATAACGGGTAGTCAAATTTTCAATTACAATCCGTTTATCTTCGTCCATATCTTCCACCCAATCAATAAAATTGCCAATCCAGTCAGACCAATGTGCAGCGTCCGCGACAGGCGATACACGCGCTGGGAGGTTCTGACAGTCCGGTTGAGATTATCAAAACCTCTCAGTTGTAGAGAAATCGACCGCGCCATCGATTGATCCAAGGTCTTAATCACCAATGGAATTAGAACCGGCAGGACTGACTTTAATTTCTGAATCAACGTTTTTTGCGGATTGGTTCCGCGAACTTTTTGAGCCTGCTGGATTTTCCGCATATTGCGCATCATTTCCGGTAAAATATAACACACCGACATCAGAACGTAGACAGTTTTATAAGACAATCCGGACAGTTCCAAATAGGCCGCGTTTTCTGAAATACTCGTGGTCACCATAAAAAAGCCACTGGTCAAAATAATCACCAATACTCGACAACCCAGAGTGGTGGCGTAAATCAGGCCTTCTTTGTAGAACGACACCCCAAGCACAGAAAACAGCACAGTTTGATTCCGACTGTAAAATAACCCTTGGATGATCAGCATGGTGCAAATCAGAAACAGGCTGAATCCCAGCGCCTTAAAGATGGTAGAACTCAATTTGGAAAATAACAATAGCAGTGTTGCGACAAGAATTAATCCGGCCTGAAGCAATAAATTCATACTGGTAAAGCTCAACAACGTCATGTCCAAGATGAACAAGAGCTTAGTAATCGGATCGATCACCTGGTACCACTTGAGCTTGACCCGTGGCGCTCCAGAAATCAATGTTTGATCAGTCATCATTTATCACCGCTAAAGAAGTGCACCATCCGCTTCGGCAGCTGACGATAGATGAAGAATGCCAGGTAGGCCACGCAGACTTTATCCAAAATATCCAAGACAAACTCATCGGTAAATGAGGCCAGCCACACTGGTACATGATTGGCGACCATTACCGCAAACAATGAGTCACCCCAAGCGATACCGGTCTGACCACCCCAAAAGATGACGTTGAGTGGCGTTGAAATGACAGCTGAAACGAAGGCAATAATAATAGCAGAAACAAATACTCGTCGCGCTGACGAGAACCACCCATTGGCGTGCAAAACTCCGACAGCAATCCCAATTCCGATGCTGGTAATCGCATACACGGTTGAAATTGGCGATAAGGTCAGCCCATAGATCACGTTGTTGATGAAACCACTGATGGCACCGGCAACCGGCCCAGCCAACATGCTGGCAAGAAAGGTTCCCAAAGACCCCAGCCAAACGGGCAACTTTAACCCCTCCGCCAAGGCTTTGGCAACATAGTTAATCCCCACGGCAGCGGGAATCAAAGTCATGGTGGCAGCACTTAACTTAAATTTCCACATACTGGTACGATGAATCGGTTCTGTTTTCATAATCTTCTCCTTTTGTTTTTAAAGAGCCGTGTCAGGAATGACTTTCGGACGCAACGCTCTATAGAATAGTTATTAGAACCATATAGTCACTTTACCATACCATCCGTAGTCGACATGAGTTAATATAGTAAAATTACTATTTTTAAAAGTTCATAATCTTATCATACGCTTATTTTCAAAATTGTCAAGTCTTTTCTGAAAATTCTTTAAAAAATGTTGTGAAATTTAAAATGCCTAGCTGAGCTAGACATCTTTCGACTGGGATTTTGTTTTCATTACTGTCACTAATACTTCTACGTTTTCGTAATCGACAGAAATTTAGTCCATGACATAAATTTCTCCACGACTATAGAGGGCAGCCTTTCCTGCAAGATAAATCCGATTGCCCTCCAAACGACAAATGAGAAGTCCACTTCTCTCAGAAGCTTGGTAGGCCCTAAAATCTTCTTGTGCCAACTTATTAGCCCACAAAGGAATGACATGACAGTGTCCTGAGCCACAGACTGGATCTTCCTTGACTGATAATTTTGGAGCGAAACTTCGTGTCACAGTATCATACTTGCTTCCTTTGGCAGTGATATTCAGGAGGAGCCCATCTAAAGCTTTTACTTTATCAAAATCTGGACTTGCATTAATGACATCATTTTCATGAGGTAAGACACAGACTAGATCTCTTCCAAGCCATGCTTCAAGCGGATGGACACCGATTGCTTCTTCCATCTCACTTGTGACCGCAACCTGTTGCATGGAATATGCTGGAAAATTCAGCTCAAAGTACT
The DNA here is from genome assembly GCF_001808655.1 of Streptococcus sp. HMSC078H03. Taxonomy (NCBI): domain Bacteria; kingdom Bacillati; phylum Bacillota; class Bacilli; order Lactobacillales; family Streptococcaceae; genus Streptococcus; species Streptococcus sp. HMSC078H03. The sequence goes on from NZ_KV794093.1 coordinate 141,638, forward strand.
CACCTTTTTTGGTAACTAAAAGTTCCCCACTCTGTGTTGCAAAAGTTAAACTTTCAACATCCTTTTCAATAAATCGAAAGAGAACAAAGGCTGTTGCCAAGGTAGCATGACCACACAAATCGATTTCCCCACCGGGAGTAAACCAACGTAATTCATAGTGGTCACCATTTTTAACCGTAAAAGCTGTCTCTGAAAGATTATTTTCTTTAGCAATATTCTGTAAAGTATCATCTGACAACCATTTATCTAGAAGACAAACAGCCGCCGGGTTCCCTTTGAAAACAGAATCTGTAAAAGCATCGACGATAAATTGTTGGATGGTATATTGACTCATTGACATAGACAGCTCCTTAAATTGTTAACCTTGTTTTAAAACTACAAGTGAGTGTAGAAAATTTAGTAAATAATCAAATTAAATTATTTCTTGTCCATCTACACCTTACCCCTTAAACCACTCCATCCCTGGAGAATCCAGTATAATTTTGGTCAATTGTTGTGGGCTTTCTTGAGTCCCATTGATAATCCAGTCGACAATAAGTCCTGTCAAACCAGAAACATACATGGTAATAGCATAGCGCTCTGGCATTTGATAAGCTGCCACAATGACTGGTCGAGAACGTTGTGTTGACTCAATCATTCCCAAAATAAAAGAACGAATATTGTCTGCAAAACGAAAGCTTGGATTTTTTGCAATTTCAGCAAAAAAAGCACTGTTCTCTTGGAAATAAGACAAGATGGCTTCTAAGGCTTCTTTGGGATAAAAGGTTTCTTTCCTTAAAATCATACGAACCGTCGTTATGGTTTCTTCTTTTAATTGCTCTAAAAAATCCTGTTTATCTAGGTAGTGCAGATAAAATGTCGAGCGGTTAACACCCGCTTTTTTGGTTAACTGACTAATCGTAATATCCTCTAAGTTTCTTGTCGCTAAAAGCTGAATGAAGGCTTCTTTAATATCTGACTTAGTTGTCGTTTGTCTCTGCTGCATACAAACCCCTTGTTTCTACATATTGTTGATTAAAGTATATCTTGATTTTTGTAATTGTCAACCATCATCAAGGATTTTCATTTATTAATATCACTTTCGTATCCTTATTTCAACACATTGTTGTTTTTTGTTGTAGCAATCGTATTTAAAAAATCATAAAATAACCTTCGTAATTATTCAACAGGTTGTTGTTTTAGCAGCTGATAATTTTTAAAGGAGACAAATACACATGGCTTATATTGAAATGAAACATAGTTACAAACGTTATAAAACAGGTGATGTAGAAATCATCGCAAACAATGATATCACATTCGAGATTGAAAAAGGGGAGTTAGTGATTATACTCGGTTCTTCTGGGGCAGGAAAATCAACTGTTCTCAATATTCTTGGTGGTATGGATACCAATGATGAAGGAAAGGTCATCATCGATGGGAAAGACATCTCCAATTATAATGCGAAACAATTAACAGCTTATCGCAGAGACGATGTCGGATTCGTCTTTCAATTCTATAACTTGGTCTCAAACTTAACGGCCAAAGAAAATGTAGAGTTGGCTTCTGAAATTGTCGCGGATGCTAAAGATGCGGAACAAACTTTGATTGATGTTGGTCTTGGGAAACGCATCAACAACTTCCCTGCACAATTGTCTGGTGGTGAACAACAACGAGTAGCTATTGCTCGCGCCGTCGCAAAAAATCCTAAAATACTCCTCTGTGACGAACCTACAGGAGCCCTGGATTACAATACTGGAAAACAGGTCTTGAAGATTCTCCAAGATAAGGCTCGCAATGAAGGAGCTACCGTTATCATTGTTACTCATAATGGGGCGCTTGCACCTATTGCAGATCGTGTGATTCGTATGCATGATGCGCGTGTTCAAAGTATTGAACTCAATGCAACTCCACAAGATATTGATAGCCTCGAGTACTAGAAAGGATGTCTCATGAATCGTAAAACTTATTGGAAAGATGTCAGAAAGTCTTTCTCTAGTTCTAAAGGACGGGTGGTTTCTATTGCTTCACTCATGGCCTTGGGTTCTTTCGCTCTTGTGGGTCTAAAGGTGACGACACCTGATATGCAACACACGGGAACAAGCTATTTCACTAAACACCAAACTGCTGACCTCACAGTTACTGGTAGCTATGGACTTAACCAGTCGGATCAAGACCTCCTAAATCAAGTCTCTTCAGAGGCAAACATTGAGTACGGTTACTTTAAAGATGTCGTTCTGAAAGACTCCACTGATGCCTTTCGACTATTTTCAAAACCAAAAGATATCTCAACTTATGAGGTTGTAAAAGGAAAACTTCCAAGTAAGCAAGGTGAAATTGCTCTTTCTTCAGTCTATCAAGACAAATATAAGATAGGTGACAAGTTCTCGTTTTCTGAAAAAGAGGGTGACAATGGTAAGGATGTCTTAAAAGAACACACCTTTACCATCACTGGCTTTATTCAGTCATCTGAAATCTTATCAAGTGTTGACCTCGGTTCATCGACAGCTGGTAGTGGGGAACTCAAAGGTTATGCGGTAGTTCCTGAATCTAGTTTTGATTCCGACGTCTACATGATTGCACGCTTAGCTTACAAAGACGTCCATAGTGCTAACCCCTATACCCAGGATTACACTGACAAGGTTTCCAAACACGAAAATGAGCTCGAAAAATTAGTAAAAAATCAACCTGCTAACCGTTTGAAAGAATTAAAAGCTGATCCACAGGCTAAGATTGACCAACAAACAAGTCAACTTCAAACGGCAGAGACTGAACTTAACAAGAAACTAGAACAAGCAAAAGCGAGCGGTCAGGATAAGAATCCTCTTGTCCAGGGACAATTGACACAAGCACAAGATGAAATCGCTGAAAAGAAGGAGCAAATAAAGGAAGCTCAAGAAAAAATCGATAGCATTACTGAACCAAGCTACGATGTCTACACACGTCGTGAAGCTCCTTGGTCAGAAGGGTACGTTTCCTACGAGACCAACGCTTCTGTTTTTCAGAACCTCAGTAATATCTTCCCTGTTATCCTCTACTTTATTGCTGCCTTGGTAACCTTCGTCACGATGGGACGCTTCGTCGAGGAAGAACGGATTAAGGCAGGGACATTCAAAGCTCTTGGTTACCAAAACAAGGACATCATCCGTAAATTTATTATTTATGGATTTGTAACCAGCATGATTGGTACTGCTATTGGGGTTGCTGCAGGTCACATTCTCCTTCCAACTATCATATACAATAGTTATAAAGAGCGGATCCTCCTCGCACCGATTGAGTTACACTTTTATCCATTTAAGACTCTTTTAGCTATTGTCCTTGGTCTTTTGTCCACAGTTCTTCCTGCCTTTATGGTAGCCAAGCGCGAATTAGGAGAAAAGCCAGCCCAACTTCGTCTTCCAAAACCTCCAACATCTGGTTCTAAGATTCTTCTGGAGCGCATCACCCCGCTTTGGAACCGGATGAACTTTACACAAAAAGTCACTGCCCGAAATATTTTCCGCTACAAGCAACGGATGTTCATGACTATTTTTGGTGTCTGCGGTTCCATCGCACTTCTCTTTGCTGGACTCGGTATTCGTTCTTCTATTGGAGACCTTAACACACGCCAATTCCCTAACATCATTCGCTATGATATGATTGTCGCAAACAAGGATCATCTGGATGAACAGGAAAAGGAAAATATCCAAAAATTAATTAACGATAGCAAGGTCAAGGAACATCTTTCTATTCATTACGAAATGCTTTCAAAAGAGGCAGGAACTAATAACGATCATCAAGATATCACAACCCTTGTGGTCAAAGACAAGGATCAAGAAACTCTACAACATTACATCAAGCTCAATAATCGTGAAACTGGTCAAAAACTCGAATTGACCGACAAAGGGATTATTATTTCTGAGAAATTGGCAGACTTAGCTGGCGTTTCTGTAGGAGATGAGTTAACCGTTCAAAATAGTCAAGACAAAGATATCAAACTCAAAGTTGCTGGTATTTCTGAAATGTATATGGGCCACTTCATCTTTATGAATGAAACTACTTACAGAAATGCTTTTGGTAAAGAGGCGAGCCAAAACGCTACTATTCTAACACTGAAGAATCACTCAGACAAAAACGTTGAGCAAACAGCCAGTCAATTTATGGAGCTTGATGGTGTCAAAGGTGTTGTTCAAAATACTACTCTAAAGGCACAAATCAAGACCATCGTCAACTCCCTTAGCCGTGTTATGGCAGTATTGATTGGGATTTCTGTTCTTCTTGCTTTAGTTGTTCTCTTTAATTTGACAAATATCAATGTGGCAGAACGTATCCGTGAGTTATCAACCATTAAGGTTCTAGGCTTCTTTAATAGAGAAGTGACACTCTACATCTATCGAGAAACCATTTATCTCTCTATCATTGGTATCTTGGTTGGATTCGGACTTGGTTGGGGATTGCATCAATACATGGTAGAGGTTATCCCTCCTGAAAATATCATGTTCAATCCAGGTCTGAGCTGGCTCATCTATGCTATTCCAACACTTGTAGTTATTGTCATTCTGACAGGTCTCGGTATTTTTGTGAACCAACACCTTAAGAAAGTCAATATGCTCGAAGCCCTAAAATCTGTTGAGTAACATACGATTTAAGCTAATAAAGTAGAGCTAAAGTACAAGGATAACTTCCCTGTTCTAGACAAACGTCATTGTGGGCGTTTGTTTTTTTATTTTTTAAATGATTTACTTTATCATCTGGTATTTCCATCCAAAAATCTGATTTGGAGCAAAATAAAAAGGGATATTCGCTATTCATTTCACCAATTTTTTGATAGTGAACAAGGAGACACATTCTTTTGGATGACTCTTATACTCCAGTCATCTATGTCATGTAAATACAATAGTCCAGACAAGGGCATGATGGAATCCTTCTTTAGTATTTAAAAATCGGAAATGTTTTATGGTTATGAGAAGACGTTTAAGTCAATTGAGCATTTGGAACAAGCTATTGTAGACTATATTAATTATGACAACAACAAACGCATTAAGATAAAACTAAAAGGACTTAGTCCTGTGCAATACAGAACTAAATCCTTTGCTTAAATAAATTGTCTAACTTTAGGTTAGTACAAAATCAGTTTCTTTTGTGGAGTCAAAGGACTACTGTCCTAGGCTCTTTTTATCGTAACCAACTTTCGTCTAACTGGCCTTTACTTTTGCCAAAAGCTTTCCCATGTTCATCAATGACAGCATGAATCTCTTGGCATTGTTTAAGAGTGAGGCCTTCCAAAACGTTACCATAAACAGCATGCATTTCATTATAGGTATCAAAGTTTCCAAATCCTAAGCGTCGAAAGAGTCTTCTCGCATATTCATCAGAAATAAAAACTGGACGATCAAAAAGATAAAGTAAAAGTGCATCTGCAGTCTCTGGTCCAATCCCTTTTAACTCAAAAAGTTGCTTCCGTAACTCTTCTGTTCCAATCTTGGACAGAACCTCAAAACCACCAACTTCTCTTAACCAGATCAAAAGTCCCCTAATCGTTTGAGATTTTTGCTTAAAAAATCCGGCAGGTCGAATACGTTCCTGTAACTCTTCTAGCGGTAAAGCCAGGATACCCTCTACTGTCATGACATCCATTAGACCAGCTAAAGCCAACTTAGCATTCTTCTCTGTTGTTCGCTGGATCAGAATGGTCGATACCAAATCTTCAATCTTGTTATCCGATTGCCACCAATTTTGTTCTCCATAGTGCTTGCAGAGTCGCAAAAGAGTTTCTTGTATTTCTTCTTGCTTAATCATTTCTTCAATAGTCCTTGTTTTACCAAAAACTCACGTGCGACTTTAGCAGCAGGTTTTCCTTCTACTCCCACTTGGTAGTTCATCTGACTCATTTGGCTCTCTGTGATTTTGCCAGTCAACTTGTTCAGAATGCCTTCCAATTCTGGATGTTTCTTAAGAAGAGCTTCTTTCATGAGGGGTGCTCCTTGGTAAGGTGGGAAGAGGTGTTGGTCATCCTCTAGAACAACTAAATTATATTGAGCAATTTCTGGGTCTGTTGAATAGGCATCTGTTATTTGAATATTGCCTTGTTGGATTGCCTCATAGCGAAGTGCCGGCTCCATGGTAGCCACATTAAGATTTAGTCCATAAACTGATTGAAGTCCTTTGTTTCCGTCCTCACGGTCGTTAAATTCCAACGTGAAACCAGCTTTGAGCTTGTCCTGAACTTTCTTGAGATCAGAAATCGTCTTCAGATTATACTCTTTCGCAATACTTTTCGGAACAGCAATCGCATAGGTGTTTTGATAAGCCATCGGTTTGAGTAAAGCTAGATTATCTTGTTTCTTTATACCATCACGCGCAACCTCGAAAACTTCTTTGGAGTCGTTACTGACTTTAGGAGCTGGTTGCAAGAGAGAGCTTGTAATGGTCCCTGTAAATTCTGGATAGATATCGATATCACCCTTTTTAAGCGCTTGATAAAGGAAATCTGTCTTCCCAAAGTTAGGCTTAACCGTCACTGTCATGTCACTATTTTCCTCAATGAGAAGTTTGTACATATTCATGAGAATTTCAGGCTCAGGCCCCAATTTCCCAGCTATGACTAGGTTTTCTTTTTCTTTCTGAGGAATCATGCTTGGAGCATAACTCGCTCCCAAACCAAGGAGCATCACCGCAAAGGCCGCAACAATCGTACGCAACTTTGCCTTTTCCAACCATTTGAGAATAACATTAAATAGAATGGCCAAAATGGCTGATGAGATTGCGCCGATTAAAATGAGACTGGCATTCCGACGGTCAATCCCCAAAAGGATAAAGGAACCCAATCCTCCAGCTCCAACAAGAGCGGCTAAAGTCGCTGTCCCAATGATCATAACGGTTGCTGTACGAACCCCCGATACAATGACAGGCATGGCCAGTGGAATTTCAAACTTCTTGAGTCGCTCCCACTTGGTCATTCCAAAAGCAACCCCTGCCTCCTCAAGACTAGGATCAATGCCGTTCAAGGCTGTGATTGTATTTTCCAAAATCGGGAAAATAGCGTAAATGACTAAGGCTGTGAGGGCTGGTAAGGTTCCAATCCCCATGAAAGGAATAAAGAGACCCAACAAAGCCATTGAGGGAATGGTCTGGAAGATACCCGCAACTTGTAGCACCCAGTTCGCCGCTTTTTTGTGGCTATTTAGATAAACCGCCAGCGGAATCGTCAGAAAAATAGCGACCAACAAGGTCAAGAGAGACAATTGTAAGTGTTGTCCAAGGGCTGTAAGCCAGTCCCCAAAACGTTCTTGAAAAGTTGTAAATAGTTTAGACATGGTGAGCACCTCCAAACAAATCTGCGACAAAGTCTGTCGCAGGCGCTTGTAAAATTGTTTCAGGGTCTGCTACCTGACGAATTTCTCCATCCTGCAAAACTGCAATTCGATCCCCTAATTTTAAGGCCTCATCCGTATCATGTGTTACGAAGATGGTCGTCATGCCGAATTCTTTATGTAAGGCCTTGGTCAATTCTTGTAACTGCTTGCGTGAGATGGCATCCAAAGCTGAAAAAGGTTCGTCCATCAATAGGATTTTGGGTTCCCCAATGATGGCTCGCACAATTCCAATCCGCTGTTGCTCTCCACCAGATAATTCACTAGGCATGCGCTTTGCATACTCTGCAGCAGGCAGGCCAACCTTATCCAAGAGTTCTTCTGTTTTAGAAGCAATTTGTTCTTTAGTCCAGCCCTTCATCTCAGGAATCAGAGCTATATTTTCAGCAACGGTCAAGTTTGGAAATAGGGCAATAGCCTGAAGGACATAGCCAGTACTGAGACGTAACTCCCGTTCATCATAGTCCTTGATGCGTTTTCCATCCATATAGATATTGCCATCTGTCGGCTCCAAAAGACGGTTAATCATCTTGATCATGGTGGTCTTACCAGATCCTGAAGGACCCACTAGCACCATGAATTCTCCATTTTCAATGCGGAGATTGACATCTTTCAAAATGTTTTTATCCGTGTAGCGCAAGGCTACATGTTTATATTCAATCATGTTCTTCCTCAATAAGTTTTCTGTCTCTAAGAATATCCAATAAGCTACTTGCTGGATGCCCTAGGACTTTTTCGATATCTGTTGAAACCCCAGCTTGTTCCCCAACTTTGATAGCTGTATAGGTGCTGACCCAGGCATCGTACTCCCAAGTTTGTGCTGGCCATTTTTTTCGTGACTCATAGGCTTCTTCTACTGATTCATCTACATACGCTATGGACTTACCGGTCTCCTTTGAGAGAAGCGCTACGATTTCTTGCATAGAAAGATCCTCTGGCCCTGTCAAATTCAAGGTTTGATTTTCCCACTCCTTAGGATTTAAAAGAATTTCTGCGGCAACACTAGATGTGTCCTTACGGGCAACAGCTGAAACAAGGCCCCTGCCAGCCGGACCACGAATTTCTCCATTTTCAAGAGCAATATCAATAAAGAAGTCCAAGTAAAAATTATCTCTCAAAAATGTATAGGTGAATCCTAACTTCTTGATATAGGCTTCCGTCTGGGCATGATCTCGAGACAAAGTGAACGTTGCCTTCTCATCTGCCCCATAAAAAGAGGTATAAACAATATGCTGCACCCCTCCTAGTTTTGCAGCATCTAAAAACTCCTTGTGCTCCTTGACACGCTCTGGATTTTCCCGAGCAGATACCATCAACAAGGTATCGATACCCTTTAAGGCCTCAACCACCTCTGGAGTATTGGCATACACTATGTTACGGATTTCTGCAGACGCGTAGACTTTTGCACGCTCTGGACTTCTTGCCAGATGGATAGAAGAAATTCCTTGCTGATCGACAAGATCAGCCACATAAGAGCCTAATTTCCCTGTTACACCTGTTATTCCAATCATAACTGTTACTCCCTTTCCCTACATATCATTTTCTTTAGCTTTTAGATTTGTGATAATACGCTCCTGATAGGCTTCAAATTCACGGATTTCTTGATCCGAAAAGCCTTGGTAGAAAATCTCTCCCAGTTCTTTGCTAACGCGGTCTCCAATTTCTTTTTGCGCCCAACCGAGATCGGTCAAAGAGATATATTTTTTCCTTTTATCCTGCGTGCAAGGTTGAATCGTAACCAAGCCTTGTTCTTCCAATTTCTTAACCATACTGGTCAATGTATTATTAGCTAGACCCGTCGAAAGAGCGATATCTGTCGCAGTAGCGCACCCCAACTCTTGCTTCCACAAAATCGTTAAAATTTTTCCTTGTTCACTTCTGTATTGAGTATCTGGTTCCTTGCTCAAGAGTTTTTGAAAAAGTCGTCCGTTTAATAAGCGTATCTGTAAAGCTTGGTAGCCCCCTTGCATCTTGTCCATTTTGTCTCCTTTTTATTTCTATATCGAAATATTAAAGTCATTGTACCACTGCCTGTTACATCCGTCAACAATTTCGATATGGAAATAACTTCAAAAAACAAAAAACTTCCCTAATTATCTAGGAAAGTTCTTTCTATGATTTTTGATGTCTTAAAAAATTTTATTCAGCCTTAGTAATATCTTCACGCATCTCATCGACATTAAATTTAGCAAAAAGATACTGACGGTCTTGAACTGGGAAACGTTGGTCGAGTTGGTCAACTGGACCGACTTCGATAATACCATTTTCAATAACAAAGTCCATAACGTGACCACCAAATGTCAAGTCGTCTGAAATAAAATGGAGGTGATACCCAGCAACACTCACACCGTGGAACATTTCTGGCGTCCAAATACCAACGATAGTACCTGAAATATTATCCACCTCGTACTCAGGTTGGCGAGTGGCAACATCAGCAAACTTAATATCGGCATTTGATTTTGGAATCATGCGCACGTGCATATGTTTAAAATGACCCTTAATTTTGATAGAACGGAAAAGATTGACCCCATCATAATAAGATTCAATACGATCCTCAAGTTCTTTATCAGTCATTTCATAACGTTGACGGAAGATTACTTCAGCTTGGTGAGGTACGACTGCTGCATAAGGTACTTTTTCATCAGGAGAAACTTCTACCACTTCGACCTTACCCTCAGACCCTTTGGCTTGATAGGCTTTACCGTCAAGAACAATCAATTCACCATCGATAGAATCTAATGTTCCGAGACCCAAGTCTCCATGCTCCAACAATTCTCCAACTGTTAAAGTACCTCCATAAAGCCCAGCCATCAAGGCTCCCAAAGTATTATATTGAAATAATTTTATGGCTTCAGACATGTCTACACCCTCTTTTTAGTAAAATTCATCTGGCAAAATAGTTTCGCCAAGTTTAATATTATCTTTATAGTCGATTGGAACATCAATAAGGACTGGTCCATCTACAGCTTGAGCCAAAGCTTCTTGAAGCAAGCTAGCAAACTCTTCCTTACTAGTTGCACGATAACCTTTCGCTCCAAAGCTCTCAGCATATATTACAAAATCTACAGGACCAAAGTCAACCCCAGATGAACGACCGTACTTCATTTCTTCCTGGAATTCCACCATATTGTAATGGCCATCGTTCCAGATAATATGAACAATTGGCAATTTCAAACGAACTGCCGTTTCCAATTCTTGTGCTGAGAAAAGGAAACCACCGTCACCAGAAACAGAAATGACTTTTGTCTTAGGACGAACCAAAGCTGCAGAGATGGCCCACGGAAGAGCAACCCCTAAAGTTTGCATCCCATTAGAGAAAAGCAAATGACGTGGTTCATAAGATTTGAAATAGCGAGCCATCCAAATATAGTGACTACCAACGTCAACGGTGACTGTCATATCATCTTTGGTTTGGTCTTGCAAAACTTCAATCAAATCTAGCGGATGTACCTTTCCTTCTTCAGGTCGGCGATCAAACTTAACATCCTCTACAACGTTATTCTTCAATCCTTTAAGGTATTCAACTGATCCTTCAGGTAATTTATAACCTTGAATAGCTGGCAAGAGCAAATCTAAAGTGGCTTCAACATTACCAATCAACTCACGTTCTGGCTGGAAGTAAGTATCCACCTCAGCAGGTTCCACGTCGATTACAATGATACGTGCCGAAATTTCAGCATTCCAGTTACGTGCTTCATACTCGATTGGGTCATAACCAATAGCAATAATCAAGTCAGACTTCTTAAGCAACATGTCCCCCGGTTGGTTACGGAAAAGACCTACACGACCAAAGAAAGTATCTTCTTCAAGGTCACGTGACACGATACCAGCACCTTGGAAAGTTTCAACAACTGGTAATTTAACATGCTTCAAAATCTGGCGAATAGAGTAAGTTACAGCTTCTGATGAAGCACCATTCCCCAATAGAAAGACTGGCAATACAGCATTTTTAATGGCTTGTGCGAGATAGTTAATATCAGAAACAGATGCTGAACCAAGTTTTGGATCTGTCATAGGCTTAATAGCCTTAACACTGACCGGAGCATCCGTCACGTCTTGAGGAATTGAAATAAAACTTGCACCTGGTTTCCCTGACTTAGCGTGACGATAGGCATTTGCTACCGTTTCAGAAAGGGTGTTAGCATCATGTACTTCAGCAGCATACTTGGTAATTGGCTCAAGCATGGCAACGTTATTCATTGATTGATGGGCACGTTTCAAGAGATCTGCACGCTTAACCTGACCACCAATAGCAAGAACAGGGTCTCCTTCATCTGTCGCTGTTACCAAACCAGTAGCCAAATTAGAGACACCTGGGCCAGATGTTACCAATACTACACCAGGTTTCCCTGTAATACGTCCAACACCTTGAGCCATAAAAGCAGCATTTTGCTCATGACGGGCAACAATCAATTCAGGTCCCTTATCTTCCAAGGTATCAAAAACTCTATCGATTTTTGCACCTGGAATCCCAAAGACATAATCAACATCATGGTTGATCAAACTATCAACCACTAAATCCGCACCATACAATTGCTTTTCTTCTGACATGAACACAGTCCTTCTGGCCCTAAAATGATAGAGCCAACTTTCCTTTCAAGTATAAGTCACAAAGTGTCAAAGTCTGCTCGTTTTTTCACAAACTTTCGTCACTTCACAATTCTGTTATCATTATAGCACAGTTTTCAGACAATCTTGTGAAAAAAAGATTGTGAAATTTTGAACTTCTGGTACAAAAAGAAACACCTGATTGCTATCAGATGTTTATGTATTTTTTACCTTAGCAAACTCTCGATTAAGATAATTTTGCAAGCCTTCAAAAATTTCTAGTAGCTGGAGGTAATTAGACAAACTTGAGCGACCAGGAATGTCAACGACATCCAATGAAATGCGGTCCAAGTCCTTTTCGTAAAGAATACGGAAGGATACCACTGCTTGATCAGAAAAATAATTTTCTCCTGCCATAATGTAGCACTCATAAATGATGCCAACAGGATTCGCAACCTTCAACTCAATACGAACTGCGCCTAATCCCAAGGCCTCCACTTGCTGAAAACGTTCCAGAATAGCCTGTCGCTGACTAGGAATAAAACTTGTGATATCCATAGTGGCCCTCCCAACATTCCTTTTTATCTATTATAGCCTAAAGCCGAGAAAAAAGCTTGTGTAGGGTTTGTAGAAGCCACATAGACATTCAAGAATACTTAGTCGCCCCCTTTGTAGTCTCTAAAGTCTGACTTAATACTGGAATCATAATCATGTTTATCCACCCAATCCTTTATATCAGCAAAAGAATGGATATCTTTCTTAATACCAGCACTATCCTCTACAGAAACTACAATTGTATCTTCTCCATTTGTTCCCAACCAATGTAAGATATCATTTGTTTGCTCTTCAGGAGAAAAATAGATTTGTGATTGTCTTTCGTACTCTCTATCTCTATAAGACTCATATTGAGCTAATTGCTTTTTATAGGTATTATATTCCCTATCGTAATCCTTTTGAACTTTTTGACGTGCTTTTTCGTAAGCTCGATAGTCTTTCTGATAGTCTTGTTGAGCCTTTTTGTTAAGAATCTCACTGAAACTTAAAGTTTTAACAGGAAAAATAGAATCAGGAAAAACATTTAATTCTGAAACTTTCTTTGGTTCACTTGGCTTATCAGGTCCTTTCCTTTTCAATGGCTCAGTTGGACCAGCTGGGAAATCTCCCTCCTTGCCTTGACGGGTCAATACTTTAAATTTCTTTATTGTATTACTATTTGTTGGTGTCTGATTTACAACTACTTGGTAAATATGCTTGACTCCAGGATTGTTATTAAATAGATTAATCTGACTCTCCTCTTTGGCAGTATCCACATTATCAATTTCTATGATAAGGTTTAGCTGAGCAGATAAATAGCTGTCCTTTGGGGCTGGTGACTTACTTAAAAGCTCATCCAAGTTTCCTTCTCTCTTTAAATATCCCCACATGGTGCTATCATTCATCTGATTACGAGCAGAACTCTTATCACCAAAATAAAGCAATTCATCCTTACTATAAGAATAATCTGGTAAATTGCTAGTTAAAAATTGGTTCGTATCCAAATTGTAAGCGAATTGCTTGTCGCTTCGAGTATTCCTCAAGAAAACATAATCATAACCATCAATCGTTCTTAAAGACACAGTCAACTCTTTGATTTCCTTAAAATCCTTGGCTTTCTTCAAATATGGAGTCAAATTAATAATTTTCTTTTTAAAATCTTTGTTAACATCATAAACTACCAAATGAGCTTGATGCAGACTACTCATGGTATCGTAATAGCGAACAAAATGATTTCTACCAATCAACTCAGTCGCTACGTTATCTTCAGAATTATAAAAAGTGGGTTCTTCCTGACTAATGGCAACATACTGATGGCGACTACCGAAAATCTCATTGTCAGTTACCTTATCCGCTTTTAGAGCAGTCTGTAATTCCTCTACAGCTTTTTCATGAAATTTATGTTTGACATAAGCATTTCCTAAAAAGAAAAATGTGAGTAAAGTCGCAGTATAAATCCTTCCACGCTTCGAGAAGGGAAATCTTAAAATCTTCTTTATCATAACTTTTTTACAAAAATAGCCAGAACATCACATTCTGACTATTACTTTTATTTCTCATCTTCGTCCATTGAAAGCACTGACAAGAAGGCTTCTTGTGGGACTTCAACCGAACCGATGGCTTTCATACGTTTCTTACCGGCTTTTTGTTTTTCGAGGAGTTTACGTTTACGTGAAACGTCACCACCGTAACACTTAGCCAAGACGTTTTTACGAAGGGCTTTGATATCTGTACGGGCAACGATTTTTTGACCGATAGCCGCTTGGATTGGCACTTCGAATTGTTGACGTGGAATGATTTTCTTAAGTTTATCAACGATAAGTTTTCCACGCTCGTAGGCAAATTCCTTGTGAACAATGAAGCTAAGGGCATCGACCTTGTCACCATTAAGGAGAATATCCATTTTCACCAATTGTGAACGACGGTATTCTGACAATTCATAGTCAAAGCTTGCATAACCACGTGTAGATGATTTCAATTTATCAAAGAAATCAAAGACAATTTCAGCAAGTGGAATTTGATAGATAACGTTCACACGATTATCATCGATATATTCCATGGTTTCAAAATCACCACGTTTTCGTTGTGCCAACTCCATAACCGCACCAACATATTCTTGAGGAACCATGATTTGAGCTTTAACATAAGGTTCTTCAATAGCATCAATTCGTGTAGGATCTGGGAATTCAGATGGGTTAGACACTTCAAGCATCTCACCGTCAGTAGTATTAACATGGTAAACTACCGATGGTGCTGTCATAATGAGGTCGATGTTAAACTCACGTTCCAAACGTTCTTGGATAACATCCATGTGAAGAAGACCCAAGAAACCACAACGGAAACCAAAACCAAGGGCTTGAGACGTTTCAGGCTCAAATTGAAGACTGGCATCGTTCAACTGAAGTTTTTCAAGGGCTTCACGCAAGTCGTTATATTTATTTGACTCAATTGGGTAAAGACCTGCAAACACCATTGGGTTCATTTGCTTATAGCCATGGAGCGGCTCTGCAGCTGGATTGTCTGCAAGTGTTACGGTATCACCGACACGAGTATCCGCAACAGTCTTAATTGAGGCTGCAATATAACCAACATCACCTGTCGCAAGATAATCACGTCCAACAGCTTTAGGTGTGAAGATACCCACCTCAGTAACATCAAAGGTCTTACCATTAGACATCATTTGAATCTTATCGCCAGGTTTAACCATTCCGTTAACCACCCTCACTTGGAGGATAACCCCACGGTAGGCATCGTAAACAGAGTCAAAGATAAGGGCTTGGAGAGGGGCTTCAACATCACCTTGAGGTGCAGGCACTTTCTCAACGATTTGTTCGAGAATCTCTTCGATACCAATACCGGCCTTAGCTGATGCAAGCACAGCTTCAGAAGCATCTAGTCCGATGACATCTTCAACCTCTGTACGCACACGTTCAGGATCTGCAGCTGGAAGGTCAATTTTATTGATAACTGGTAAGATTTCCAAGTCATTATCTAGTGCCAAGTAAACATTGGCAAGTGTTTGCGCTTCAATTCCTTGAGCTGCATCTACCACCAAGATAGCACCCTCACAGGCAGCAAGAGAACGTGACACCTCATAAGTAAAGTCCACGTGTCCCGGGGTGTCGATAAGGTGGAAAATGTATGTTTCACCATCTTTAGCTGTATAGTTAAGCTCAATGGCATTTAGTTTAATAGTGATTCCACGT
The DNA here is from genome assembly GCF_001808655.1 of Streptococcus sp. HMSC078H03. NCBI lineage: Bacteria > Bacillati > Bacillota > Bacilli > Lactobacillales > Streptococcaceae > Streptococcus > Streptococcus sp. HMSC078H03. The sequence goes on from NZ_KV794093.1 coordinate 157,254, forward strand.
TCACGCTCAAGGTCCATGCTATCAAGGAGTTGCGCCTGCATCTCACGACTTGACACTGTTTCAGTCTTTTCCAAAATACGGTCAGCAAGGGTTGATTTCCCATGGTCAATATGGGCAATAATAGAGAAGTTACGAATCTTCTCCTGTCGTTGTTTTAATTCTTCAATATTTGGCATTTTTATCTTTCCTAGTTCTTACTTGTGATTATAAAAAAACTAATCGTTACCTTCTATTATACAAAAAAGACAGGCTTTTGCCTATCTCTAATATCTGCTTTCTGACTGCATTTAGTCCTTCTTATTTCTTAAAAGTATCGTTGTAGTGCTTATTAATAATTGCTGAGCGCTTGTTTTCTGTTGAACCACTTGAAAATGGCCCCAACCCACAGGCTAGTACAACAACTCCTAATAGAATAAGGCAATAAAATGGATGCTCAACAATATAGTGTAAAATGTCTGACATAGGAAGGCTCCTCTCAAATCATAATTAATTACGATTATATTATCAGAAATATTATGTTTTATCAAGCAAAAAAGAGAGCCTTTCGCTCTCCCTTTCAATCTTAATGGAATTGCATACCACCATCAACGATGATAGTTTGACCTGTGATGTAGTTTGAGTCAGGTCCAGCAAGGAAGCTAACTGCTGCTGCTACGTCTTCAGGTTCAGACAAACGTTTGAGGGTAATATCTTTAGCAAAAGTTTGCATACCCCATTCATCATCTTTACCAGCATTTTTACCAACTTCGTGGGCAATGTCAAACATCATTGGAGTCTTAACGATACCTGGTGCATAAGCATTGACAGTGATGCCTGAATCAGCCAAATCACGCGCCAAAGTTTGAGTAATACCACGCACTGCAAATTTAGTACCACCATATACAGTCAAGTTAGGGTTACCAACGACACCAGCCTGAGATGTTGCATTGATGATTTTACCACCATGACCGAGTGCTTTAAATTGTGCTTGTGCAGCTTGAGCACCCCAAATAACACCACCGACATTGATGTTAAATGTACGTTGGAACTGTTCTTCAGTAATTGTATCAAGAGGTGTTGTTGGAGCCACACCGGCATTATTAACAACAACATTCAAATCGCCAAAGTGATCAACAACTTTTTGGAAAGCAGCTGCTACTTCAGCTTGTTTAGATACATCAGCTACAACTGCAAATGCTTTATCTGCTGACAATTCAGCAACCGCTTTTTCTGCAGTTTCAGCATTGTAGTCCAATACTCCGACTTTAAAACCATCTTCAACCAAACGTTTTGCAATCGCAAAACCAATACCTTGACCTGCACCTGTAACAATAGCAACTTTTGACATACGAAATCCTCCTCTACCAATTAGAGTCACTAGCTTAATAAGAAGCCTTATCTCAATTGGAATACGCTAAGTTAGTCAAGTTCTGGCAAAGTCATTTTTCATAGGCTTTGTCTTAACTCAATTAAAATTCTACCCCTTTATGAAAACGTTGTCAAGTAATTATCAAACTTTTCTGAAAACAAATAAGACCACCTTGAGGTGACCTTATTTCTATTATTCTTCAAATTCAAAACCTATTGCTTCCATATCGTCCAAGCCACCTAGATTAGTCACCTTAGTATAGCCTCTCTCTTTAAGGACCGATGCAGCAAATTCTGCACGAGGCCCCATTTTACAATAGAGGTAAATGAAAGCGTCTTTTTCAGCTGGAATGTCAGCAGAGAAAAACTGGGTATGAGGTATTAAGAGGGCATCCTTAACATGTCCTTCTGCATACTCTTCTGGACTCCTGACATCAATTAACAGTCCACCCTTGGCTAGATCTGACTGAATTTGTGCTAAATCCATCCTACTCACCAAACCAAATCTTAATTTCTCGAGCCGCAGATTCTTCTGAATCAGAGCCATGAACGATATTTGGAATCATGTCACCATCTGGTGCGGTTGCAAAGTCTCCACGAATCGTTCCAGGAGCAGCATCGCCTGGATTGGTTGCTCCCATCATATCACGCCATGACTTGATAACACCTGGACCAGAAATAATACCAATCACTGATGGACCACTCATCATAAATTCTGCAATGCTAGGGAAAAAAGGTTTATCAACCAATTGAGCATAATGCTCTTTAAGACGTTCTTCATCAAGCATCAGCATTTCCATACGTTCAATAATAAAACCACGGCGTTCAATACGATCAATCACTTGTCCCATTAAGTGTCGTTTAACAGCATCTGGTTTAATAATAAAGAATGTTTTTTGCATATTCTCAACCTTAATTGTTTTCTTTTCATTTTACCATAACAAGTATCATTTTGCAGAACAAAACCTTGTATAGCCTTAAACTATACCCTGAGAAAGAAAATAACTATTTTCAATTGAAATAAATAAAAAGTATTATAGATATAAAATCTTATTTTGAGGTAAATCTTATGACAAAATCTAAATTTCAATTAGTTGGTTCTCTTCTTCGTCCTGCTAATCTTCGTAAATACAAGGATGAAATTGAGCACCGTGACGACATCCAGTATCCTTTCTACGATGCGCTTCCAGGCTATCAAGAGACTGAAACTGCAGAAATTAAGCAAATCGTGGCTGACCAAAAATCTAACGGTATTGATATTCTTACTGATGGTGAGTTTGGGCGTTCTATGTGGCACTTGGACTTTGTCTGGGGTCTCAAAGGTATTGAACGTTACATCGCTGAGAATGGCTATACGTTTAAAGACCACGACGGCGGACAATATGAGACTCGTAAAGATATTGGTATTCGTATCACCGAACCACTCTCAGGTAAAAACCACCATTATCTAGATATCTACAAATTGGTTAAGGCTGAAGCTGGTGATGAAGATACTAAGCAAACTATCTGGGGCCCGGCTCATGCTTATACTGAACTTGCTATCTTTGACCGTTTGGCTGGTCCTGGTCAAGTATATGAAACAAACGAAGACCTCAAAAAAGGTTTGATTAATGCCTATAAAGAATTCTTGGAAGAATACAAGGCTGTAGGTGGAAAAATTGTTCAATTTGACGACTGTCTCTGGGAACTCTTTGACCCATCAAACCCTGCAAGTTTCTTTGCGGAAGGTAATTCTGATTTGGCAGAATTGGCTGATGAGTTTGTAGCAATCAATAATGAAGTTGTAGACTATGCTCACGAACTTGGTTTAACGGTTTGGACACACAACTGTCGTGGTAACTATGAAAGCCGTTCTGCTGCCGAAGGAACTTATGAAGCCATCGCTAAGAAGTTCTTGGCAGAGCAACACTATGACCGTTTCTTCCTTGAATGGGACAGCGATACCGCTGGTGACATCAAGGCTCTCGAAGCTCTTAAAGATAGCAAGGCTGAAGTTGTACTTGGACTTCTATCTTCTAAAACAACTGAGCTCGACGACGAAGAACGTGTTCTTGACTTGCTTGAAAAAGCTAGTCAAATCCTTCCTAAAGAGCGTCTCTTCCTCTCTCACCAATGTGGTTTCGCTTCATGTGACTCAGGTAATGAGCTGGCAACACCACAACAATGGGCTAAAATTAAACAAGGTCAAGATATCGCCAAGAAATTCTTTGGTTAATTGAATACAATTAGATTTGAAAAATCCCTTACCGAATTCGGTAAGGGATTTTGATATTGTCTAAGCTTGAATAAAAGGTTGTAAATCCTTAAGAGCACGCTCAGCAATTTTTTCGTAACGTTCTTTCTTATCACGAATACGTGGCCCTTCCAACTCTTTGATAATACCGAAGTTAACATTCATTGGTTGGAAATGTTTACTTTCAGCGTGAGTCACATAGTAGGGAAGGCTACCGATAGCTGTTGTGTGAGGGAAGAGGACTTCTTCTTCACCCTTAAAGAGACGGGCAGCATTGATTCCAGCAACCAAACCTGAAGCAGCTGATTCAACATAACCTTCAACACCGGTCATTTGCCCTGCAAAGAACAAATTAGGGTTTGATTTTGATTGGAAGGTTTGTTTTAACAAATTTGGCGAATCCATGTAAGAGTTACGGTGCATAACCCCATAACGTACAAATTCAGCATTTTCAAGTCCTGGAATCATTTGGAAGACACGCTTTTGCTCTCCCCATTTGAGGTGAGTTTGGAAACCAACAATATTATAGAGACTACCAGCCGCATTGTCCTGACGAAGCTGAACAACCGCATAAGGTGTCTTGAAATCGCCGTCACGTGGACCTTTGTAATCATCAGGATACTCCAAACCAACTGGTTTCATAGGGCCATAGAGCATTGTCTTGATACCACGTTTAGCCATGACCTCGATAGGCATACACCCTTCGAAATACTTTTCTTTTTCGAAAGAATTCAAAGGAGCTTCTTCAGCTGTTGTCAAAGCCTCATGGAAAGCCATGAACTCTTCCTTAGTCATTGGACAGTTTAGATAAGCTGCCTCACCCTTGTCATAGCGTGACTTAAGGTAAACCTTGTTCATGTCGATAGTCGCTTTATCAACGATTGGTGCAGCGGCATCATAGAAATAGAAGCCATCTCCACCGTTTAGTTCATGAATTTTTTCAGCTAAAGCATCAGAAGTCAATGGTCCTGAAGCAATAACTGTAATGGCATCATCAGGAATTTCTGTGATTTCTTCACGGATAACTTCAATTAATGGATGATTTTCAATTTCAGCTGTCACTGCTTCTGCATAACCTTCACGGTCCACCGCCATGGCACCACCAGCTGGCACACGGTGAGCTTCTCCATTACGCATAATGATAGAGTCCAAGCGACGCATTTCTTCTTTAAGAAGCCCTACAGCATTGGTCAAGCTATCTCCACGGAAAGAGTTAGAACAAACCAATTCTGCAAAATTTGTTGTCTTATGCTGTGGTGTTGCTTTGACCCCACGCATTTCATAAAGTTTTACTGGAATACCACGTTTGGCAATCTGATAAGCAGCCTCGGATCCGGCCAAACCAGCTCCAATCACGTTAATATAATCTGCTTTTGATTGAGACATGACACTAATACCTCTTCGGGAACAAGATAAAATCCTGCCCCCACAAATCTTTCTTCATTTTTACTCTTAGTAGTATAGCAAAAAACTCCTCATCTGGCGACTAGGAGTCATCTGTATTTAAAGGGGTAAAATGATAGTCACTCTAGCACCACCTGTGCCATTGTCATTTGAAAGAGAAAGACTACCGTGGTGTAAGCGAATAATATCATTAGCAATAGTCAGACCAAGTCCACTATGATTGCGGCTCTGTCTACTTTTATCCTCTTGATAAAAGAGCTGAGTGGCCTTTTCAAGTGATTCAAGGGAAAATCCTGGACCAGAATCAAGGCAGATAAACTTGAATTCATCACTTTCTACCCTAGAAGTTAAGAGCAACTGACTACCACTAGGCGTATGCTCTACCGCATTCGAAACGATATTCATAAAAGCTCGATTTAACAAGGACCTGTCCCAATTACCTATAATTTCATCCTCAATTTCTTTCTTGTCAAATACCACATTGATTTGTTTCGTTTGTACTAATGACAAGGTTTGATCGTAAATGTCTTCAACAAATTCCTTAACTGGAATTTCTTCAAGCGTCAAAGTTTTCTTCAAACTCGTTTTGTTGAGTTCAGACAACTCTTTCACATAAGCATCAACCTGTTCAATCCCTTTTTGAAAATGCTCTAACAAATCCATCTGTTCCGCATCCAAGGAGGTCATAGCTAAGAGTTCTGCATTCCCACGGGCGACTGTCAGCGGTGTCTTTAAATCATGTGTCAAAGCAGAGATCTGATTTTGTTTATCTTGCTCTGCCTTCCAATTTTCCATCAAAGACTCACGAAGTGCTACTCGCATATGATCCAAACCATTTAAAACCTGGTTAAACTCAGTAATTTTAGATTTGGACGTTTGAAAATCCAAGTCTTGCTCTGCTATTTTCTCTGTTGCCTTCAATATTGGTCTCAACTCTCGACTCAATTTACTAGCATAGTAAAAAGTTAAAGTAATAAATATGAGTAGTATAGACACCATCATTGAGCCAATCATCAATAGATTAGCATTAGGCAAATGCTGGTTCATCCACTCATTACGATACCGAGGTGATAGTTGATAATTGACAATGACTATCCCATCTGACCGTTCAAATGACTGAAAATAGCCATATTTACCACCATGAGCATTCTTGAATTGGTAATCTAGCAAGGATTCTTCTTGCAAGTTAACTGGCATGTTAGACTTCTTAAGCTTAAAATCCCTAGTCAAGAAGACATAGCTTGTACCATCAGGCAAGACATCTGGATTAAAGACCTTAGAAGTTTCAATTTCATTCCTGACGGCAGACAAATCACTTTCTACCTGATTTGCTGGAAACACAACGCCAAAACGATAAGACAAGCTGAACAAAGACAAAATAAGCAGGCTACTGATTGCTGATAGAACTGTAAGACTGACGACATAAGATAATAAGATTGTTCTTAGAGAGTGTTCTCGTTTTTTAATTAGTGCCACTTGTAACCAATCCCCCAGACTGTTTCAATAGGATTTTGCCCAACATTTTTGAGCTTTGCACGGATATTTTTGATATGTTCAGCCACTGCTGTCGGACTCCCTTTATCCTCATAGCCGTACAAATGCGTGTAGATTTGCTCTTTGGAAAAGACTTGGCCCTTATTTTCAGCCAGGAACTGACAAATACGATATTCTGACCTAGTCAAATCTAACAACTGATTCTCAACATAAAGCTCCTGAGCAGACAAATCAAACTGAATATTTTCAATTAATAGCTTATGGTGGCGCTCACGATGTTCACGTCTCAAGTGAGCAGCCACACGCGCTTGAAGTTCTTTAACCCCAAATGGCTTACAAATATAATCATCTGCACCATAAGTCAACCCCTGGACAATATCTGCCTCTTGTGTTTTAGCTGTAATAAAGAGTATAGGACAATCCACCTGATCACGAATCTCATGACAAAACTGGAGACCATCAACATCAGGCATCATGATATCCAGTAAAATCAAGTCAAACCGTGGCAACGAGTTCTTATCCAAATCCAAAACACTTGTAAGCCCTGTAACCTTATGATTTTGGAGCTCTAAAGCCTTTACAACCAATTGAACAATATCTTCCTGATCATCAATAACAAGTATCTGAGCCATAACCTTTCCTTTCGTACAAAGTTACCCTTATCATATCATCTATACAAGAGAACTGACAAGGCGTAAAGTAGATAAATATGAGTAGGGTAAAAGACATAGAACAAATATTTTGACCCTTTACCTCTTTGACCGTTATAACAAAGCATTAAGGGAGCTGCAAATATTTCCATCCATTCAATGTATCTAAACATTAAATCCTGAAATGAAGGTCTACTTAGAACAATCCCCATCAGTACCCAAACAAGACTAACAGTCACAAAAGCAAGCACTTCTTTCTTAAGATTCTTGTGACAAAGATACATAGCGATACCAGTCAAAAGCAACCATGTTCCTCCATCGCTAATAGATGTATGAGTTGGCAACACTGTGTAATTAAGTAAATTTATGAATAAAGTAAAGATTGGTTTGTCTTGACCTGACAGATACAAAAGTAGCATTAACCATGGAAGCATTAATGGAAAAAGTAAGGTTGGAATTCCTTTTAGATATTTCTTTTCTTGAATCCAAGCAATGCCTTGAAGAGCAACGAGCAAGATAGCAAACGATGATAGCATCATATTTTTTGGAAAGAAACCATCTGGCCTTACAAGAGGATGTAAAAAATTATAAAATCCAAATTGAATTAATCCCATCAAAATCGCTAAAACATATATTTTTAGGAAGTATTTCTTTCGGTTTCGGGTATGAATAAAACCCTCAATCACAGAAAATAGAAACAAGGGGGCCGCTAATCTCCCAATCATAGCAAACCAAATGGGTATTTTCCCAGTATAGTCAAAAAAATAATGAATATGGTCGAATACCATAGCAATTAGGGCTATATATTTGAGTTGGAAACCTGATAGACTTAAACGTTTCATAATAACTCTCCTTTCTTTTCATGCTTAGTATAAAACACAAATTAACTAACATCGTTTACTTTTCCGACAAACTACTAACCACATTTTAGGATAACCATGGAAGACTAATACACTATCCATATTATTTCTTATATTATCTTTTGGTTCTATAATCTATTAAACATATAAATAACAAAGTCACCCTAACAATCCATAAAGGTAGGGAATTGAGTTGGCTCCAATCATTAAGGATAAGGCTATTGATAGGTAAAACAATAGGAAGCCAATGAATAGACAAGAAAATTTTATTACTAGCAAAAATAATAAAAATAATTTCAACCATAGAGATAATAATATTACTAACACTGTTCAGACTCACTTGTATAAAGTAGTGAAAATGATTAAGAAAGACTATTAACATCCAACTTGATAAACTTACTACAAATCCATTCACACTATTCATAAGAAGGAGGTTTATGATAAGCCAACTAAATAAAGAAGGTAGGCTAAGGGTTAGGTCTACTATCAAAAGTTTAGCCAACCATATACGTCTTTGCTTAGGGTAACTCGATATTTCTTGATAATGATTAGCGTATTTTTCTTGTTCAATCCCTAAAATTGACAAAAATGATGTCAATAGCGGATAGCATAAAAAAGATAATATGGCTAAATTAGTTAGAGAAAAACCATTAGGAACGAAGCTCACATACATTGGAATTGTAATGATCTCTAAGACAGCAAAACTGAGAATAAGATAAAGACCGAAAGTATTCTTTAATTTAAGTAACTCACTCCTTAGCATTTAATTGTCTCCTTTGCAGTGAAAAAGATAAAAGCAATGTCACTACTATTGATAGCATCATCGTAAGTAACACCTGAAAAATGCTAGTATGATTCGTATTTACAATAATATCCCCCGATGGTTTAAGATTTAATAAAAATTGAGCTATTTTATAGTGATAAGTATAGGGGAAAACGAACCAAAGTGGACTCTGAGCAATAAAGGGTGCTATTAAAAGACAAACCAATGTATTAAGAGCTAATAGGATGAATTGACTCATGTATTTAGACATTAGGTAAAGTAAAGGAATGTTCCATAAAGTTGTCATCCAAATTAAGATTAAGGAAATAGCTGTTTTAGGAATATTTATTGGAATAAAACCTGTGTAAATAAATGCAACGAGACTGAGGAAAGCAAGTAAGAATAAACTAGAAATCAATGTCCTCATTCCTATAAGCACCATTTTCATCAAGATAATTTTCCAAGTGAAATATCCATTTGTAACATTTTGAAAATGCCCAGCCTGGTCTTCTAAACGTCTATCAACTATAAACAAAAGACCATTTACAAGATATAAAAAGATAGCTTCCCACCAATAAACCGAGAAAGGAACAAAAATCTGTAACCCTCCCATTAAAAAGGCTATAAGAACAGTTAAAAATGGTATGATGATTAAAAATTTAGTCGTTCCTAAATGTCGTAATTTAAGCAATTCCGAATAGAATATCTTTTGCATATCACTAACCCCCATGAACAATTTTAAAGAAGAGTCTCTCAAGACTATCTACATTTTTGTTTTCACCATCATATTGAATTTTACCTTTATCGAGAATAAGAATATGATCAGCAACCTTACTAATTTCTAGAAGTTGATGACTGGAAACCAGAATTGTCATCCCTTTTGCTTTCAAGGAACGAATAAGGTCTAGCAATTCATTTATACCATCGGGATCAAGGCCATTAGTAGGCTCATCTAGAATTAAAAATTGGGGATCAGTTAAAATAGCCATTCCAATCCCAAGTCGTTGCTTCATACCTAATGAAAATTTACCAGCTTTTTTCTTTCCAGTATTTGAAAGACCAAGTATTTCTAAGGTTTCAAAAATTTTTGAATCAGGAATATCATATAGCAATGCTTTTGTTTTTAGATTATCAAAAGCTGAAAGATTGTGATAAATTGCAGGTGCTTCGATTAATGCACCTAATGAATGGTTGTTTTTGGATGATCCAACAAATCGAATTTCTCCACTACTTTTTTGGACTAAACCAAAAAGAATTTTCATCAGAGTTGACTTACCAGCACCATTTACACCTAACAGACCAGAAACTGTTCCAGATTCAATTGTAAATGTGATGTTGTCTAAAATCGTCTTATCTTTGTAGGATTTTGAAAGTTGTTTAACAGTTATTTGCATTGGTACACCTCTTTTAGAATACGTGTGTTTTCAATATAAACTCATGTCTTACTAATATCAGAAAAACACTTACTCTCCTTTCTTTTCATCCTTAGTATAAAAAACAAATTTAAGGAAAGTATCAGTTTTTTTGATAAAATACAAAAAACTATCTCAAGACTTAACTTGAGATAGCTTTCTTTATTTAACAATAGATTCTTTGTAGTCACACTCTTCATTACTACAGATAACTTGCTTGCCGCCGCCACGGACTTTCTTCTCAACGAGATAATCACCTGATTTAGGACAGTTACGTCCAACAGGGATATCCCACGATGTAAATTCACAGTCAGGATAGCGATCACAACCATAAAAGACACGATTTCGTTTTGTCTTACGTTCGATGACCTGACCTTTACCACAGGTTGGACAAGTAACGCCAATTTCTTTGGTAATGGCTTTAGTATTGTGACAGTCTGGGAAGTTACTACATGCGTAGAACTTACCGTATCGACCAAGTTTGATAACCATTGGGTGACCACAGAGGTCACAATCAAAACCAGCTGGCTCATCCTTGATTTGGATTTTTTCAATACCTTCTTCAGCTTTTTCCAATTCTTTTTGGAATGGTTTGAAGAATTCATCAATAACCTTCTGCCACTGCTCCTTACCGATTTCAACTTTATCGAGTTTTCCTTCCATCTCGGCAGTGAATTTAACATCCACGATGTCTGGAAAGAATTCGACGATTAAGCTATTAACGATTTCACCAAGTTCTGTTGGTTCAAAACGTTTAGCTACTAATTTGACATAGTAACGACGTTGAATAACATCAAGTGTAGGTGCATAAGTTGACGGACGACCCACACCATTTTCTTCCAGCGTCTTAATCAGAGTCGCTTCAGAATAGCGGGCTGGTGGTTGCGTGAAGTGTTGTTCAGGCGTTGTCACAACCTTCTTAACCGTATCACCTTCTGCCATATCAGGAAGCATTTTATTCTTATCAGAGTCGTTGTAAACGGCCATATAACCATCGAACTTGATTTGGCTACCATTTGCAGTGAAAATGACTCCGTTTTGAGACAAGGTCACCTTCATCGTATCAAATACTGCAGCTGTCATTTGACTCGCTACAAAACGATTCCAGATAAGAGTATAAAGCTTAAGCTGATCCTTATCCAAATACTTAGCAATACTTTCTGGTGTTTGGAAAACATTTGACGGACGAATAGCCTCATGGGCATCTTGTGCTCCCGAACTATTTTTCACCTTGCTGCCATGTTTTGAATACTTAGAACCAAAGCGTTCTGTGATAAATTCAGCAGCCTGATTTTGAGCAACCGGACTGATACGTGTTGAGTCCGTACGCATATAGGTAATCAAACCTTGAGCGCCTGAACCCAGATTAATCCCTTCATACAACTGTTGGGCAACCATCATGGTCTTACGTGTACGGAAGTTAATCTTATTGGCAGCATCCTGTTGGAGAGATGATGTTGTATATGGCAATGGCGCATTACGACGACGTTCTTTTTTCTCTACCTTATCAACGTTAAAATCATCACTTGTGATACGAGAGAGAACGGCTTGAACATCGTCATTATTGTTGAGCTTAAGCTTTTTACCATCCAAACCATAGAAGCTAGCCTGAAACTTCTTAGCACCCTTCTTAAAGGCACCATCAATAGTCCAGTATTCTTCTGGTTTAAAGGCCTTAATTTCATTTTCACGATCAATAATAAGCTTAAGCGCTACCGATTGTACACGACCTGCAGAAAGACCTTTCTTAACCTTCTTCCATAGAAGCGGTGAAATAGAGTAACCCACAATACGGTCCAAGACACGACGAGCTTGCTGGGCATCTACCAAGTCCATGTCAATGGCGCGTGGCTCTACAAAGGCATTTTTTACTGCGTCTTTAGTAATTTCGTTAAAAACAACACGATTCTTATCATCTGGCTCTAATCCAAGAATATGTGACAAATGCCATGAAATGGCTTCCCCTTCACGGTCCGGGTCACTTGCGAGAAAGACTTGCTTGGCTTTTTTAGCTTCTTTCTTCAATTCATTGATAAGAGGTCCCTTACCTCGAATATTAATGTACTGAGGTTCGTAGTTGTTTTCAAAATCAATCGACATACTTGATTTTTTCAAATCACGGATATGCCCAACAGAGGCTACAACTTTATAGTTGCGGCCAAGATACTTCTCAATCGTTTTCGCTTTAGCAGGAGACTCCACGATGACCAAATTTTTCTTTGGTGTCGCTCTCTTTTTAGTCGCCTTTTTAGCAGTCGTTTTCTTTGTTGTTTTAGTTTTCGTTTTTGTTGTCGTTGCTGTCGCCATAGACTATTTCCTTATAATGTTATAAACTGGCTGCGCCACTCATCTGTGTAAAATCTAGTCACAAGACATTAAAAAATGAAACATCTTGGACCGAGCAACTAACATGATACCTTCCTTTTCTTTAACTGTCAATAAAAAACTTTATCTCTATAGGAGAACTTTGATTTTCAAGAAAACTCTGAAAGGATGTCAAACCCTGTCGTAATGCACTTTGCGCCCTCTTGAATCAAATGATGGCATCCGTCTGACTTTCCATCTAAAATATTTCCTGGAATAGCAAAGACATCTCTTCCTTCTTCCATGGCACGTTCACAAGTAATCAGACTTCCCGAGCGAAGCTTAGCTTCTACGACCATAACTCCTTGACACAATCCAGAAATAATCCGATTGCGTTCAGGAAAGTGGTACTTGAGAGGCTGTTCACCCGGTCCATATTCTGTAAGAACTAAATGATTTTTGGCCATATAGTCCTGCAAAGCTTTATTTTCTTTAGGATAATAAACATCAAGTCCGGTCCCGATAACTGCAATGGTGTTCCCCTTATTTTTCAAGGCCTCCATATGCGCACAAGTATCAATCCCACGCGCCAATCCACTCACAATAGTAAAGTGATTCCCAAGTTCACTAACAATTTTTCGAACGGACTGTTTGCCTGTTTCAGAACACTTTCTTGCCCCAACAACAGCTAGCTTTGGTTTACTCAGTAAATCAAGATTCCCCTGATAATAAAGGAGAACAGGAGGATTATAGGTATGCTTCAGCTCAATAGGATATTCTTTATCAAAAATCGATAACGTAGGAAAACGGTCGAATTGTTCTTTGAGTTGCTTAATATCTAAACTCTTATACTTTTCCATAAAAAGAACGGCATTTTTAGACTTGGATACCACTGCCATATCACGTAAACTCAATTTTCTATCTTGAGTCTTTTGATAGTCCAAAATATTTAATATATTCAAATTCGTCAACCCAGCGGCTTTAAGTTTAAAAAGTTCAAAATTATTCATATAGATACCTCCTTTTCATTATTCGTAACAGAAAAGAAAAAAGCTCCATTATGGAACTTTCCTTGATTATAAATCATTTTCAGAGGCAAAATAAGACGCCGCTCCTAGGAGGTTACTATCGTTATGGAATTGACAGGCTTGAATAGTTATGGACTCAAGACCTAATTCAGACTTATCCTTAAATAACTCCTCATAGGCATCGCTTATTCCTTCTATTAAAGTACCTTGCCTGCTGATACCACCACCAATAACAACTTTCTCCAGCCTAAAGAAGCTCTGCAAATTTAGCACAAGAACGGCAATTTCATGACAATAGTCTTTAAATAAAAGATTTAGCTCTTCCGATTGATTTCCCTCTATAGCTGAGAATACGGCTGGACCATCGTCTTGATCTAACCCAAGTAATTGACTGGCTTCATGAACAAAGCCAACTGCAGAACCCTTATTATCGACAAGGCTTACTAAGCCATGCATAAACAATTCCCACTGGAAGGGTAGAGAGGTTTGACTCATGCTTTGGGGACTTGGAGCTCGCAGATATTGGGTGACTGACAGAGGTGATAGCAAGTCCTCCTGTGAGACAAGTCCTAAACCAACACCAGTACCTAAAACCAAGGCTGCCCCACAATCTAAGTCTTGTAGACTTCCATATCTGGCTTCAGCCAAAGCTGCCGCGTCAGCATCATTGATAACCTTTACAGGCAGTTGAAATGTTTTAGTCAATCGTGATCCAAGAGGAATAGCCGTTAAATAAGGGATAAGACCTCCCTTGAAAATGAAGCCACGTTTACTATTTATTTCTCCTGGGCACGCAATGGCAATCCCAGAAATGATATCCTTGTGAGACGAGACAATATGCTCTAAAGTCAACCAAAAGTCGTCTAACGTTGGTGGTGTTGGAACTTTAGATTGATTGCTAATCCTAAAATCATCATCAACTAACCCAAACTTGATAAAGGTTCCTCCAATATCAATAGCTAAAATCACACCACTTCACCTACTTTTTATTATTGACTTTATGGGTTCAAAGCTTCTTCTATGAATTGGAGTAACACCAAATTTATCTATGCCAGACAAATGATCCTTGGTACCATAACCTGCATTTTTGGCAAATGCGTAACCAGGAAACTCCTGGTCATAATCAGCCATCATCTTATCACGGGTTACCTTTGCTACGATAGAAGCTGCCGCAATTGATAAAGAATTAGCATCCCCTTTTATAATTGATGTTTGTCCTATTGGTAGGTCCAAAGTCATGGCATCAATTAACAAATGTTCTGGTTTGGAACTAAGTTTTTCAATAGCATCAGCCATAGCAATCTTGGTTGCTTCATAAATATTGACATCGTCAATCACATGATTGTCCTTTATACCAATCCCGACGGCTACCGCTTCCTTCATGACCTGCGTATAAATAGCTTCATGTTTTGATTTTGGTATTTTTTTACTATCATTAAGACCTTTTATTTTGCAAAGCTTTGGTAAGATAACCGCTGCAGCTACCACTGGCCCAGCCAAAGGGCCACGTCCAACTTCATCAACACCTGCAATGAGTTCAACTCCCTGAGCATAAAGCGATTTTTCATAACTGAGCATCATCTCTAAGCGTTCTTCCTCAGCAATCTCAGCTAGGATAGCTTTACGGCGTTGCTTAATGGCAGTCTGTACACCAGCCCGACTATCTTCCTCAAAACTGGCCCATCGGTGGTCGTCAAGATCTGTCAAAGTGGCCAATTGCTCTTTGACTTCTTTAATTGTCGCCATCAGTATCGACCTCAACAATATCAAGTGTGTAACGACCTAGTTTTCCATCACGAACTTCTTTGACAAATAGATTATAGAAACGGTCATAATCTTCACGGAAGCCAAGTTTTCGAGTCATTTCCATAATGATTTCTGGCGCCTCTTCTTCAAGTTCAATCCCTTTAAAGCGTTCTTCTAAACGTTCAGGATAGTAAGTTTTAAAATAGTTAAGGCCAAAAATCGTAACTTCATCCATTGGCAAAAGCTGGTCCTTGATAGCTCCGGTCAAAGCAAGCTTCAAGCCGACCAATTCATCTTCAAACTTAGGCCACAAAATCCCAGGAGTATCCAGAATTTCCAAGTCCTTATTAGACTTCAACCACTGTTGACCTTTTGTCACACCAGGTTTATTTCCTACAACGGCAATTTTTTTACCAGCCAAACGATTCATCAAGGTAGATTTCCCTGCATTTGGAATCCCAATAATCATGGTTCGCAAGGTCTCTTTCTGAATACCACGTTCACGTAGTCGTTGAATCTTGTCAGCCATAAGACTCTTAGCAGCGTCTGTCACCAATTTAACTGTAGATTGTTCCTTGGAATTGATGGCCAAGGTTTTAATCCCTTGACTCTCAAAATAGCTACGCCACTCTTTTGTACGATTACTATCAGCAAGGTCAGCCTTATTGAGAATTAAAAGTTTTGGTTTATCGCCAACAATTTTAGTTAGCATGGGATTTTGACTTGACAGTGGCAAACGTGCATCCACTAAAATTGTTACAAAATCAACATGCTTAAGATTTTCCTGAACTTGTCGACGAGCTTTGGACATGTGACCAGGAAACCATTGAATAGTAGCCATGTATATCTCTCCTCTTTATTTTCTTAGTAAAATATGATTTAAACTCTTTAAAAAAAGCCAAAGACTTGGCTTTACTTTACTTATATTATATCAGATTTAGTTTAAGATGCCCAATCGATAAAAGTTAACTAAGCCTCAACAGGCATAAAGTTGCCGACAATTTTACCGATGATTCGCGGATCTTCGTCATAGGGTGCAAACTTATCACCATAACGTTTATTAAGAGAAACTAAACGTAGCCCATCTTCCTCGCGATAAACTTTTTTAATATAGGTTTGACCATCCCAGTCTACAGCATAAACAGCTCCATCATAATCAAAACCTGTTTGTTTGATTAGCACTACTTCACCATTTAGGTAGGTAGGTTCCATAGAGTCTCCAAATACCCATGACGCAAAATCATGATCCAATTCTTCATCATAGAAAACTTCATCATAGTTGCCGTCACCAAAGTAAGTGTAACCAGTTCCGGCTGATAAACGCTCGAAAACTTTGTAAGAGTAAAGCGGAACAACAGGTGCTTTTTGCTTTTCTGCTTCTTGCTCTTCTAGGAGAGCCTTAGTGAGTCGCAAAGCTTCTTGGCGATTTTCCTCATTTAATTCCAAGTAGACTTCTACAATCTCATGCTCAGAAAGAAAATAGGTCTCAGCTACACCAAAAAGTTCGGCCAAAACCGAAAGGTTCTTTTGATTAGGTTTCGTCTTACCATTTTCCCAATTAAAATAAGAGGAGCGTGAAATTCCTAGATGCTTAGCTACTGATGCTTGGCTCATTCCTTGTGCTTCTCGAATTTCCTTAAGTCTTTGTCCTGAAAACATGGCTACCTCCGTAAGTTAATAAACTAACATAAGTTTATCAAAAAAAGTAGTTGTTTTCAAGTGAAAC
Source organism: Streptococcus sp. HMSC078H03 (assembly GCF_001808655.1). Taxonomy (NCBI): domain Bacteria; kingdom Bacillati; phylum Bacillota; class Bacilli; order Lactobacillales; family Streptococcaceae; genus Streptococcus; species Streptococcus sp. HMSC078H03. Next base: position 174,221 of record NZ_KV794093.1, read on the forward strand.
TAACTACTTTTACATTTCTCTTTTATCTCATTCTTTAACTAAAAATCCTAGATGGTTAAGTGCCTCTTCAATATAATCTATATCTTGCTCACTATCTGCTTCGACAAGATGATAATGAACACCGTTTGTCAAATCAGATAAGGGGCGAAAGTCATTTGACGAGGCCTGGTCTAAAAAATGACTAACATCTCGACGACAAGTCAATTTCAACAAAGTCTGAATTTCTCCATAAACTGGATGATCTATCATGATATTTTGAATACGGCCTCCATTATCAACAATAGCCAAAAGCTCATCCTCCATATCGGACACTTTATGATTCACCTTAAATAGTCGATGTACATAAGAATTGTCATCGCTACTTTTATAGATATATCCCCTATTAGTTGAAATAATCTGGGCACCATCTGCACGCAAGAGGGCAATATCTTGAACAATGATTTGACGTGTCACACCAAAATGCTCCGCCAAACTCTGTCCATTCATTGACTCTTTAGCTCCCTTTAAGAGTGCCAATAATTCTTGTTTTCGATTTGAAGCCATAGACCAACCATCCCTCTTTCAATTAGCGTATTTTTCGAATACTTTTGAAAATCGTTAATGCTATAACATAGTCTATCATACTATGGACAATAGTGCCAAAACCAACTAAAACAAAGAGAACATAGAATAGTTTTTGGAAATCCTCTCCTGTTACGGAATAAAAAATCACGCAAGCAAGAACTTCACCTATGGCATGGATAAGACCTAAAACAAAGTTGAAAAGTAATGATGATTTATGGTTTTCTATCGTTTGTGGAAATTTTTTCAAATAGAGTGCGCCTAAAAAGCCAAATATAATATGTGAAAAGGCCCTAAAAACAACCACAATCGGATAGCCAGCCATAAAGTATCCCAAACTAGAGGCTAAGATAACAAAAGCAGTTACCCAGGGAGATATAAACATGGCTAGAAATATTGGAACATGACTCCCCAAAGTATACGAAGCCGGTGGGATAATCAGTTTAATTGGCATGATACTTGGGATAAGGATAGCAATTGCAGTTAATAAAGCTGCAAAGGTCATTTCTTGAATTCTCTTTTTAGGTTTCATAATCTACTCCTTTTTACTGTATATACATTAGTATATTACAGTGTATAGTTGTATAAGTCAATATTTTTCAGAAAAAAACACTAGAGCAAAATGCCCTAGCGTTCTATGTTTCTTATTTACGTTTTTTCTTAGCTTTTTTCATCTTATTAGCTTGACGCTTCATCGCATGTTTCATGGCAAATGAACCAACCTTACCTTTAAGGCCACCACCAAGCATTTGGCTAAGATCCATATTTCCAAGATCTGGCATACCAGCGCCACCCATCATGCCTTCAAGAGCAGACATGTCCATATTACCCATATCCGGCATATTTGGCATGTTTTTTGGCAAATTATTTGGGTTAAGACCCATTTGACGCATCATTTGCTCCATATCACCAGACATAACACCTTGCATCATTTGTTTTGCCTGGTTAAAGTCTTTAATAAACTTGTTTACTTCGATGAAGGTATTCCCTGAACCATTGGCAATCCGGCGACGACGACTTGGTGTCAAAAGATCTGGATTTTCACGTTCTTCAGGTGTCATAGATGATACGATAGCACGTTTGCGCGCAATTTGTTTTTCATCTACTTTAACATTAGCCAAGGCTGGATTGTTAGCCATACCTGGCAACATCTTGAGCAAATCCTCCATTGGACCCATATTTTGTACCTGGTCTAATTGGTCAATGAAGTCATTGAAGTCAAAGGTGTTTTCACGCATCTTTTCAGCCAACTCAAGAGATTTTTTCTCATCGTACTCTTGAGAAGCTTTTTCGATAAGGGTAAGAAGGTCACCCATACCCAAAATACGACTTGACATACGGTCTGGGTGGAAAGTCTCGATATCCGTAATTTTCTCACCAGTACCCGTAAATTTGATTGGCTTGCCGGTAATCTCACGAATAGAAAGAGCCGCACCACCACGTGTGTCCCCATCAATTTTTGTAAGAACAACACCAGTGATATCTAGCTGTTCGTTGAACTCCTTGGCAACGTTAGCAGCTTCCTGACCAATCATGCTATCCACAACCAAGAGAATTTCGTTTGGATGAGCAAAATCCTTAATATCATGCAATTCTTGCATGAGAGTCTCGTCAATCTGCAAACGACCAGCCGTATCAATCAAGACATAGTCATTCTTGTTGGCACGCGCTTGTTCCAAACCATTTTTGACAATCTCAACTGCTGGTGTTTCTGTTCCCATATCAAAAACAGGAACATTGATTTGTTGCCCCAAAGTCTTCAACTGATCAATGGCTGCTGGACGATAGATGTCCGCCGCAATCATCATTGGACGGGCCTCTTGTTCCTTAATCAACTTATTAGCCAATTTACCAGCAAAGGTTGTCTTACCAGCCCCTTGGAGACCAACCATCATAATGATGGTTGGAATCTTTGGAGATTTCTCAATTTCAGATGTTTCAGACCCAAGAATCTCTGTCAATTCTTCATTAACAATCTTGATAATTTGTTGTGAAGCATCAAGAGTATCAATGATTTCGTGACCTACAGCACGTTCACGAACACGTTTAATAAATGTCTTAACGACTGGTAGCGCTACGTCTGCTTCAAGAAGTGCCAAACGAATCTCTTTAGTGACTTCTTGAACTTCTTTCTCTGAAAGTTTTCCTTTACGTCTTAAATTTTTGAAAACGCCTTGCAAGCGTTCCGTTAAGCTTTCAAAAGCCATATATCATTTCCTCTCTTACTTTCTGCTTGAATCTAATCTCTATTATCAATGCTGCTGAGCACAGCAATTTGTTCCTGAAGATAGCTATCGTCTGGATATTTTTTCATGATATCATCAAAAATTTGGCTACGAACGATGTAATCTGAATACATATGTAATTTCATCTCGTAAGCTTCTAAAATCTTCTCAGTACGCTTGATGTTATCATATACTGCCTGACGACTCACACCAAATTCCTCGGCAATTTCTGCCAAACTATAATCATCCGCATAATAGAGCTCAATATAGTTCATCTGCTTATCTGTCAACAGTGCAGCATAGAACTCAAAAAGGGCATTCATGCGATTGGTTTTTTCAATTTCCATAAGCTCCATTTTACCATAAAATCATGGTGTTAGCACGATTCTTGTGCAGAAAAAAGCAGTGACTTCTAATTGTTCTCCAAATAAAATTCAAAACGGTCTCCAACATAGTAACTTCGTACATATTCGAAAGCCTGACCGTCTTGGAGGAAGGAAATTTGTGTCAGACTCAAGAGAGCGTCACCAGTCTTAACCTTGAGGTGCTTGGCTAAACTACTATTGGCCAAACTAGCTGATATGGTCTGCTGACTTTTCCCTATTTCATAGCCGTTATCGGTCAGTGTCTTGAAGAAATGTTCCGTAATTTCTGACTCCTTGAAACCTCGGATAATCTTCTCAGGGATACTGGCAATCTCATAGGCAACTGGAAGATCGTCCGCAAAACGAACACGTTCCATACGAATCACATAGGACTGTGGTAAGACACCTAAATTCTTGATTTCAAATTCATTGGGATGCACACGCTTATATGAAATAAGCTCACTAGATGGTTTCTTGCCTTGGGATTTTACAATCTCTGTGAAACTCGTGGTTCCACGCATCTTTTCCTTAACTCGACTGCTAGCCACAAAAGTACCACTGCCTGGTTTACGCTCTAAAATACCCTCGTCTACTAAAAGTGTTATGGCCTGACGCACAGTCATACGACTCACATCAAAAGTCTCGCAAAGATCCCGCTCGCTAGGGAGACGTTGCCCGATTTTCCAAGTGCCGTCATCAACATCTGCCTTAATCTTATCATGTATGCGAATATATGCTGGTAGCATCTAATACCCCCTTCTTTACCCCTATTTTACAAAAAAACTAATAGAATTGTAAAGGTGACGACTAGACTTACAGTTTATCGTATAAATCTAGGTGCTAAGTCCTTAAAATTGTGATACAATGATTGCATAAGAGTCATGTGTGACGTAAAAAGAAAGGGTAATAATGACTGACATTTCTACTTTGAATGATGTGCAGAAAATCATTGTTCTAGACTATGGTAGCCAATACAATCAGCTGATTGCACGTCGTATTCGTGAATTTGGCGTTTTCTCTGAATTGAAAAGCCATAAAATTACCGCTGATGAAGTCCGTGCCATCGATCCTATCGGTATCGTACTTTCAGGTGGTCCTAACTCTGTTTATGCCGAAGATGCATTTGGTATTGACGAAGAAATTTTTGAACTTGGTATTCCAATTCTTGGTATCTGTTACGGAATGCAACTGTTGACCCACAAACTTGGTGGTAAAGTTGTTCCTGCTGGTGAAGCTGGTAACCGTGAGTATGGCCAATCAACACTTCGCCTTCGTGCCCAATCAGAACTCTTTGCAGGAACTCCTAAAGAACAAGTCGTTCTTATGAGCCACGGTGATGCTGTTACAGAAATTCCAGAAGGTTTCCATCTTGTTGGTGACTCAGTAGATTGCCCATTCGCCGCAATGGAAAATACTGAGAAAAACTTCTACGGTATCCAATTCCACCCAGAAGTTCGTCACTCTGTATATGGTAACGATATCTTGAAAAACTTTGCTTTTGGTATCTGTGGTGCCAAAGGTGACTGGTCAATGGCTAACTTCGTAGATATGCAAATTGCACAAATCCGTGAAACAGTTGGTGACCGAAAAGTCCTTCTTGGGCTCTCAGGTGGGGTTGACTCATCTGTTGTTGGTGTCCTTTTGCAAAAAGCTATCGGAGATCAATTGACATGTATCTTTGTTGACCACGGTCTTCTCCGTAAAGGTGAAGGTGACCAAGTTATGGAGATGCTCGGAGGTAAATTTGGCCTTAACATTATCCGTGTTGACGCTTCTAAACGCTTCCTAGATCTCTTGGCTGGTGTTGATGATCCTGAGAAAAAACGTAAAATCATTGGTAACGAGTTTGTTTACGTCTTTGATGACGAAGCAAGCAAACTTAAAGGTGTAGACTTCCTAGCTCAAGGAACACTCTACACTGATATTATTGAATCAGGTACTGAGACAGCCCAAACAATCAAATCTCACCACAACGTTGGTGGTCTTCCAGAAGACATGCAGTTTGAATTGATTGAACCGCTTAATACCCTCTTTAAAGATGAAGTACGTGCCCTTGGTACTGAGATGGGAATGCCTGATGAAGTTGTCTGGCGTCAACCTTTCCCAGGACCAGGACTTGCCATCCGTGTTATGGGTGAAATCACTGAAGAGAAACTTGAAACTGTTCGTGAGTCTGATGCTATCCTTCGTGAAGAAATTGCCAAAGCCGGTCTTGATCGTGATGTATGGCAATACTTCACTGTTAACACAGGCGTTCGCTCTGTCGGTGTTATGGGTGATGGCCGTACTTATGACTACACAATCGCTATCCGTGCTATCACTTCAATTGACGGTATGACAGCCGACTTTGCGAAACTTCCATGGGAAGTTCTTCAAAAGATTTCTGTTCGAATCGTTAACGAAGTTGACCACGTTAACCGTATCGTCTACGATATTACAAGTAAACCACCTGCAACTGTAGAGTGGGAATAAAATATAAACCTAATTTAAAGTGACTTGATTGATTTAACAGCATTTTGAATTGTTTTAAAACGCTAAAATCTAATTAATTATATTTGGTTCCCCACCAAATACCCCACCAGAATTTCTTTCTGGTGGGGATTTTTTATATCTTATTTAAAAAATAAACCAATAAGCAATGATATGGGGTCAGAAAAATTTTTCCTTTTCTGATGTTCAGTACTAACTCTTACAACATACTTAGACAATGGGGAAAATCAAAACACTCAGATTGTTATTTATTTGTAAAAATTTCACTTTAACCATTTGCTATATTGCTTTCATTGACATTTAGCCCATAAATTTCAAAATCATGATAGGATCCATTATAGAACTCGAATTGGGAAATTTTGCTTTCCTTTTTAAAACCTAAACTGATTGGTATAAACTTACTTTTAACATTATCAACATCTATATAAATCAAAATCTTATCAATTTTAAATTTGGATGGAATGATTTTTATTAATTCTTTTAATCCCTGCTTTACAAAACCTTGATTTTCATATTTTTCTGATATCCAATATCCAATTTCGGCTTGATGTTTTTGTAAATCAATATTATGTATATCTATCATCCCTACTGGTTTCTGATTGACGCAAATTGTTAACATAAATAACTCATTACGCTCCATTTTTTCACGTGCATACTTTATAAACGCTCTTTCATTTTCAATACTTTTCATATCTTCCACCCAAGGAAGCCACATAGCAAGACGTTCTCGTTCAGTAGAAACAATCTCATATAACCCTTCACTATGGCTATCGGATATATATAAAAGTTGGCATCGTTTCCCACGTGATTTATACTCTATGAATAGTTCCGAGTCCAAGTTGGTAGAATCCACTTCATACTCCTTGTTATAAATGATAATATTCTTTAGCTTCTTTATTTACGAAATCATTATATTACTTTTTTACTACTTTTCAAATGAATAAAATTTTGTCTATCTTTTTGAGGTCAGTACATATTACAACAACAAACGAATTAAGGTAAAACTAAAAGGACCTAGTCCTATATAGTAGAGAACTAAATCCTTCACTTAAATTATTTGTCTAACTTTCTAGTATCAGTTCAAGTTTATACCGCTCGACTCTTCACATAGTCAGGATAGCATAGAAAGATGTTTGCTTACTTAGTGAAATCCAATACTTTACGTCCTTGAATTTCACCTTTTTCCATTTGATCAAAGACTTCTACCGCTGTATCAACAGGAACAGTTTCAACAACCGGTACTACCAAGCCTTGTGCACCGAAGTCAAAGGCTTCTTCCAAGTCTTTACGTGTACCTACAAGAGATCCAACAACACGGATACCATCTAGAACTGTTTTGACAATTGAGAGATCCATATATTCTGATGGGAGACCAACCGCAACGACTATTCCACCAGCACGTACACTATCGATAGCCTGGTTGAAAGCAACCTTAGAAACCGCTGTTACAACAGCACTGTGTGTACCACCAGTTTTTTCTTGGATATAGCCTGCTACATCTTCAACTTCTTTACCGTTAACCACTAAATCAGCGCCAGATTCTTTAGCCAAATCAAGTTTATCTTGGTTGATATCAACAGCCACTACTCGTGCATTGAAAACCTTCTTAGCATATTGAATAGCCAAGTTACCTAGTCCTCCAGCACCATAAATAGCTACCCATTGACCAGGTTCAACTTTAGCTTCTTTAATAGCTTTATATGTTGTAACTCCCGCACAAGTAATAGATGAAGCTTGAGCTGGATTAAGTCCTTCTGGAACTTTCACAGCGTAGTCAGCAGTAACCAAAGCGTAGTCACTCATACCACCGTCCACACTATAACCAGCATTTTTTACAGAGCGACAGAGTGTTTCACGACCAGTTGTACAATATTCACAATGACCACATCCTTCGAAGAACCAAGCGATTGATACGCGATCACCTTTTTTAAGTGTTTCAACCCCTTCGCCAACTTCTTCAACAATACCAATTCCTTCGTGTCCTAAGATACGACCTGGTACTTGGCCAAAGTCTCCATGAGCTACATGAAGGTCAGTATGGCAAACGCCACAGTACTCAACTTTAACCAAAGCTTGACCATGACCAACTACTGCTGGTTTTTCATGATCAACAACTTCAACACCTGTACTTGCTTGATTAACAACAACTGCTCTCATCTTAATTACCTCCATATGATAACTTTTAACACCTTCATTATAGCACTTGCAGAGACAATGTCAACGCTTACATAAAACTTTTTTTAGCTTGCGAAAACTTTCTTGAAAACACTCTATACAAGTGGAATTGCTACTATTTCTGCTGCTGATATAGCTATATTTCAATCATTCCCAAGATATCTATACTGTCTCACAAGTGTCTTGGAATCCGGTAGGCTGACTTCAAAATGGAAATAATGATTGCGTCCATCTCTGGCATTCTCTTTATTTAATAAGAAATAATTCTTTTGACTGATAGCCATCTCCCTCATAATATCATCCGTCAAAAAGGTTAAGGGAATATCCATGGCAGAATAACGATAAAAGTCTTCTTCAAATTTTAAATAGCTATCAGAAAAATAATCAATTTGAAGTTTATCATCATAAATTTTTCTCTTCCTCATCTATGGTCTCAACCCCCAAACTAATTTCTAATATATCCTTTGTTCGAATACATTTATGTCGCTTGCAAGATTTTATAGTAACTTGATTAAAATCCAAGTCAACCACATAGCCACTACATCTACAGCGCCTACCTTGATCCTTTATCTGGAAGCTTCCCAATAATTGACCTGAATAAAGCTGGTTTAATAAAGTAAACTTCTCTAAATCATCCAAATGACTCCTAAGATTTTCTTTAGTCTTATCTTCATGTAGGGAACTTGTATGTTCTGATAAGAAAAAGCCCATCCACTTCATCATTCCCCTATCTTGATGTTCCCTAGCTGATTGAAAGGGAAGGTAACTACGGTCTATCATTTTAAGCCATCTAATCCTCCAGCAGAGTGTCCACCAATAAGCTTACTTCGAGCAAGACTCCTAGATGCCTCCTGTAAAGCAGTTGCTTTTTGAATGGTCGTAAAGCCAAATTCCTGTCGAATACTATCTATAGCTGCCTGAAGTCTTTCTTCTTTATCAATGTCATCTGGATTATCAAATAAAGAAAGAATTTGAATCCTTTCATCTACAAAATTTGCATAAGAAACACTGACACTTCGAACAGCCCCTCCTTGATATTTCTTCCTAAAGAGTTCAATGACATGACTTATTAGTACTCTTGTATTATTGGCAGGTTCAATCTTCATCTGTGCTTGTAGCGAACGCTTGCCCTCTAACTTTGAAAATCCAATGCTAATGGAAACTTGACAGGCTTTCTTATGAGCTCGTCTTAACCTAATGGCTACCTGTTCTGCCATCTCTCTTAGAATCAATTCGATATCAGCTTGACGGTCATAGTCTCGTGGTAAGATTTGGGAATTTCCTAAGCCATGTGACTTTGGCTTATAAGGTTTATGAACATTACTCTCATCGATACCGTTGGCATGAAAAAAGAGATCTAAGCCTACAATACCCAACTCCTTTTTAAGGGTATCAGGATTGCTATTAGCAAGTTCTCGAATAGAGAAAATCCCCAACTTGTTTAAACGCTTCTCCATCCGCTTTCCAATCCCCCAGAAATCGGTCATATGAGGAATATTCCAAACCTTAGTTTCAACATCTTCGTAGGACCAGTTGGCTCTCATAGTAGCCGTATGTTTGGCCTCATTATCAAGAGCTAACTTGGCCAATAAGGGATTGCTGTTAGACATCCCAACTGTCGAGTAAATACCTGTCTCCCTCCAAATATCTCTTTGAATACGCCCTGAAATCATATCTAACTTATCTTTTCTTGTAACAGTCCTATCGGGAATAAAGTAATTCAGTGACGACGAGAGATCAATGAAACCCTCATCAATGGAATAAGGAAGAATATCTTCAACACTGGCATAATTCTGGAAAATGTGTTGAATCTGGATATTCTTTTTTATATAAAGGTCCATTCTAGGAGGAACAATAAAGGTAACCTTAGCCCAAGATTCGATGTAATCTACAAAAGCTCTATCCGTTGGAAGTCCCTGCTTTTTGGCATTATAATAATGAAACTTACGAGAATGAATGTCAAAAGGTAAGTCGTAAGAACGACTAACATTTGACTTACCAAAAACCTGCTTAAATATGGGGGAGGAGGCTAATATCAAACCATTAGCATTTTCAGCCCTGCTCATCACACATAGAGAAGTCTTAAGAGGGTGCAGCCCACGTTCAACACACTCTACACTCGCATAGAAAGATTTCATATCTACAAAAGCAATATCACTTTGCGGTTCTCTTGAATAATCAAAATATCCCATGCTCGCCCTTTCGTTAGTTTATAAACTAACATTAGTATAAAATATAACTTCTTATATTTCAAGTATTTTTCACAAAAAAATAACAACATCTCTTCTAGAATGTTGTTATCCTTCTATTTTTTCCCTTTAACTTGGTCGGTGGCAACATCTTCACCAAACCATTTGTCAGAAATCTTTTGGAATTCTCCATTTTTATAAAGGGTTCTAAATCCTTGATTGATTTTTTTAATCAATGTCTTATCTGCCTTACGAGCACCTACAGCAAAGCTTTCACCCTCGTAACCAGCAGGCATGACATTATACTGATTCAGAACTCCTGATTTTTCTAAGTAGTAATTAGCATACACACGGTCAATCAATAGACCGTCAATACGTCCACTATCAAGGTCAATCAAAGCTTGAGTAAAGGTTGAATATTGGACTGCTTTTTGGTTAGCAACGATATCCTTCAAAATTTTTGGAGAAGCATTGAAAGCATCATATCCAGATGAACCTGCTTGAGCACCCAAGGTCTTACCAGACATTCCTGAAACAGAATCAATACCTGATGACTTTTTGGTTACCAGCACTTGTTCATTGACCATATAAGGCTCTGTAAAGTCTGCAGACTGCTTACGCTCATCCGTGACTGAGTAACCATTCCAAATAAGGTCAATTGTCCCATTCTTCAGTTCAGTTTCCTTCATATCCCAGTCAATAGCCTGCCATTCGACATCAATACCGTACAATTTAAAAACTGCAGTGGCAAGATCAATATCAAAACCAACATAGCTACCATCCTTTTCCTCAAATCCCATAGGAACAAAGGTCGCATCAAAACCAATTTTGATTTTCTTTTCTTTGGTATAGGTTTGCCACTGGTCTTTCTGAGTTGCAAAATGTGAGCGCGAGCTACAAGCCGATAGCGCAAACAAAGGCAAGACGACAAGACAACCTAGCAAAATCGTTTTTACTATTTTTTTCATGGAAAATCCTCACTATTTTGGATTGATAGTGACAATCTCATCGGCGATATGTTGTGCAAACTGCATATCGTGAGTAATAACGATTTGCGTAATCCCAGTCTCACGATTCTGCAAAATCAATTTTTCAACTTCTTGACGCAACTCAGGGTCAAGAGCTGACGTTGGTTCATCATAGCCGACAATTTTCGGATCAATCATCATAGCACGCGCAAATGCAACACGTTGTTTTTGTCCCCCAGAAAGAGAGTAAGGATAAGCATTTCCGTGAGCTCCAAGACCTAAACGATCAAGTAGGGCTTGAGCTTTTTTCTGGGCATCTTCCTTAGACATTCCCATCGTCTTAATTGGTGAAAGCGTTAGATTGTCTAAGACTGTCAAGTGCGGAAACAGTTGGAAATCTTGGAAGACAAAACCTAGCAAGTTACGACTTTCCATCTGATCCAAAGGAATCTCTTCATTTTCATAAATAATTTGCCCTGAATCAATGGTTTCAAGTCCTGCTAGCATACGCAAGAGAGTCGTTTTACCACCACCAGATGGTCCGACAATAGCTAAGATTTTCCCTTCTTCGACAGTTAGGTTATAGTTATCAAAGATTTTGTGTTGACCAAATTGCTTGGAAATATTTTTTAATTCTAACATAAGGTCTCCTATTTATAATAGTTGAATTTCTTTTCGATGTGTTTCGAAGCCACAGTCACCACACCCACAAGGATAAGATAGATAGCTCCAGCCACAAACATCGGTGCTAGGGTCGCATCGCGGTTCGCAGCGGTACGACTTTCCAAAAGAAGGTCTCCAACCCCAAGCACATAAACCAATGATGAATCCTTAACCAAGTTGATAATCTCGTTAAAAATACTTGGCAAGACAATCTTGACCACCTGAGGAAGGATAATGTAGCGGATAGTTTGGAAAGGACTAAGTTTAAGCATTTTCGCTGCTTCGTATTGTCCTTTCGGAATAGCCAAGATTCCTCCACGGAAAATCTCTGCGAAATAAGCTGCATAATTAAGCGTAAAAGCAAGAATAGCAGCTGGCAGACGGTCAAAGACAATCCCAACACTCGGAAGAACGTAATAAACAAAGATCAATTGTAAAAGGAGGGGTGTTCCACGCATAATCCAAACGTAAAGGGTTAGTAACCAATTTAAAGGTTTGAATTTAATCTGCATTAAGAAAGCAAGTACAATCCCTAATGGAATCGACAGTACGATAACAATGAAGAATACTTGAAGTGTGACTACCGCACCGTTCAAAAGGGCTGGTAATACTTCCAAAACGTATGACATATAAACTCCTATAATTATTTAGTATTGTTGAATATTATACCAAATTATTTAAAAAAATGATATAAGATTTTGAAAATAGTAAAAAGGAGTGCAACTAGACCCATTTTTCAAAATGAGTTCATAGTCACACTCCTGAGAGACTTAAATAATCGTTTCTAAGAAACAAACCATACTTAAGTCTAGCATCCCTAAAGCTTATTTAGATTTTCTTAACAAATTCAGATTTAAGTTTCATAGCACCAAAACCATCAATCTTACAATCAATATTGTGGTCACCTTCAACCAAACGAATATTTTTAACACGTGTGCCTTGTTTAATATCTTTTGGCGCACCTTTAACTTTCAAATCTTTGATAACTGTAACAGTGTCACCGTCAGCAAGACGTGTGCCATTGCTATCAAGAACCACAAGTCCTTCTTCTTCTGCAACTTCGTTTGGATCCCACTCATAGGCACATTCAGGACATACAAGCAAGATTCCATCTTCATAAACATACTCTGAGTTACATTTTGGACAATTTGGTAATGACATAATTCTCTCCTAAGATTGTGATATAGATACTATTCTACTTTAGATTGCCTAATTAAGCAAGGGTGAAAACGATAAAAACAAACAACATCCCTTACATTGTAAGAGATGTTAGTATTTTTATTCAACAGTAACTGATTTAGCCAAGTTACGTGGTTTATCAACGTCAAGTCCACGGTGAAGAGTTGCAAAATAAGCAATCAATTGTGTTGGTACGACCATAGAAATTGGTGACAAGTAAGGGTGAACATTATTGAGAACAATATCATCGCCTTCCTTAGCAACATTTTCTTCAGAAATGGTCAACACATTAGCACCACGTGCAGCCACCTCTTGAATATTACCACGAGTATGGCTAGCAAGAACAGGATCTGACAAGAGGGCAATAACAGGTGTACCATCTTCAATCAAAGCGATAGTTCCGTGCTTCAACTCACCCGCTGCGAAGCCTTCACATTGGATATATGAAATTTCTTTCAATTTAAGACTAGCTTCCATAGCAACATAGTAATCTTGACCACGACCAATATAGAAAGCGTTACGAGTTTCTGCAAGAAGAGCTGCCACTTTCTCGTCAATAACTTCTTTTTCAGAAAGTGTTGATTCGATAGATTGTGCTACAAGTGACAATTCATGTACCAAGTCAAATGCTTTAGCTTTTTCATTACCATTCGCTTCACCGACTGCTTTAGCCAAGAAGGCAAGAGCTGCAATCTGAGCAGTATAAGCTTTTGTAGAAGCCACGGCAATTTCTGGTCCAGCATGAAGAAGCATTGTGTGGTCAGCTTCACGAGAAAGAGTAGATCCCGGAACGTTTGTAACTGTCAAACTTGGAATACCTAATTCGTTAGCTTTAACAAGCACCTGACGGCTATCTGCTGTTTCACCTGATTGACTAATAAAGACAAAGAGAGGTTTCTTGCTAAGGAGTGGCATACCATAACCCCACTCAGAAGAAATACCAAGCTCAACTGGTGTATCTGTTAACTCTTCTAGCATCTTCTTAGAAGCAAAACCAGCATGATATGATGTTCCTGCTGCAAGGATATAGATACGATCAGCCTCTTGAACAGCCTTGATAATATCAGCATCTACAGTCACTTGCCCCTTGTCATCTGTGTAGGCTTGGATAAGCTTACGCATCACTGTTGGTTGCTCATCGATTTCTTTGAGCATGTAGTAAGGGTAAGTGCCTTTACCAATATCAGATAGGTCAAGTTCAGCTGTATAGCTATCACGTTCTTTTACATTGCCATCATAATCTTGAACTTCAACACTATCAGCTTTCACGATAACTAACTCTTGATCGTGAATTTCCATGTATTGATTAGTTTCGCGAATCATAGCCATGGCATCTGAGCAGACCATGTTATAGCCATCACCAAGACCAATCAAAAGTGGTGATTTGTTTTTTGCAACGTAAATTGTTGAGGCATCTTCAGAATCCATGAGGGCAAAGGCATATGATCCACGGATAATGTGAAGAGCTTTCTTGAATGCTTCAAGAGTTGACAAACCATCTTCTTCAACGAATTTTCCAATCAAGTGAACTGCAATTTCAGTATCAGTTTGACCTTTGAAATGGTGACCAGCAAGGTATTCTTCCTTAATTTCAAGATAGTTTTCAATAACACCATTGTGAACCAAAACGAAACGTTCTGTTTCTGAGCGGTGTGGGTGAGCATTGTCCTCTGTTGGTTTCCCGTGAGTCGCCCAACGAGTATGTCCGATACCTGCTGTACCTTCTACTCCTTCAGTTTTAGCAGCAAGTTCCGCAATACGGCCAACAGCCTTAACCAATTGACTAGATGTAGCACCAGCTACAAAGATACCAGCTGAATCATAACCACGGTATTCTAGCTTTTCAAGTCCTTGAATCAAGATATCAGTTGCATTTGTGTTACCTACAACACCAACAATTCCACACATATTTTTAATAATAACCTCAAATCAAAGAGGTCATGTCTCCTTCATTTAAAATTGGTATAGTCAATAAGCTCTTTAAAAAGCTTAACGAGGACAGTATATTGCATATATTTGACAATGTCAAGTATAAAAATTGGTATAGTCCTAAAAAGACCTTTTACTCGCCTCTTATCCTAAGGAATAATCCTTAAAATATGCTATAATAAGGCTATGCGAATTCAACAATTACATTATATTATCAAAATCGTCGAAACCGGCTCAATGAATGAAGCTGCAAAACAACTTTTCATCACACAACCAAGTCTTTCAAATGCTGTTCGTGACTTGGAAAGAGAAATGGGAATTGATATCTTTATCCGTAACCCTAAGGGAATCACCTTAACCAAGGATGGCGTTGAATTTCTCTCTTATGCCCGTCAGGTAGTGGAACAAACGAATCTCTTGGAAGAACGCTACAAGAGTCACACAGAGACACGTGAATTGTTTAGTGTTTCCTCTCAACACTACGCTTTTGTTGTCAATGCCTTCGTCTCACTTCTTAAGAGAGCTGATATGACACGTTACGAGCTCTTCTTACGTGAAACACGTACTTACGAAATTATTGAAGACGTTAAAAACTTCCGTTCAGAAATTGGTGTTCTCTTCCTTAACAGCTATAACCGAGATGTCTTGACTAAGATGTTTGACGACAACCGTCTCACATATACCAGTCTCTTCAAAGCTAGACCGCATATCTTTGTCAGCAAGTCAAATCCCTTGGCTAAGCATGAAGTTGTCTCTTTAGAAGATTTAGAGGAATTCCCATACCTTAGCTATGATCAGGGGATTCATAATTCCTTCTACTATTCTGAAGAGATTCTCTCGCAGATTCCCCATAAAAAGTCTATCGTGGTTTCAGACCGCGCGACACTCTTCAACCTATTAATTGGTTTGGATGGTTACACCATTGCTACAGGTATTTTAAATAGTAATCTGAATGGTGATAACATTGTCTCTATCCCGCTTGATATTGATGATGAAATTGATATTGTTTACTTGAAGCATGAAAAGGCAACCCTCTCTAAAATGGGAGAAAAATTCCTTGATAACCTCGTTAAAGAAGTCACTTTTGACAACTAATAGATGTTAGTCCCCAGCACATAATGTTGGGGACTTTTTATCGCCAAAACTATCCAATTGAAAGCACAAAAAAGAGCCTTTCGACTCTCATCATTATTTATAATTTTTATAGCTTGCCCAAGCTTCATCTATAGATAAGGTATCAGCATCTGTGTATGAGCCTCTATAGCTGTTCCAAACAAGGCCACTTGTTGAACCAGTTGCTTGGGTAACTGGAGCTTGATCATAGGCAGTCAACCCATAGTATGCAATAATGCTATTTAATTTAGAAGCGTAAAGACTATCTGTAGCATAAGTCCCTGTCAGTGCCTGAGTGGCATCTGCATAACTACTTGTATTTGATTTCCAAGTACCTGCATAAGTAGATGACGTCATCAAAGCAGCATAATCTGCTAGGGAATCACTCAGACTTCCATAAGAACGGAAGGGTTCATCAATCTCATAAGTCTTTCCTGTACCGTCATCTTCCCAAGTACGCATAGTAACGGAGTTTCCATTATAAGAGCCCTTAATCCCAAAGAAGTTGTAATAAGGAGCTTGACTCAGACCTGACTGACCTGAATTTGATTCCAGAATAGCTTGAGCAATTAGAACAGAAGCATAGATATTGTAATCTTGACCAATCTGTCTCGCAGTCTCTCCGATACTATCAATAAAAGCCGTCGTAGTTTGATTGTAGGCAGCTTCAGCTTTAGCATTAACACTGTTATCATTTTTTCTATCTGTTGTAAAAGCTAGAACCAAAAAAAGTGAACACATAAAAGCTCCCACGATAAAAATCATATACTTCTTTAAATGACGATACATACAACCCTTCCTTCATAAGATTTTCAATTATAATATTTTAATACTATTCTATCAGAAAAACTGACAAGTCGCAACTTTCAGACCCATTTTCCCTGATAAATAAAGCAAATGTCACCTTTACATCATATTTATAATAAGCTATAATATAGTCAAATTTTAAGGAGATAAATGAATGAAAATAAAAGAATTCTTACCAGGATTAAGTATTGCAATACTTATATCTCTCCTAGCATGGTTCCTTGGAAACTTGTTCCCTATTATTGGTGGGCCTGTCCTTGGTTTATTTATAGGACTTCTGCTAGGAATTATTCTAAGAGATTCTCAGAAATTTAAAGCAGGAATGCAATTCACTTCTAAAAAAGTATTACAATACGCTGTTATTCTTCTTGGATTTGGACTAAATCTTTCCCAAGTCTTTAAGGTTGGCGTAACATCACTTCCCATTATTCTAGTAACTATTACTACGGCACTGCTTACTGCTTATGCCGTTCATCGCATGTTCAAGTTAGATAGTGAAATTGCTACTTTAGTAGGTGTTGGTTCTTCTATTTGTGGGGGATCTGCTATCGCTGCAACTGCTCCTGTAATCAAGGCTAAAGATGAATCTATTGCAACAGCAATCTCTGTAATTTTCTTTTTCAACATCTTAGCAGCTCTACTCTTCCCTCACTTGGGATCCTGGTTGGGACTTAGCAATCAAGGCTTTGCCATATTTGCTGGAACAGCTGTCAACGATACTTCTTCTGTAACTGCTACAGCTAGTTCCTGGGATAGCTTACATGGAACATCCATTCTAGAGCAGGCAACAATTGTTAAGTTGACACGAACACTTGCTATCATCCCTATAACTCTTGGGCTTTCTGTATGGCAGTCGCGAAAGGATAATACAAAGGAAGCATTCTCGCTAGCCAAAGCAGTGCCTAACTTTATCCTTTGGTTCCTTTTGGCCTCACTGATTACAACTGTTTCAATGTCACTCGGTGTAACACCTGCCGTCTTTTCACCTTTAAAAGACCTTTCGAAATTTATGATTATTATGGCCATGGCAGCTATTGGTTTCCAAACAAATCTCAAACAACTAATCACTAAAGGAGGCTCAGCACTTCTAGTGGGAGGAGTTTGTTGGTTATTAATCAGTCTTGCTTCTCTTCTCATGCAAAAGCTATTAGGGCTTTGGTAAAAGACATCTAAAAAACTCACAATCTTGCTAAGTTTGTGAGTTTTTATTATAGAATCATTTTTTATACTCAAAGACATAGGTTTGAATAACCTTGTCCCCATCGTTTGTTACTTTCAAATCAACATTGTAGCTTTTGGTTTCACCACTAATATCCTGAACCTTATAATCACCATCTTGTTTTATTGAAGATGTAGTCTGCCCTGAATAATGCTTAACTTCAAGACTTGAAGTTCTGTCTAGAGCAAAAGGAATGAGCCCATTTAAAGAATATAGCCCATACAAAATAAGACATAAAAAGCTCAGTGACGCAAGGCTCACCAAATAATATTTAACAAAAGCCCCCAATTTCAACCCCTGTTTACTCACTTAATTGTTATCTTCCTTTAACTTAACATTATTTTTATTAGAGTATTTTCAAATTTTATTTTACACACATTTGGGTATTTTGTCAAATTATTTGATATTTAAAACAGAACCTATATTTTTCTATATACTAAAAGCCGTTAGTCATCTAACGGCTATTTTTTATTTCTGAGATAATGTATTCAAGACGGCTATAGAGACCAAGTAATAAGTCGTAACTTCGATTTTCATTTTCTTTCAAAACAGTGAAAACTGTTGTACTATAGGTAAATTCAAAGAAGTCATCTAATTCCTTGAGCCAGTCATCAATAACCCCTAAATTTTGATCAATGATTGCAAACAAACTTGGTTGATACCAGATTGTACCTTCGATATAAAGGTTTTTGTCAGATAATTTAGATAGGGATACTTTCAAGTCAGCAAGCTCTCGTTTAGCAAGATTGGGTTCAATCTTTAAATCAAAAAGCAAACGTGCATCATGATTTAGAATATCGAGTTCTGCTTGAAGCAGTTGAATATAATGTATCGCTACTAAATACTGGTTCATGGGTCTCTCCTGGTCATCTGAAAATCGTACTATTATTGTACCACTAAAGAATGAAAAAATGTAGTAATTATTTAATTTTTTACAGGATTTTTTTAGAAAAAATACCATGCTTTAAATTTCTATTTAAAAATAATGACACTAGTGATTTTCTAAGAGTTTAAGAAATGAAAGATTTTTTAAAAAAAGAAAAACACTCACGAATGAGTGCAATTCTAGTATTAATGACTAACCATTTCTTGTGCAATTTCCAAGCCACTAAGTTTTTCAGGATAGTAAGTTGGCCAATTGTCCATCTCTTTTAGAATCTCATCTTGGCTACTATTTCCGAAGAAAATATGGAAATGTGCTGAAGTTGTTGGATCTATTTGATGATCTGAAAATTGGACATATTGGTAAGGGTTATCTGCAGCTTGACTGTCAGTTGCTGTGAAGAGATAACGGACACCTTTTTTACCAGAAGCATAAGTCAAAATCTTATAACCATCATAACGATAAGTGTGTGTCACGCTACTTCCATCATTCTTTGTAAAAGTCATGGTCATCTTTTTACCATCAATAGCAATTTTAGAAACATCTGTTTGATAGCCCTTAGTGTAGTACTCTTTATACTCTTGTGCGGTTTTATCCTTATTCAATAGAGCTTTGTATTCAAATACTTGATCTAAAGTACCATCTTGGAGGTAAGGATAGACCGATTGCCATTCACCAGACCAATCAGAAAGTTCCCTATCTTTGACATCTTTGTCATCAAAGTAACCATTTTGGACTGTTTTCTTATCATCGCTTCCTGTTTCAGGTTGGATAGCTTTACCTTCAACATCTGTTGTTAAACGAAGGTTTTTAAGATTCTCAGTCATAACACTGACATAATCTTCACCTTTTTTCAACTGTTCCTTAGTTAGTGATTCAATTGGATTTAAAACTGCTGTCTTAACACCTACTTCATTAGCTAAGGTTTTGGCAACGCTACTTGAAGCATTTTCCTCAAAGTAGATATAGTTAATGTCATATTCTTTGACATACTTAGAAAGGCTAGCGATACGTTTTGCAGATGGATCAGATTCAGCTGATACACCAGAAATTGGTACTTGTGTCAAACCGTAATCTAAAGCAAGGTAGGCAAAAGCTGAGTGCTGGGTAACAAAACTTTTCTGTTTCGCTTGACTGAAGGCTTCAGTATACTCCTTATCCAAAGTCTTTAATTTTTTAAGGTATTTCTCGGCATTGGTTGTAAAGACTGCTTTTTTATCTGGATGTTGAGCAATCAAACCGTCCCTAATAGTTTCAACTAATTTTTGAGAACGTTTAGGTGAGAGCCAAACATGAGGATCATATTCGTGGTGATGCTCTTCTCCACCGTGATCATGATCTTCTTCCTCTGTTCCAGGTAAGAGAACCATGCCTTGACTTGCCTTAATGATTTTTGTATTTTTAGTGTTGATAGACTTTTCAACTTTTGGAACCCAGGTTTCCATATTTTCATTTAGGTAGACAAAAGTGTCTGCTTTTTCAATGTCAGCGACATTCTTAGTAGATGGTTGAAAATCGTGGGCTTCACTACCAGCGGGAATAAGATAAGACACCTCTCCCTCATCGCCAACAACCTGCTTTGTAAATTCATAAACAGGGTAAAAGCTGGTCACAACCTTCAAGTCGCTATTTCCTTTTGAACCGTGGTGACTAGTCGTATAATAAATACCTGCACCAGCAGCTAAAACAACTGCTGCTATTCCTGCTAGGCCAAAAATGCGTTTCTTTTTCATGATATTCCTTTCAAAATACTTAACCAGTTAATAGTTTACTGGTTAAGTATATCACACTTCATTTATTTTGCAAGTCCTAAAATAAAAAAAATGAAATATTTCGACGAGAAAGAATTATTTGATATACTGGAAATATCATTTGGAAAGTAGGTTATACATGTTTCGAAAATTAATCCTATATCTTTTTTTATTGCTTTCATCCATTGGCCTGACTTATGATACGCAATCATACACCTCAGGTGCCTTGTCTGGTTCAGCATATGGTATTATTGGACTATCAACACTAATTGCCTTATGTTATATCCTACCAGGAATATTTCTGGTTCGATACTTAGGC
This sequence comes from Streptococcus sp. HMSC078H03, assembly GCF_001808655.1. Lineage (NCBI taxonomy): Bacteria > Bacillati > Bacillota > Bacilli > Lactobacillales > Streptococcaceae > Streptococcus > Streptococcus sp. HMSC078H03. Next base: position 195,057 of record NZ_KV794093.1, read on the forward strand.
AAGAGATGGCAGGTGAAACCACTTGTTCTCATATTTGCTCTAATTGGTGGAGTCTTTATTACAGGATGGATAGCTGGTTATGCCAATACCATTTCTCACGACTGGGTGACTGCTCATCTTTCTTCAAAGAGTTTCTTCTACCGCTTTGAGGACGCTCTTATGGCTCCCCTAGTTGAAGAACCCCTCAAACTAGCTGCTTTTCTCTATGCTATCTATATGGTGCCAACAAAAAGTTACAAGGGGCTCTTGCTTGTCGCTATTACGGCAGGTCTTGGCTTCCAGATTAGTGAAGACTTCTCCTATATTCTTTCAGATTTGCCTGATGGTTTTTCTTATACGGTTTCAGGGATTCTTGGTCGAACTATTGGTGCTGTATCGTCTCACTGGCTTTACACGTCCTTCCTTGCTATGGGGCTAGTCCTTATATGGCGTTCACGTCAAAAACTCATTAATTCCAAGTACGGTCTTATTGGTATTCTTTATGCTTGCGGTGCTTTTGCGGCACACTTTGCTTGGAATTCACCTCTTCGAAATTTAGAAAGCGATTTGCCATGGGCATCAGGCCTTCTCATTTCAGTCAATCTTTTCTTTTTCATTACACTTTATCAGATTCTCTCGAAACTGGATGAAGAAAACAAGTAAGGTTAGACTACGAAAAAACCTTTCCATAAAATTGGAAAGGTTTTTTTGATAACTTTAATCACTCATAGAAAAACGATTGGTCATCAAATTACTTGCATCATCTAAGACTTTTGCCAATAGTTTATCTGTTTCTGACTGAATCTTATCACTAATTTTTTGATTTTCAGATTCAAAATCAATACTCTCACCATTTGCTAAAGCATTGTCGACATGATTAATCATAGCATGGCCAAGAGCCATCGTTGTTTCTACATAAGCATCCAAATCAGCCTCATGCTGTTGGAAATGAGGATCACAGATAGCAGCAATCAAGCGATTACTCCAGTAGAAATTGCCTGTATCTACTTTATCAGTTGTTTGACGGAAATAAGCAGGTGTTGTTCCTACCTGAGTCCAGAATGGCACCATTGTACCGAATGGCATTGATCCATAGGCTAACCACTGAATACCAGTTGTTTCTGCTGGTTTGTTAGGACGCATTTGCAAGAGAGCTGTTTGACTTGTACGGTTAATACCGATTGGACGGAATTGGCGTTGACTTACCGCATCTCCTTGAGGTCCATAAGGGTCATAAGGCGTATCTTGGTAATGAAGACTCAAAACGTATTTAACATCTTCAACTGTAATTTTGCGGTATGGTTTTTGGCACCATGGAATAAAGAATGATTTTGGATCATAGTCTTTTTCTGGGTTCAAAAATTTCTGCATAGCCCAAGCGCGTGGTGTATTATAATGACGGTCCTTATCTCGTTGGCTACCAAAAGCATAACGTGGATTAAAGTGTTCATTAGAATAAGTCAAATCCAAGTGATGTTTATTAATAAAAGCTCGAATGTCTGGTGAGGCAAGATAGTCGTCTGGATTTTCAAACTCATAGTGATCGATACCAAGTTGGTTTGGGTTAGTAACATAGGCATCGTCTGGAACACGTCTTGCAATCCAATGGTGACCACCAATTGTTTCCAACCACCAAATTTCTTCAGTGTCTGAAAAAGCAATACCATTTGACTCGTAAGTTCCGTAAGTTTCAAGGAGTTGCCCCAAACGAAGGACACCTTCACGCGCCGTCTTGATATATGGCAAGACCAAAGTCAACATATCCTCTTCTCCAAAACCATCTTTAACAAGAGGATCAGCGCCGAGAACACGCGCATTGGTCGTGATTGTTTCTGTTGCACTCATGGCAACATTAGCTGAGTTAATACCAGCTTCGCCCCAAATACCGTCTTTCCCAAGCGCATCTGGGACAGAAGTATAACGTAGAGGATTATCTGGCAAATCAATTGAAAAATTGCTAAGCACAGACTGGTAATGACGTGGTTGGTCTTCAGGGGTCACGACGAGAAATTCTTTGGGCGTAAAAACGCCTGATTGAGAATCCTCAGTACGTGCAATCATGGTAGAGCCGTCATATGAGGCTTTCTTACCTACTAAAATCGTTGTACAAGCCATAAAAGCTTCCTTTCTACTTACAAATCGTCCGCAATCTTATTGATTTTTCTGAGACGATGGTTAACACCACTCTTGGTCAGAGGAGGTTCTATACTATCTGCGATCTGCTGGATAGAGTAATCTGGGTTGGCAATACGGAGTTGGGCAATTTGGCGCAGCTCCACCGGTAAAATTTCCAAGCCAACCGTATCCATAATCTTGATAATATTATTAATTGTTTTCATGCTAGCACTAATCGTTCTAGCAATATTGGCTGTTTCCGCATTATTGGCACGATTCAGATCATTTCTGGTTTCTCGCATAATTTTGACCTCTTCGAAGGTATCCTTAGAGTTCATTGCGCCAATAACAAGGAGAAAATCCATAATGTCCTCAGCTTTTTGAAGATAGGTCACAAACCCATTTTTATGACTCAAAACCTTAGCATCGAGCATAAATTTTTTCATGAGAGAAGCTAAATCCTCTGCGTGGTCTTGGTAAACGGAAAAAATTTCTAATTGATAACGACCTTTTTCAGGATCACGTACTGTTCCAGTCGCCAAAAAAGCGCCTCGTAAATAGGACCTTCCAGCTTCGTCATCTTCCATTACTGATGTTTCAATACCTGTTTCAAAGCCAAAGAAAGAATCCGCCAATTGTAAATCAGACAAAATATCATTGACATGGTCAGCGACAAAAACCGTGTAAACACGATTTTTCTTGAGATTGGTCTTGTTGTGATGTCTCAATTCAGGATTACTCTGATAACGACTTTCCATTAATTGGTAGATATGTCGCGCAATCTTTGCATTTTCTGTTGAGATGGAAAGAGTCAAGCCTTGATTAGTCAATCCAACCGAACCAGACATCTTAATCAATGCTGACAACTCAGCCTTGTCTTTGCTTGAAGCAGCAATTATCTCTTCTTTAACCTTAATCGTAAAACTCATGACTTGTTCCTCACTAGGTGCATGAGCTCATCCACTACCAAGTCACCATGGTGGAAGGCACCACCATTTTCAAGTCGCAGAAAATTAGAAGACACAACTGTTTTAGCTTCACGACGTAAGCCCTCAAAATCATGCTCAACCTGAACAAGGTATTCATCAAATTTATTACTAGCCATGTATTCCTTAGGTACTTTCTTAATATTAACTAGGACATTGTCAATCACATCAGAGCCAAGATGACGATTAAGAACAGCCACATGGTCGGCATCTGAGAATTGTTCAGTTTCTCCGTACTGAGTCATAATATTACAAATGTAAGTCACATCAGCCTTGGTCTCGATAAGAGCCTGACGAATCTCTGGTATAACTAGGTTGGGCAAAATCGATGTATAAAGAGATCCAGGACCTAAAACAATCATATCACTATTCATAATAGCATCAACAACCTTACGACTGGCCTTAGGCTCTTCGTCATTATAGGTATTGGTCACATAAACGCGTTCAATCATGCCATCATACTGGGCAATACTACTCTCCCCTGCTACTTCATGACCATCTTGAAAAACGGCATGAAGCGTCAAAGCTGTCTCACTAGCAGGATAAATTTTTCCTGTAACGTGGAAGAACTTCGTCAGAAGCTGCATGGCATTATAGGTAGATCCCTGCATTTCTGAAATTCCAGCGATGATTAAATTTCCGAGTGGATGACCAGCCAAAGCACCATCGGTTTTATCAAAACGATATTGGAAAACTCTTTCATAAAGTTTAGGCATATCACTCATAGCTACCAAAACATTACGCAAATCCCCTGGAGGTGTCAGTTGCATGATATCACGCAAATCTCCCGAAGAACCGCCATCATCAGCTACAGTTACCACAGCAGTGATATCAACATCCTTATGACGCAAACTACGAAGAATGACTGGGATACCAGTTCCCCCACCTATTACTGTAATTCTTGGTTTTTTCATGAACGATTCACTGTCTCCTTACGTCGATCCTTATCACGATGTGTTTCATTGACTGTCCAATCATTTTTCAAATCTTGAGCCAGACGATGTGCAAAGGCTACACTACGGTGTTGACCACCAGTACACCCAACAGCAATGGTAAGAACAGACTTACCTTCTTTCTTGTAGCCAGGCAAGATTGGTTTGATAAGCTGTGTCAAATGATTGTAAAACTCTTCTGATTCCTCATGTTTCATGACATAATCAAAAACCTCTTTATCCAAACCTGTGAGGTTGCGAAGTGCAGGATCATAATAAGGGTTTGGCAAGAAACGGACATCAAAAACCAGGTCTGCATCCAATGGCAATCCATATTTAAAACCAAAACTCAAAACTTCAATACGGAAAGAAGATTGGTCTTGTTCAGATGAGAACTGTTCAGAAATAGCCTTACGCAGTTGGCGTGGAGTCAATTCTGTCGTATCTACCACGTTTTGACTCAAACTCTTAAGCGGTGACAAAAGCTCACGCTCTAACTTGATGCCATCCAAAACACGGCCATCTGCCGCTAATGGGTGGCTACGACGTGTCTCTTTATAACGAGAAACCAATTCACCATCCGTGGCATCCAAGAATAGAATCTTGAAATTAAGTTCCTCATTACTTTCCAATTTATCCAGAATATCGTTGATCTCATCGAAGAACAAGCGACTACGCATATCAACGACAAGAGCAATCTTATCTGTCTCTTCACTATGTTTTACCAATTCGATAACCTTAGGTACCAAAGAGGGTGGCATATTATCAATGGTGAAGTATCCAATATCCTCAAAAGATTGAATTGCTACAGTCTTACCTGCACCACTCATCCCTGTTACAACAACTAAATTAATTTTTTTCGTTCCCATGAGACTCCCTTTCTAGTCTTTCTTCTTTCAAGGCACGAATATCGTCTGACATCTTCTCAACTTGTTGGCTAACCCCCATAATCATTTCTGTCTGCAATTTTTGAATTGTCAGAAGATCTGATTGGTCTTGTTGAACCAAGTGGTCAATTTTTTCATGCAAAAGTCGGATTTCTTCCTTAGACTGGGTATTGACGTGATAGTCGTTACGCGCTTGTAAACGGTCGTAATCCGATGCTCGATTCTGACTCATCATAATCAATGGTGCCTGAACGGCCGCTAGAGTAGACAAGGCCAGATTCAACAGAATAAATGGATATTTATCAAAGGCAATTCCAAAGGGTTGAACAACATTCAGCCCCATCCAAATAGCCATAAAAGCAACAAATGACAAGATAAAAGTCCAAGATCCACCAAACCGGGCCACTTCATCCGCTACTTTTTGGCCAAAAGTAATTCTACTATCCAATTGTTCCTGGATATCCTGATCCTCGTACAACAAACTTTTGGTGACATCGTGAACAGTTTCCCGAACGTGTTCGTTTTTCTCATTAGCATTAGAAATAACTTCATCAAGAAAAACTAACCTATAGTCTAAAAGGCTGATATTACTAATAAAATCATTTCCTCGTAAATCAGGGTAATCTTTTTTCAAAAGCACCTGCAAACGACTATTTAGACGTTCGAAATAGGAGCCATCGGTTTCATCGAACCACTCTTTTGAGATATAATCCTGAACTCTCTTAACCTGCATATTTTCGCCTTCTTTCTAGGCTCTATTATACCATATTGAAAGCTTAAACGTTCAATAGATAAAGGAAAAGAGTCCAAGACTAACCTCAGACTCCTCCATTGTTGGGACAATTAATTTAAACTCTTCTTATTGGTAATTTAAAGTCCAGTAGTAAGTACCGTCACCAGCGACAACACAAGCTACTGCTGCTTGAGTAGCATCTGGACTCATGAGAAGTTCACGAATACCACTACTCAACCATTTATTGGCTACAACTGAACCATCAGATTCACGACGATAAACAATACCATCACTGCTGTAAGTGTGTGAAATATCTTTGGCATGTGGAAGGGTTGTGCTATTGTATAGATCATCAGACCATGTAAGTGCTGGTAAACCAGCTGATGTACGTTGCGCATTGATTTCATTAAAGGCAGCCTTAGCTGAGTCCACTTCAACGTAATCAGAGTTTTCAGTTGGTTCTACATGATAAACAAATTTAACATAACCAAATTCAACATCACTATATTTTTTGTCGTCAACACCGCTCTTGAGATTAGCTGTAATAACATAGTCACGTGCCCAAGCACTGCCTTTAGAAGCGTTGAAGTTGTCAACATCTTCAATTTCCCAAGTTACATTACAATCCCAGCCAGCATTATCTAAGAATTTTGGAGCAAAATTCTTAATAACATAATCTTTGAATTCATCCACATTTTGGAATGGCAAAGCTTCACCTGCTTTACCAGTACCAACAACATTTTCAGAATACAATTTAACACTTGATGCGTTGTCATCGTACATGTATTCATCGTTTCCTGCTGGTTTATGGAAGTCTGGGTCAAGCTCAGGGTCATCATTGGCAGTACCATTGTAGAGTTTCCACTTACCATCAACCCATTTGTAGTAACCATCGATACCACGAGCATTTTCTTCATCAGTCATAGCCACACGGTAGTAATAGGTACCGTTGTCATCTACAAATCGTGGATCTGAGTACATGCGATAATCTGTTGGTGGCAATGTTGGTTTTGGCAACTTATCATAGTCAATGTTTGTTTCAGGCGCATATGGTGGTTTTTCAAGTTCAGGAGCTTCAGAACTTGTTTCTGATGTTGAACCTGTCTCTGAAGTTGCTGCTGAAGAAGAGTCAGACGTTACAGCAGAACTTGAGTTACCAGTTGAAGCCGCTTCTGAAGTTGAATTACCTGTTGAAGCAGCATCTGAAGTTGTGGCAGAGGTTGAATCAACGGTTGATGGTGCTTCTGAAGTTGCAGACGAAGTTGAATCTACAGTTGACGCTACTTCTGAACTTGCTGATGAAGTTGAGTCAACAGTTGATGGTGCTTCTGAGGTTGCAGATGACGTTGAATCTACAGTTGACGCTGCTTCTGAACTTGCTGATGAAGTTGAATCTACAGT